>DAHWJX010000085.1:0-79478 GCA_027343965.1 Caryophanales bacterium | reverse complement strand
CGCTTATAAAAAAAGAGTGTCATTGGACGCAAGTACGCCAAGACCCTCTTTTCCCTTACGCTTGTTCAATCACTTGACGTCGATTATAAGTTCCGCAATTAGGACAAACGCGATGAGACAACTTCATCTCATGGCATTGCGGGCACTCTACCATCCCTGGGATCGACAGCTTAAAATGTGTGCGACGCAGTCTTTTTCTCGTCTTGGATGCACGGTGTTGAGGTACCGCCATGTATTACACCTCCCGGCACAAGAATATCCATCTCATATTACCAGTTATCATGGTCATCGTCAAAAAAGGATGACAACACACTAAGCCGGGGATCGATCGCCGAATCATCACATGTGCAAGCGATGATATTGCGGTTCGTACCACAAACGGGGCAGAGTCCTGCGCAATCAGACTTACACAGTGGTTGAATCTCTAGTGCCAAGATCAATTCTTGTTGCACCATGGGTTGCAAATCGATCTCTTCTTGAGGAACATAAACAACATCTCGTTCCTCTTGTTCCTTTGATAGCGGGTGCTTCGAAAGCACGAAGGAAAAGGACGTATCAACGCTATTATTCACTTGCGTCAAACACCTTACACACCGGTAGGTTATGACTGCCTGCAGTATGCCATGTACTGTACAAAGCGATCCTTCAGCACGAGCTGTCCCATCGACCTGTACAGGCCCTAAGCCTACCACATCATACCCCGAAACGGCTTGTAAAGGTATATCGACGATCAGCGAAAAGCTCTTACCGCCTGGTTTAGCTGCTTCCGTCCACGTCATGGTCACAACCGCAACACTCCGATCACAACAAAAGTTAGTATACCGACTCGTCACGATCCTGTCAAACACGCTTTTGCGGCAAATGCTGCAAAAATCCTATCGCTTGCTTCAATGTGTGTACTGGTATAACTTTCATAGTAGTGTGAATTCTCTTGGCTGCCTCCATGGCATGAGCCTCATTGGTGTCTCCTTTGCTTGTATCCATCGGAACAAAAAAGTAATTCGCGTGTGCATTGGCGGCAGCCACAATCTTATGTTCCACGCCACCGATCTGCCCGACGATGCCATTTTCAGACATCGTTCCAGTCCCTGCAATACGATACCCTTTGGTCAAGTCGCCATGCTTATACAACTGATTAATTACTTCAAGGGTAAACATCAAACCAGCAGAGGGACCGTTGATGTCACCACTATTGATGCGAATACGAATCGGCGTTTTAACCGATACAGCCAATCCAGCACTGATCCCTAGTCCCACTTCATGTTGCTTAGGATTTGCAGTAAGACTGACCAAGGGAACGGAAAGTTGTAGTTTGCGACCTCCTCGCAAAATGGAGAGCGAAACTTTTTCGCCGACAGTTGCGTGTCGTAGCACCTGAACAAGTCGGGAAGGGTTTTGTAGATTTTGTCCATCGATCGATGTAATAACATCACCCGGTTGCAACAATCCTTCGGCTTTTGACGAAGGGTATACATAAATAACCTGTACGCCTAAAACATGAACCTGAACAGGTTTTTTTAGATACTGCAAAGCCGCGATTTCAGCAGATTGGTGCGATGAAGTCATCATATAGTCTTCAATCTGGGTATACTGGCGATCCGTAAGGCCCGGATCAACTTGTGACACGGGGAGCAACTGATGATCTGGCAAGGACAATCCATACAATAAATCGTACACATTTTTAGCGTACACCACATAGACGGTCGTCAACATAAAAGATCCTTTTTCTGTTTTGTGTCCACCAGACACCTGAATCAGCGGTTGCAGACTTTCTGCACTCCCTGGTGAATAAATGTAATACGGAAGTGGGATATACGACAACGCGATCAAGATCACGCAAACGATAATCACACTGATAAAAAACCACGGACGTTTTCTTTTGGCTGCATTAGCAGGCATCATCTGATTCATGGGACAAAGCACCTTTCTCTTCAAGTAACGCGATTAGATCAGGGATGAGCGCTTGCATAGCCTCCCGCCCTGCCTCAATGGCACGGTCAATGCCTGTAAAAGAAGTTGAACTCATCAAATCCAATTTTGGACGAACCACGAAATCCGCGTCTAAAATGCGGTTTCGAAATACTTCTCGCTCCATGATATCAATGGATTGTACGATTACATCAATAACATTTTTGACGGGTGGCAAACGATCAAACAGCCCAACATCTACGGCCACCACAAGATCGCACCCTAGATCTCGAGCTGCTGATATCGGCACGCGATCGATCACGCCACCATCAACTAACATACGTCCATTGATGCGATGAGGGACAAAAATACCAGGAATCGCGATACTAGCACGTACAGCTTCGTGAATAGGACCGGACATAAACACGACGCGTTCACCTAGTTCAAGATCCGTTGCCACAACGGCAAGAGGTATGACGGTTTCGGCAAATGTGCGCTCTTTCGTTAATAGACGTATCATCTTATGTATGCGTTGACCAAGCACAAAGCCCATACGAGGCATCGTCAAATCAACCCATTGTGAGATAGGAAGATTCATCGCTAGCCGTTTCATCATCGTAATAGGAGCGCCTGTTGCATAAATCGCCCCAAGCAAGGCGCCCATACTCGAGCCTGAAACACCAGAAATCGGAATCCTATGTTCCTCAAGTACTTCTAGCACGCCGATATGAGCCAACCCTCGAGCGCCACCACTACCTAACGCTATGCCGATTTTCGGCCCAGCTTTCATGCCCATACCCCCACATCATTAAGCAATTTACCGTTTATCATCTGCGTATTTGTCTGCAAAACCCTGCAGAACATTCGTTGGCACAAATCGACTGACATCACCACCAAGATGGGCCACTTCTTTAACGATACTTGAACTAAGATAAGAGAATTCATGATGTGTCGGAATAAAAATGGTTTCGACATCGGGCATTAAGTCCTTATTCATAGAAGCCATTTGCAATTCCGTCTCCAAGTCGCTAACAAATCGTAAGCCCCGTATGATAAACCGTGCGTGTCGTTCCTGCAGGAAATGCACCAACAGACCAGAAAAGTGATCAACACTCACATTGCTCAAATGCGAAATACTATCCGCAATAAACGTCATCCGCTCTTCAACGGAAAATAGAGGTTCTTTTTTTAAGTTGACCAAGACGGCAACGACGACATGGTCAAAGATTTTAGCACTACGTTCCACGACATATAAATGTCCCTTTGTTACAGGATCAAATGTTCCGGGATAAATGGCAATTCTCATTATATTTCCCCCAAAAACGCTTATGTAAAGCGATAAACAGCTATTTTTGTAATGCCATACAAGGCCTCTTTAATAAGTAAAAGACCCGCTATATCAGGCGTCAGTGATTCCGAATGCATCTCGGCGACTACAAGTGCGCGAGGGGCAAGCAACGGCAATTGCACCAGACCATCTAAACAAGAGGTAAGTAATTCTGCACTATAAGGCGGATCAGCAAATACTAAGTCAAACATAGCACCTTGTTCATGCAAGCGCATGAATGCCTGTTTAAAATTCATACGAAAAATTGTGGTACGATCTGCTAACCTAAGATTGGTTACATTCTCGTCGATAACCGCTGCGCTCCCTTTATCGATGAATGTAGCATGTTGAACACCGCGACTTAGCGCCTCGATGCCAAGTGCCCCTGAACCAGCAAAAACATCAAGGCATGATTCCTGCGTAAAATAAGGTCCAATCATGGAAAATATCGCTTCTTTGACACGATCTCCTGTTGGCCTTGTAGAGCGGCTTTTCGGCGTCTTGAGGATTCTCCCCTTATGATCTCCTGCTATCACACGAAGCAAAGATGCTATCACCTCATTTCTTGACTTATAGCGTACTTCATCACATGGCCCATCGGCAACAACACAGTAAAAAGTTTCATCACGATGTATAAGAAAATCGGCTGGCGATCACACTGTTTGTAGCGACTAAACATCGCTAAGGCAACCAAAGAGAGTCGTTATGCACTCTCTTCCGGTTTCTCCTCTCCCAGTAGCTGAATTTGGTCATGTGCAAAAAGCTTCTAGCTTTTGCACCATGTCCAAAAGAAGCAGAACCCCCTCGCGTACCCGGGCGAGGGGGATTTCTTTATGTATAAGGGCATATGTCCCTGACAACCAGGTAGTTTGCTGCATTACTTAGAGTGTACCATCACCACTTGAAAGAGAGGAGTTACCTCAATGGAAGGCGTGTTTGGCGGGTATACACGATGGGCTGTGGTGTTCTTGATCATCTTCGTCTTGTTCTTCCTGCTCATCCCAGTTTATACGACACAATGTACCACGGTTCCTGTCTACTAAATAACAGGGTCACTCATCATCAACAGTAGTTCATCTAATGAGGAGGATGTCATTCATGGGTACTTTCGGTGGATATACACGATGGGCTGTGGTGTTCTTAATCATCTTCGTTCTCTTCTTCTTACTCGTACCTGGTATCGGCTATGGCTATGGAGCAGGTACGCCAGGTACCGCAGTTGGCGCCTACTAAGGCAAAAATCGGCGGCGAGGCAGTGCACTCTGCGCTGTCTCGCCTTTACCATGTGCCTATTTGTTGTAAAGCCTCAATGCGTTGCCCTTTTTGTAAGGATAACTCAACCTGTCCTTTTGCAAATAGCAAAATAACCGTGCTGCCAAATTCAAACCACCCCAATTCATCCCCTTGCGTCACAATGATTTCTTGCTTTCCATCAAGTGCCGGTGAAAGTTTCACACTACCCACAAGTGTCGAACCAACTGCAATGAGCGAAAAACGATAAGCATCTTGCACCATGGAACAAACAAGGCGTTCATTTTTCGTGTATAAGCTATCGATCGTATACAACCCAAGGCGATTGACAGGAAATAGCATTCCTCCTATGCGTGTTTGACTGACCACCATGGCAGTAAGCGGTGCATGAATTCGATGATAATCCTGTGGACTCAAGTAGATAATGACATACGTTCCACCCTCAAAATCGTCATCATACATCGCTCGATCCAGCAAATCCTTAACAGTAAATTCGACGCCTTTAACTTGCACAAGTAATCCCTGATGTATGATACCTATACTCGAAACGACACCATCCACCGGTGAAACGACAGCACGCTCGTCGGTAGGCATCACGCGCAAGGATGGCTTGAGTCGCCGTGAAAAAAAGGCTGTGAGGGATGGATAGTGACGATACGGATATTGTGCTTGTTCCAATGGGATTTTATAGCAATAGGAAAAAAGAGGAATGCATAAAGCGCTTGCACGCGTATGGCAGAACCAACCAACCAAAGAAGTGAGCGTGCGTTTTGGCATTAGCCAAAGTATTCGTGAAATAAGAAATTTCCTTACCATTCCTTGACCCCTATTCCTTAGCTGCTCCAATGCTATGGTATGACATCACGAATCAGCCAATGACTCAGTTTCACGTAGTGCATAACGAAGCAGTGGCGCATAAGCCGGCAACAACCATAGATCACCAGATGCCATCAGTGTCGCTACTTCATCTCGAGCTACTTCCATGATGCGCAAGTCACGAATAGGATCCCCTACTTGGAATGTCGGTAGGCCACTTTGGCGATCGCCAAACACCTCACCTGGTCCTCGCAATTGTAAATCTTTTTGTGCCAAAATAAAGCCATCTTCCGTCTGTTGCATTAATTGCAACCGTTCACGAGCGACAGGCGTCGATGGATCGGCAAGCAAAATACAAACAGATGCATGGGTAGACCGCCCTACGCGGCCACGAAGTTGATGCAATGTAGCTAAACCAAATCGGTCTGCGTCATAAATCATCATCACGGTAGCATTGGCAACGCTGACGCCAACCTCAATGATCGACGTGGCCACCAAGACTTGCAAAGATCCCAGCACAAACGCTTCCATCACTTCGATGCGACTGCTGTCAGGCATAGCTCCATGGAGCAACCCTACCGTCCAAAAACCAAGTTGTTCTTTAAACTTCTCATACAAACCAATCGCACTTAATTCCTCTTGCTCAAGCGACAAAGACTCAATGCGCGGGGCCACAATATAAGCTTGTCTACCCTTGGCTAACTCTTTTTGCAACCGTTGCAACGCGAGTTGTTCTTTTTTAAGGGAATAAACATACGTTTCGATAGGTAAGCGCGACGGTGGTCTTTCACGCATGGTGGAGATAGCAATATCTCCGTAAAGCGTCAAAGCTAGCGATCGTGGAATGGGCGTGGCCGACAATTGCAAAACATCGACAGCATCGCCACCTTTTTGACGCAGCATTTTGCGTGCCTGAACACCAAAACGATGTTGCTCATCGATCACAGCGAGGCGCAGCATTGAAAATTCCACATGTTCTTGTACGAGAGCATTTGTACCAATAACGACATCGACAAGTCCATCACGAATCATAGCCATCGTCTTTTGTCGATCAGGTGAAGACCCGGTCAGCAAAGCGACACGAATACCTAAAGGCTTTAAAAACTGCTCCGCCTCAAGGAAATGTTGCCGTGCTAAAATAGAAGTAGGGGCCATGAGAGCTGATTGATAGTTCTTTTTTGCCAAAGCAACCATCACAGCAAACGCGACTGCAGTTTTACCAGAACCCACATCACCTTGCAACATACGATACATAGGTATGCCACTTGCCATGTCTTGCAAAATTTCCACAATCGCTTGCTTTTGCGCAGTAGTTAATGTAAAAGGCAACGCATCAAGGTATACCTTGACACCTTGTTGTAGAGTAATAACATCCAAAGCTTGATGCGTTGTCTCACGGCTACGATGGCGTTGCATCTGCAGACGCACTTGAAACAGCAAAAATTCTTCAAAAACCAGACGTCTACGCGCCTGACGAAGTTGTTCGGTGTCCTGAGGACTGTGCATAAACATCACCGCATCTTGAATAGAGACCAACTTGAAGCGAGCACGCAACGTAGCAGGAAGTCGATCTTCAAGCAGAGTACCATGCGTCCTAAGCGCTGTAGCGATCATCTTTCGCAACGTCTTTACCGATAGGTTTTCTGTCACTCGATAAACGGGGTTGCTTGGAGTGCTTACGTGATCCTTAAGAAACTCATACGAAGAAACTTGAACAGAGCCATAACGACTATTATAGCTACCTGAAATGCGCAGGAGTCTTCCTAAGGTTGCTTGATGTCTCACATAAGGTTGATTGAAAAATACTGCTTTAAGCATGTTTTCATCACTTTGCACAGGCACAGTCACCGTTGAACGTGACGCGCGAAATCGCACAGCAGGTGGTCCTGAAACGGTCACCACCAAAGATACTTTAACGCCATCTTCTAGTGCTTCAGAAGTTGATGTCAATTCATCATACCGAAAAGGAAAGTAGTACAAAAGATCATACACACTAAAAATACCCAATCTGTGTAAAAGTCCCGCGCGTTCCGGACCGATTCCCGGAACGAACAGGACATCAACCGACTGTAGCGAGGTTTCTGAAGCCATTTCACGCGACATACTCTACACCTCTTATTCCGATGCAAGTAAGTACTCATACACTGGTTGTCCACCATAGTGGGCCTCAAATTCGACGTCTGGAAAATGCATCTGAACTTGATCAACAACAGCTTGCGCCTCCGTAGCCAAAGCTTCTTGCGCATAAAAAACGGTACAAATTTCAGCACCCTCTAAGCAAAAATGCTCAAGCATACTTTTTAAAACGCTGTCTCGATTTGGATCGACAAAAAGCAATTGTCCGTCCGCCAGGCCCATGTACTCACCTTGCCGTACCGCATGATCATCCATGGTACTATCACGAACGGATGCCGTAATGGCTCCGGAATGGATTTTACCCAACGCTTCTTGCATGACTTTCTCGTTATCTATCGCAGATGCTGCCTTGTCAAAAGCTAACGCCGCAGCGAACCCCGCACCGATCGAATCGGTCGCAAGCATTTTTGCTCGTCCATGAGTCACTTCTTCTACTTGTTGCGCAGCCATAAAGATGTTGCTGTTATTCGGCAAAATAAACACATGATGAGCTTGTACCTGTTCGACCGCCTGCAAAATCTCTTTTGTCGATGGATTCATCGTTTGCCCACCAGACACCACCGCATCGACATGTAAACTGTGGAAAATTTCCGTTAACCCTTCCCCAGCAACTACGACGACAAGACCGCATTGTTGGCGCACGGAATCGGCCGCGTCAGAATTGTGATACCTTTTTACAGGTGATATTACCCCTTGCGTTGTCAAAGCTTGGTGCTGTTCTGTCATATTATCAATTTTTACGGTAAGCAGGCTTCCATAGGCCAAGCCCGCTTGCAACGCCAATCCAGGAGCAAGAGTGTGCAAATGAACTTTAACGATACCAGATGTGGACACGACAAGCAGCGAATCGCCCAAGTCCAGCAATTCCTGTTTAAGTTTTTCTTGAACCTCTTGCAAATTTTGTGATGTCTCATCAATCTTAAGAAGAAATTCCGTACAATATCCATATTCACCTTGACCATGAACCTCTGCCGCAGCATAGGCTAGAGGTACTTGTCGGATGGACTGATCAAACGGAAATATCTCCTGATCGTGATCCAGGATAAAATTACGCATAAACCCTTTGTAAATATGAAGAAGGCCTTGACCACCTGAATCCACGACGCCTGCTTGCGCAAGCGCTGGCAGCATCTCAGTCGTCCTTTTTAACGTCACTTCGCCCGCTGCAATGGCTGCTTTGAGTACCGTTACTAAGGTAGCTTGCGGTTTTTTGGCAACTTTAAGAGCACTTGATGCAGCCTCTCGGGCAACAGTCAAGATTGTTCCCTCAACCGGCCGCGCCACAGCCTTATAAGCAGTTTCCACGCCTTTACTAAGGGCTTTGGCCAATAATTCGGGTGTGACCTCATCGGAGCCCGAACAAACCAACTGAAATCCGCGAAATAACTGCGACAAAATAACACCTGAATTGCCTCGTGCACCCATCAAAAGACCTAGAGCAAGCGCTTCCACGACTTTTTCAAGCTCCACGTCAGGCGGGAGCTTTTCCATCTCACGTATGCCCGATGAAAAAGACAGATACATATTGGTGCCCGTATCACCATCGGGTACAGGAAACACGTTTAATGCATTAACTTCCTCCTTTTTAGCTTGCAGTTCTTCATAGCCGTAGTGAATCATTCGCATAAACTGCGACGGGTTCATCCGCTCTTGATACTGCACCGAAACGTGCCCCCCTATTTCTCCCCGATCACTTTAACACCTTGTACATGAATGTTAATTTGATCGGCAACAATCCCGAAAGACTCTTGTAGTGTATAACGCACCTTATCGCGCAAGTTGGCCGCCACTTCAGGTATCCGTGTACCATAGCTGACGATCACAAACAGATCAACCTCCAAGGAGTCAGGTAATGCCTTGACCTCCACACCGCGCCCAGGATTCTCTCTGCCTAAAAGTTCTGACAGACTGTCACGCATGCCTTTTCTCGCTGCCATGTCAGCCAATCCATAGCAGTCCAACGCTGCCATACCTGTCGCTGTGGCAATTACTTCATCGGCGATAAAAATCTTGCCCAAGTCGTTTGAAACAACAGTTGGCATATCGATCCCTCCACCTGAGAACTATCCTATTGGTTTTTCTAAGTGTACTACACCAAACTCACCAAGAAAAGTGTGAAGAAACGTAGGGTGGATCGGAGAGAATCGGTGATTGTTATCAAGACATGAGTGTGCTATTATAACAAAGTTAATGTCTGATCGAAGGGGGTGCATTGTCTTGGCGAAACGTTGTGAAGTATGCGGTAAAGGTCCTCAGGTCGGAAATGCCGTGAGCCACTCCCACATTTTAAACAAGCGTCGTTGGCTTCCTAATCTTCAATCGGTACGCGCGAATGTCAACGGCTCCGTGAAACGCATTCGAGTTTGCACACGCTGTCTTAAAGGCGGCAAAGTGAAACGCGCTATCTAAAGTTTGTCAAGCTTGATTAAAAAAAGCACCGCGCGGGGTGCTTTTTTCATTTTGTCTTCACATAATGAATTAACTGCGGTTTTTCACACCCAGCAGGGCCTTGACGATGCCCCCAAGAAACCGTGGCAATTTGATGGTATAGAATCGCATTAAGACTCCCCCTCCTATCGCATCGCTTTATTGCGCTTCATGGCGAGATACATCGGTCGCATCAGAACGAAACGAATTATAGCTATGTCAACAGCGAAACGCTATCACTTCACTATATTCGCCTAGGAGAGATTTTGTGCCTATTTCCCACGTAAGCTTAAAATTGCTTGCGACAGGTTGTCGGCTCCAAATACATAAGACCCTGCAACAAGAATGGATGCCCCGGCGCTGATACAACTTGCTGCTGTAACGGGCGTAATGCCGCCATCTACCTCGATCGGTACGGATCGTCGTCCATGCAACGCAAGAAGTTCGCGCACCCGTTTGATTTTTTCGATCATCGCAGGCAAGAATACTTGCCCGCCAAACCCAGGATTAACTGTCATGACGAGTACGAGATCGACATCACCTACGATATAATCCAAAACTTGCTCCGATGTCGCGGGGTTGATGGCAACACCCGCCTGAGCACCTAATTCACGGATCATCGCAAGTGTCCTTTGCAAATGGGTGCAAGCTTCAACGTGTACAGTAATACTATCGGCGCCAGCCTGGCGATAAGCTAAAAGAGAATCTTCGGGATGTTCAATCATCAAATGAACATCAAATGGCAACCTCGTATACTTACGTAAAGCAGCAATAACCGGCGGCCCAAACGTTAAATTCGGCACGAAATGCCCATCCATAACGTCGATATGAATAGCATCTGCACCTGCATTTTCAAGTGCTTGTACAGCCTTCCGAAGTTCAGCAAAATCTGCGGATAAAATGGACGGTGCGACTTGAACAAACACTAGTACCGCCTCGCCTTCCATTCTTTAATAGCGCGCAACATCTGTCCATAGCTGTCATAACGCGATTGCGCGATACTTCCCTTTGCTACAGCTTCAACAACAGCACAGCCATCTTCCTGTTCATGCAGACATCCCCGATAGGTGCACGCCTGACCAACGCGCCGAATCTCAAGAAACAATTTTTCGAGTTCAGCCGGCTCCTCAAGTAGTACATCATACTGTGAAAAACCAGGTGAATCAGCTATGTATCCATCTTCAAAAGGGTACATTTCAACGCTCGTTGTCGTGTGTTTACCGCGGTGACTTGCATCGCTAACATTCCCTGAGACTGCACCGGATTCGGGACTAAGCGTACGCAGTAATGTGGATTTGCCAACACCCGATTGCCCAGTAAGAACCGTAACAACCCCTTTTAATCCATCGCGCAGTGCGGCAAATCCAACTTGATGATGCAAATCAAGTGGGTAAATAACGTAACCAAGTGGTTCATAAATAGTGACCACCGTATCAAGCACCTGCGCCGTCCCTGGTAGATCGATTTTTGTGAGTGCGATGCGAGCAGTAAAGCCATGCAATGCTGTCATGGCCAGCATTTTATCCATTTGATAGAGGGACAAGGGAGGGTCAGCCAAAGAAAAAACTAACAAAACCTGATCGATATTCACGATCTTCGGTCGTGTTATCTCGTTTCTTCTCGGCTTGACCTCATCAATAATTCCTTCCATCGTTCCTTGTGGGTCAATAACGACAAAATCACCTACGCGTGGCGTGATGCCGCGTTTTTTAAATACGCCACGCGCCTTACAGGCTAAAATTCCCTGCTCGGTGTGCACATAATAGAAACCTGCAATCGCTTTGATAATTCGACCGTCAAGTGGTCGCAAACCCACGCCTCCCGATACTTAGTGAGTGGACGAACCCGTCGTGCCAGTTGCAGGTCCTGTCGCGCCACGTGGCGTTGCCGGACCTGATGGTGACGTCGCGCCCGTCGTCGATGGTGAAGATGATGGTGAAGATGATGGTGACGTTGGTGTCGTTGAAGTTCCGGTGCCAGAACCTGAACTCGTGCTGCTACTGGTCGTAGTACCCGCTGGTATGATCGATGTCGTGTCCAACTGTCCATCAATGTACGCATCAATTTCCCCAGACTGCGTGGACGTTGTCGTAACCTTAACGGAGTAAGTAGCTTGCGGATTGGACTGTGACGTATCAACAACCGTATTGGTTCCTGTGGCATCAATCACAACAATTTTTACCGTCGCTGGCAACAAGGTGCCGGGCGGTAAAGCAACTTGAACATCTTGTGTAGTTACTGCTGTTCCCGCTGGTTTACCGGAACTAATCGTCAAATCTACCGTAGATCCTGAACTTGCCTGTTGTCCCGGCTGCGGACTTTGACTGATCACTTGGTTAACAGGAATGGTAAAAGACGATTGTTTTGTCACGGTGCCTGCCGTAAATCCATCCGCAGAAAGCGTGGATTGCGCCGCACTTTGCGTCTTGCCAACGACATTGGGAACGGCTGCATACTGTGCCCCTGAGCTGACAACTAACGTGACAGGTGCGGTATTGGTTGCAAAAGACGTCCCTGAAGCTGGCGTTGTCGAAATCACTTCATTAACCGGAACCGATGCGCTGGGTTGTTGCGTCACGGTGATATTGCCGCTTGGAACACCCATATCCACTAATTGGGCCGAAGCAGCACTTTGTATCTCACCTGCAAGGTTTGGCATAATTGCCTGAGCGCTCCCTGTCTTTACCTTCAAAAAAACATCCTGATCGGGCAAAACACTTCCCGGTCCTTGACTTTGACTTTCCACCTGGCCGATCTGAACACTGGATGATGAACTTGAATCATATGTCTCATGAATCTTCGTCGGAGAAAATCCAAGCGTGATCAATTCCTGATGCGCTTGATCGTAGGTCATTCCAACCAAGTTAGGTACCTTGACAGCCTTGGTATGGCCAAAGGTGGAAATGATATAGATCGCGGCGACCGCGGCCAAGGCTGTTAAGCCAAGCAAGCCAAAAAACCAAGCAAAGAAAATTAAAAGACGTTTCCACCAAGGTCGCTTTATTTCTTCTTCCTCATCTTCCTCTTGCTCATCAAGCGGATGAATTTCATTTTGTGAAATATGCATGCTCTCTTGAAGTACTGGTGGTTTGGGCGACGGACTTGTCGGGGCATGTAGGGCAAAATCAGTCACCGACGCCGCATTGCCTGTACTGCCAGGAATCACGCCACCTTTAATGACGGGGATCTGAATGGTCGGATTAGCGTCAGGGTATAATGCCGATTGCGACGTTGAATACGAAGGCATGTCCGGTAAATATACCGCCCGTTCCAGATCATCAGCCATTTGTCGAATACTTTGGTAGCGCCTTTGAGGATCTTTCTCAAGAGCCTTTAACACGATCGTTTGCAGATTTTGAGGTATGTTTGGCGTGAGAACCCGTGGCTCAATAACAGGTTCTTGTAAATGTTTTAGCGCGATGCTAATAGGCGAGTCACCAGAAAAAGGGACTTGACCTGTCAACATTTCATAGAGCACGACACCGAGCGAGTATACATCTGACTTCGCATCTGCAACAGTTCCGCGAGCTTGTTCCGGCGAAAAATAATGAACAGAACCAAGTACGGAAGAACTATGATGCGTGATCGTATTGGTCGACACAGCTCTAGCAATACCAAAATCCGTCACTTTAACGCGTCCGGTTCTGCTAATTAAAATGTTATGAGGTTTGACATCGCGATGGACGATATTATGTTCGTGCGCATGGGAGAGTGCATCGCAAATCTGACGGACAATAGCCACTGTCTCATCGATTGGCAACGGTGCACGCTCTTCAATTAACTGCTTGAGCGTCTTACCATCTACATATTCCATCACAATATAATGTGCTTCACCATCTTGGCCCACATCGTAGATATTGACCACATTAGGATGAGACAAGCTGGCAGCAGCTTGCGCCTCACGCTTAAAGCGTCGCAAAAAATCAGCATCCCCGACCAACTCGGGACGAAGCATTTTGATCGATACCGGGCGATGTAATAACACATCCAGCCCTCGGTACACGATGGCCATGCCACCGCCACCGATACGTTCTAAAATTTGATAGCGTCCACCAAGAATATTGCCCATCATGGTTGATTCCTCCGTACTGTCTCGTCGTCCATGGTGACAGCCACGACGGTAATGTTGTCATTGCCGCCTTGATGAAGGGCATCATCAACCAAGGTGTCAACTTTCGCCTGCAAGCTGGCATCGGTTGAGAGAACAAACTCAATTCGTGCGTCATCAACATACCCGCTAAGACCATCAGAGCATAAAAGTAGGATATCCCCTGCTTGCCATGTATGTACAAGACACTCTGGGCTGACGTATTCCATCGTTCCCAAAGCTTTCGTCAGCATATGACGTTGCGGATGATGAGTGGCTTCGGAAGGCAAGATCTGGCCACGCTTCACAAGTTCATTGACTAAAGAATGATCCTCTGTCAATTGCGAAATACCTGACGATGCTGAATACAAATAGGCTCGACTGTCCCCAACATGGGCAATCACGACACGTTCATGGCTTGCGATGCATGCCACGATCGTTGTCCCCATACCGGAATATGCGGGGTTTTGTATGGAATTTTCATAAATCTGCTTATTCGCAAGCACAATGGCATCCATTAATAACTGTTCTTGATCATCAAGTTTTCCCTGAAGAACAGTTTGTTCAAGCGACTGCAATGCTATCGCACTTGCTACTTCTCCGGCCACATGTCCGCCCATTCCGTCAGCCACGGAGGCAATCACAATGTCCGCCTCTTTTTGCACCGTCATATAACCGTCCTGGTTCACTTTGCGAACCAACCCGACATCCGATCTTGCAGCAAACCGCATGCCACTCACTCCCTAAATTCTCTCCCTCGCCTGCTGCGCACGCAATTGTCCACAAGCAGCAGCAATATCGCTACCCATTTCGCGCCGAACCGTCGCATTGACCGACAGACGTTCTAATTCATTGGCAAAAGCTCGTATTTGATCTTGCGGTGTGCGTGTGAGATTACGTTCCGGAACGTAGTTAACCGGAATCAAATTCACATGGCACGGTAACGTCTGCAAGAGTTTTGCCAACTTTTGAGCATCTTGTACTGTGTCATTGTGACCATTGATTAGCGCATATTCAAACGTAATGCGCCGCCCCGTTTTTTCATAGTAATATCGACAAGAGTCCAACAAGGTTAGAATATCATACGCTTTGTTAACAGGCATCATTTTTGATCTCGTCTCATCGTCAGCTGCATGAAGCGAAACAGCGAGTGTAATGCCCCGCATTTCGTCGGCCAGTCGGTATATAGCAGGAACAAGGCCAACCGTTGAAATGGTAATATGCCTTTGGCCGATTTTTAACCCTTCCGGGTCTGTGACGATATCAATAAAACCGACGGATGCATCATAATTTTCGAGCGGTTCGCCAGAACCCATGAGCACAACGCTAGATACACGTTCATGAGTGCGATCCAGCAAACGTTGACACAAGACAACTTGTTCGACAATTTCTCCAGCGGTTAGATTGCGAACCAAGCCGCCAAGTGTCGATGCACAAAATTTACAACCCATTTTGCACCCGACTTGCGTCGAAACGCAGACGCTATTACCATAGTCGTGACGCATAATCACCGTTTCAATGGTTGCTCCATCATGCAGTTCCAACAGAAACTTTATCGTGCCATCTTGCGATTTTTGAGAAACGACTTCTTGCATGGAACATAACATCATCGTCTGCGACAATGTGCTTCGCAAGCTTTTAGGCAAATCGGTCATTTCCTCAACATCCTGCACGCGTTGTTGATATAACCAATGAATTATCTGCTTGGCTCGATAGCTTGGTTGGCCTACATGTCTTACATACTCTTCAAGTTGTGGTAAGGTATAGCCGTAAAGCGATGGTTTCAACGCGCATTCATCTCCTTTGCATACGCGCCACAAAAAATCCGTCACCAAAGAAATCTTGCGGCAAAATCCAGCCTATGCCTTTTGCTTTTTCAGCATAGTGCATATGAGCACGTTCGAACTCATCGAAATCAAGCATTGTAAATTCCGGATGCTTTTCTAAAAAACGCCCAATTTGACGTTCATTTTCATAAGCTGACATTGTGCACGTCGTGTAAAGTAAGATACCGCCACTTCGCACATGGATTGCGCAAGCATCAAGCAATTGTTCTTGTACTAACACTAAAGTTTTAACTTTATCAGCTGTCATCGTCCATTTCAAGTCAGGTTTTCTCGCAATCGTCCCAAGTCCTGAACAAGGTGCGTCCAGCAAGATACGATCAAATTGCCCACTGACATGACGCGCATCCATGGTTTCACAGTGAATCGAATGCAACCCTAACCGTTGCGCCTGTTGCTTTATCATCGCTGTACGGTGTTCATGCAAATCGATCGCAGTGATACGAGCAGCATCTTCTGTCAATTCAGCAATATGCGTTGTTTTGCCTCCCGGCGCGGCACATGCATCCAGAATATCCATGTCAGGCTTCGCTCGCAAGAGTTTCGCCACAAGCATAGAACTTTCACCTTGCAACGTATACAATCCACGATCGTACCCAATCACTTGTTGCGCAGCGTGACGAAGCGGCGCATAAATGCCCTCATCATTGATCGGAGAGGGATGTACTTCAACACCTTTTTCTTGAAATAAAGTAAGCAACTGATCGCGAGACAAACGCAATCGATTTACTCGTATCGCCCGCTGTGCTTTTTGATTCAAACCCCACATAACGTCAATAGCTGTTTCTTCACCAAGCGTTTTAGCGAGATGCTGCGCCATCCATTCTGCAAACGATAGACGTTTAGCAGCGTCTAGAAGCGATAATTCTCGCAAATCAACCAAGGCGAGCACTGGCTCTTCATAGTTTTTTTGGCGCTGAGCACCACGAAGTACGGCATTCACAAAACCCGCCGCTTTTGGTTGATGCATTTTAGACAGATCAACAGCATCAGATAAAACAGCGTAATCAGGAACTTTTTGTAAAAATTGCAACTGGTAGAGACCCATTCGCAAGATCGTCTTTACTTCTATAGTCACCTTAGACTTAGAACTTTTCGTTAATGTCTTAATCCACTCGTCGAGCAATCTGCGCCATAAGAGCACACCATGAACAAGTTCTGTACAAAGCGCCGCATCATCTTTTGATAGTGTTTGATCGCTCAATGCAGCATGTAACGTAAGATGAGAATAGGATTTTTTTATTTCAACATCACGTAACACAGAAAAAGCGCAACGCCGTGCAGGTGCTACCGTCATTTTGCACTCTCCCGAACGTTTTTCAGCATCATTCCAACCAAGTTTCGGTTGCCACGCACAAACTCCGCACCTGATTGCATGGACTTGCCTTCTAACTGCACTTTCGTTGCGATAATTGCCCCTGTGCCACACGCAATAAGCGGCCCATCAGGCGTGACAGCAACGATCTGCCCAGGGTCTCCAGAACCTTCCCACGATGCATTAGCTGTAGCATACCAGATCTTCAGAAGTTTATCACCAAGATGCGTAAACGCCCCTGGTTGAGGACATAATGCTCGAATGCGATCGAAAACGCGTTGATGCGATTGTGAGAAATTCAGTTGTTCATCATCTCTTGTCAACGTTGGCGCAAAAGATACCTTTTCTAAATCCTGTTCAACCGGTTGCAACGCACCGGCTATAATTTGTGGCAAAGTTTCCTTGAGAAGTTGCGAGCCCTTTTTCGCCAACTCATCATGCAACTGCCCATACGTCATCACAGGATCAATAGGCACCACAGTTTGCGCCCACATGGCTCCGGCATCCATGGCTTTTTCCATCGTCATGATGGTAACACCCGTTTTCGTTTCCCCTTGTAAAATGGCATATTGGATCGGTGCGCCACCCCGATATTTTGGTAAAAGCGATGCATGAACATTGTAAGCCCCAAGCGTCATCATGCTCAGTAAACTTACGGGTAAGATTTGCCCATACGCAGCTGTTACAATCATGTTGGGCTGTAAGTCTGCAATCGCTTCTAACGCCTGCTTATCGCGAATCTTCTCAGGTTGCAATACATTAAGCCCAGCTTCTTGCGCTAATGTTTTTACAGGCGGTGGCGTCAGCACCCGTCTTCTTCCCACATAGCGATCTGGTTGGGTTACCACCCCAACTACCGTATAAGGCATGGTCAAAAGCGTCTTTAACATAGAAACTGCAAATATCGGAGTTCCCATAAAGACAATTCGTGGTTGATCCATTTTTCTACCACCTTTGTTCTATCATCGCATCAAATACTTTGCGCATTGACATCGAGAACCACATGCACTCCCTCAGGAGCGTTATCTAAGCTTTCCTTATAACAACTTTCCAGAACCTTTTGCACACGAACAAATGCGTGATATTTCAAGATCACTTGAAAACGATAGAGCCCGCGCATACGCGCCACAGCGGCCGGTGCTGCCGGAAACAACCGCACGCCTGTTATACCTTGCAACTTTTGCAATAAGGTATCATGCAATTCAGTCGCAAAATCCCGTGCCATCATTTCATCTCGATGCGTGATCCCCAAAACAGAAACCTCCGTATAAGGAGGATATTCCATATTCTTGCGAACACGCATCTCCGTTTCGTAAAAAAGTGTGTAATTTTGTGTTGTGGCTAACGAAATAGCATAGTGATCGGGATTAAACGTCTGTACGATCATTTGTCCCTGAAGATCATGACGTCCTGCCCGTCCTGCCACTTGCACCAGAAGATCAAAAGTCCGTTCAGAAGCCCTATAATCAGGTAAATGAAGTGCCGTATCAGCGGCAATAACGCCAACAAGAGATACTCGTTTAAAGTCTAATCCTTTAGCAATCATCTGGGTACCTAATAAAACATCAGCTTCACCGCGTTCAAATGCTTGGAGTAAGCGTTCGTGAGAACCTTTTGTCGACGTGGTATCGACATCCATGCGAATCACGCGCAGGCCCTCAAACTGTGCTAAAAGTTCTTGTTCCACCCGCTGCGTTCCTGTGCCAAATGGTCTGACGCGTGCGCTTGAACAATGTCGGCACGTCGGTTGCATGATCTCCTTATAACCACAAATATGGCATCGTAATACATTTTGTCCCTCTTTGTGTAAAGTCAGCGATATATCACACGAAGGGCACGTGGCGACTTGGCCACAATCTCTGCATAAAACAAACGTAGAATAGCCTCTTCGATTAAGAAATAAAATAGCTTGCTCCTTGCGCTTTAGCACATCCTGCAATGTTTCTTTAAGTAGCGGGCTAAAAAGTGCACTTTGACCATGACGCATTTGTTCTCGCATATCCACAATATTTACAGTTGGTAATGCTCTTCCTTGCACACGATGAGGTAAAGATAGTAAGCGGTAAGCTCCTTTTTCAGCACGGTACATCGCTTCTAGCGATGGAGTTGCACTGCCCAATAACAGCACAGCCAGAGCTTGTTTGCACCGATGTGCCGCGACTTCTCGCACGAGATATCGCGGTTCTTTATCTTGTTTGTAAGAACTCTCATGTTCTTCGTCGATAATAATCAATGCAAGATCCTTTACTGGCGCAAACACGGCACTGCGTGCGCCAATCACGACAGGAGTTTTTCCTTGATGGATATTTTGCCATTGTTGATTTTTTTCGCGATCCGACAGGCGACTATGCAATACGGCCAGACGATCACCAAAGCGTTTTTTAAAGCGAGCTGTCATTTGTGTGGTCAAAGCGATTTCTGGAACGAGCATGATGGCACTTTTGCCTTCGGCAAGCACCTTATCGATGGCTTGCAAATAAATTTCTGTTTTGCCGCTTCCTGTGACCCCATGCAATAAAAAGACAGACCCCGTTCGTTCATCAAGCCCGTCACTTACCTGTTGCATGACGTGTGCCTGTTCTTTGGTCAGTGCAAAGGATGCTTCTAGAGAATTAGGCAACAACACATCTTCGAAATCTTCCTCCCAAACTTTAAGCAGATGCCGTTCTTCAAGAAGGCGCAACATAGCTGTCGTACTGCCTGTCTCACGACGCAACTCATCCCAAGAAATCGGCCGTTGTTCTCGCCGCAGATAGTCTGCTATGCGCTGCTGAACACGCCCCAAAGATGGTTTTTGTGCGTTTTCTCCACCACACCACTGAACAATTTTGATGCGCTTAGGAGCCACGCGTAACGTGATCCTTCTATCCTCTATCAGCCACCCCTGCACAATGAATTTATTAATCTGCAGACGGGACACGCCAAAGCGCTTTTGCACAGATTCCTCAACTACCGTTCCATGCGTTTTAATATAAGAAAACAGGTCATCGTAACGTTGATCAGTGCCTTGCGCTAGAGTTTCTGCATTTTCTGCAAGCGCCAAATAGCGTGTTTCTTTCGTACGCGTCGCAGGAGGCAATACCGTTTGCAAAGCTGCGCCCCAAGTACAAACATAACGATCCCGCAAAAAATGCACGATCTGCACAAGATCCGTTCCTAAAATAGGATGGTTGGGATCATCCATCAACCGGCTGATGGGTTTTAGCTCACGTCCTGGATCATCATGATCCTCCTCAGGCACAATACCCATGACGTAGCCTTCTACCTTTCTTTTCCCAAACGGCACTTCTACGCGATGTCCGGCTACCACGCACACATCATGAGGTACCAGATAATCAAACAACTTATCGAGTCCGCGTGCGCGTAAGATCACGGCTACTTTTGCGATCATCATGCATGCGTTCCTTCATTATCAACATCAACCAAACCCATACCGATCACCGCTCGATGAAGAATCATGGTAGCTACATCCATTTTTGAGGCTAAAGGTAAAGCTTCTGTTCGTCCGTCTTTGAAATACAAATCGACTCGGTTAGTCGCTGTGCCAAAGCCCGCACCATCTTCCAAGACATTGTTTACGACGAGCAGATCAACACCTT
This sequence comes from Caryophanales bacterium, assembly GCA_027343965.1. GTDB lineage: Bacteria > Bacillota > Bacilli > Alicyclobacillales > SLC66 > JAKACU01. The sequence goes on along the minus strand of DAHWJX010000085.1, from coordinate 58,768 downwards.
TATCCTTTAACTTCTTGCGTGCAAAATGAGCAACATCGTGTGTTTCTGCGGCGAAACCTATAGCATATGCGCCGGGCTTGTACTTCCCTTTTAGCGAAACTAAAATATCCGGATTACGAACCATCGTCCACGTTATAGTATCTACGTCATCCGTCTTTTTCCATTTATAATCATATCTTGTTTGCGGTCGATAATCAGCGACAGCTGCGGTCATGATAAACATATCAGCCTGTGCGATACGTTTTTCAACTTCCTCTTGCAAATGAAGTGCACTACTCACGGAAACGACATCAAGGCCAACGCCAGGGGTGAGGTTGACGGGTCCCGATAAAAGCGTGACTGTAGCTCCCATTTTCCAAGCGCAACGAGCAAGAGCATAACCCATTGTGCCCGTTGAATCATTGGTAACATAGCGAACAGGATCCACACGTTCCTTGGTTGGACCTGCTGTCACAAGCACCTTTTTTCCCAGAAGCGGTTTAGGAGACAAAGCAAACGCGAGTATATGGGCAAGATCGCTTGGCTCAAGTAACCTGCCCTTACCTTCGTAGCCGCAGGCAAGCATGCCTTCATCGGGCTCTGCAATGATATAGCCTAGCTCTCGCAGCACTTGCAAATTTTTTTGCACTAAAGGATGCTCGTACATATGCACATTCATCGATGGCGCGACAATGACCGGGCAACGGGCTACAAGCAACAGCGATGTCAACATATCGTCAGCGAGGCCGTGAGCTATACGCGCAATTACATCTGCGGTGGCTGGTGCGATAATAATCGCGTCCGCCTGATCGGCCAAAGCCACATGGGAAATTCGTGTAGGATCCTGTTCTGTAAGCACATCGACGTATACAGGCCGTTTCGTTAATGACTGCAGCGTCAGTGGTGTGATAAATTCTGTCGCAGCTTTTGTCATTACCGTCTGTACGGTAAATCCTTGCTTCACCAAAAGGCTCGCCAGTCCTGCTGCCTTATACGCAGCAATACCACCACTGATGCCAAGAATAATCGACTTTTGCACCACGTTGTCGCCGCCTTTTTCATAAGTCAAACAATGGAACAACCATAGGCTGTTCCATTGTAGGTTTTTTTCTATCACACACTTATTTTGTCGTATCTTTCATTCTCACGTACGTAATGATGCCTTGTTCCAGTTCGAGCAACGCAACGCTGACCAATTTGCCTGATCGAGCTACAGCATGCGCAGGAGCACCTTCTTGCAAACTTCTCGCACGCTTTGATGCAGCGATGACCAACGTATACTTGCTGTCGACTAATCCGCCTAATTTATCAATGCTTGGATACAAGATCACTGATGGATTACCTCCGCCCACAAACTCATTTTATTCCTCATCGTCATCACGCGACGTCTCTTTCAAATTCAAGCGATTAGCTACAGTTTCCGGTTGAACAGCAGCTAGGATCACGTGATCGCTGTCGCAAATAATAACAGCTCGCGTTCGCCTTCCAAATGTCGCATCGATAAGGCGCTGATTGTCACGCGCCTCTTGAATCATTCGCTTGATGGGAGCTGATTCAGGACTGATGATAGCAATAATTCGATTGGCTGCTACGATACTACCAAACCCGACATTAATGAGCCGTACGCTCACGGTATCCCACTCCCACAAAGGACATCACTCAACATTTTGGACTTGTTCGCGCATTTGTTCCAAAATGTGTTTGGCAGAAAGCACCGCTTCCACCATCGGCAAGTCATCACATTTAGCACCCATGGTGTTGACTTCTCTATTCATTTCCTGAAGCAAAAAGTCAAGGCGTCGTCCAACCACACCTTTTGGAGACAGCAACAAGTCATCAAATTGCGTAACATGACTTACAAATCGGCGCAACTCTTCTTCAACCGATGTCCGTTCTGCCACCATAGCAACCTCAACAGCGATACGGCTCGCATCCAAGTTGTTGTCGCTCATAACCTGCTCCAGTTTTTTCATCAACTTTTCGCGATACCGACTCACGCTGTGATGTGCTACATCACGCATAGCCTCAGATAATTGCTGCAAATCATCCAACCGCTCACGCAAGTGTTGGAGCAAACTCCGTCCCTCTGCTTCACGCATAAAACGCAGCTCTTCTAAACAACGCTTTGCTGTATCCATGACGATTTCCGTAACTTCCTCAACCGAAGGAGCAGAGTCGCTCGCGACAAATAATCCGGGAATCGACAACAAATCCCCGGTGCTTGGCGGTTCGAAATCGACATGGGCATCTGTTGATACGCGCTTTAAAAGCGAGATGGCTGCCTGCAACAACGGCTCATCAACATAAACAGTGCGATCTCTAACTAAAACGCCTTCTGACACGTAGAGATAGACTTCGATACGGCCACGAGAAACCTGGTCAAGTATCAGCTTTCGCACCTCATCTTCAAGCGCAAAAAATTCGCGTGGAAAACGAGGCACCACCTCCACATAGCGATGGTTGACTGACTTCATCTCAACGACAACTGTGCCTCGAGGTAGTTTCGTTTGTGCCCGTCCATAGCCTGTCATACTTGTCAGCAGTTTCGATCCCTCCGAACCTCTCACAAGCGTATTCTAACCTATGATACGACAGGGAACAAGCAAAAACCGTTTAACGGGCTGCAAGTGACCGCATAATCCCCTTTTTTGCCGTACGTCTCGCTTGCACCGCAAAAGTCGGTATGGCTCCTGCGGCAAGAATAATCCCCCACTCCAAGAAGGACAAAACACGCGTATGAAAGATCGGTCGCAATGGCGGAATATAAATCACCGCAAGTAGCAACAGCAAGGAACTGAGTACAGCAAAGACAAGCCACAGATTGCCAAAGATACCTCGTTCAATGATGCCATAATACACTGAGCGGCAGTCAAAGACATGAATCAGTTGTGCCATCACGAGCGTCGAAAAAGCCATTGTCTGCGCTGTTTCTAAAGGCACCTTAACCTGTAATGCACCATAAAATACGGAAAGTGTCATAAACCCGATCAAAAATCCCCGCGTGATGATTTTGCGCCCAAGCCCCCTGGCAAATATTCCTTCACGCACATCACGCGGTGGTCTTCGCATCGTGTCTTCTTCCATATCATCCACGCCAAGAGCAATTGCTGGCAACCCGTCGGTCACCAAGTTGACCCACAAAATTTGAATGGGTAACAAAGGTAAAGGCAGACCAGCGACCATCGCTAAAAACATCGTGACAATTTCGCCGACATTAGAAGCTAGCAAATAGCGAATAAACTTTCGAATATTATCGTAAATCCCTCTTCCTTCTTCAATTGCGGCTACAATCGTAGCAAAATTATCATCGGCAAGGATTAGAGCGGAAGCGTCTTTAGCTACATCAGTCCCTGTTTTCCCCATAGCAATGCCAATATCGGCCGCTTTGATTGCCGGTGCATCATTAACTCCATCACCAGTCATGGCTACCACATGACCATTTTGTTGAAGCGCACGCACGATGCGAAGTTTATGCAAAGGGGAGACGCGTGCAAAGACATAGACATTGTTCACACGATCTTGCAACATACGATCCGTCATGGTATCAAGCTCAGCCCCTGTGATCACCTCACCGTCTCGCAGCAAAATCCCCAAATCCCGGGCGATCGCTTCAGCCGTCCCTTTGTGATCGCCTGTAATCATGATAGTTCTGATGCCAGCGGTGCTACATTCAGCGATTGCCTGTTTGACTTCAGACCGCGGTGGATCGGTGATACCCACGAATCCCACAAAGACCAAATCTCTTTCCATGCGGTCCGTGTCACCTTCATATTGATGGACCCTCTTATACGCAAATCCGAGCGTACGCAATGCCCGATCGGTCATATCCGAGAGTTTTTTGAGAATAAGTTCTCGGTGAGCCTTCGTCATGACCTCGATACGTCCATTCATCATCACCTGCGTAGAACGTTCAAGAAGCAAATCAGGCGCACCCTTAACCCATAATTGCAAACCATCATCTTGTTTCACAATGACAGACATGCGTTTTCTGTCCGAATCAAAAGGCAGTTCGTACATACGCGCATCAGGAGGGAAGTTCATTACTTTCCGGCCCAAAGTTAATAACGCCGCTTCCGTAGGATCACCCAAAGCCATAATCTGCCCGTGTTCATCGGTCAAAGAAGCATTATTGCAGGTCACGCCAATGCGCACCAAAAGGGACAACGCTGGATCGTTTTCTTTAACAGGTATACCCCCTGCCAAAACTCGACCAAGAGGTTGATATCCATCTCCTTCAACCATCAAAGATCGCGAATCGATAAAAATTTCTTTCACTGTCATCTGATTTTTTGTCAAGGTACCTGTTTTATCCGAACAAATCACGGTGGCACAACCCAATGTTTCCACGGACGGCAATTTACGCACGATCGCTTTGCGCTTGATCATCCGCTGTACGCCAAGGGCTAAGGCGATCGTCACAATAGCAGGTAAACCCTCTGGAATCGCCGCCACCGCCAAGCTGACGCCGGCTAGAAACATTTCATAGATGGCATGGCCATGAATGACGCCAGCCACAACCACAATGAAAGTAATGGCAAGCGAAAGATACACGAGAATTTGACCTAATTGCGTGAGCCTATCTTCTAGTGGTGTCGTGGAATTTTCACTGGACTGGATAAGGTTTGCGATACGCCCCATCTCCGTATTCATCCCGGTAGCCACGACTACGGCCTCACCCACACCGCGCGTCGTCATCGTACCCATGTACAACATATTCACACGATCACCAAGCGCCGCCGAGGGATCACTAACCGCTGCCACTTTTTTCACAGATGGGATGGATTCTCCCGTGAGTGCTGATTCTTCAACCTGCAATTCACTGACTTCAAGCGATCGGCAATCAGCAGGCACACGATCTCCCGCTGAAAGGCCGATTACATCGCCTGGAACAAGTTCTTTGGCTGGGATCTCGTGCCAAGTGTGATCGCGCAGCACACGAGCAACTGGCGCCGTCAATTCACGCAACGATTGCAAGGATCGTTCTGCTTTGACTTGTTGAAAGAATCCTAACAAGGCATTGGCAAACACAATGATCATGATCGTTACAGCGTCAGTAAATTCACCAAGTAAACCTGAGATAAGCGTCGCAGCCAGCAAAACAATCACCATGAAATTACGAAACTGCTCAAAAAACACGCTAAGGAAGGAAATGCGATTTGGTTCGAGGAGACGATTTTCACCATGGATTTGTTGCCTTAGTGGGATATCTTGTGACAGCAAACCATTTTTATCTGTGCCTAACGTAGCAAGAACCTCATCTTTAGAAAGCGTGTGCCACAAAAGTTCCTTTGTCAATCATTACACCTTCCCCACATCCATGATCTTTGTACAGGCTATGCGTCAGAAAGGTCTTCTAGGACATTGATTTTTTGTAGCCCTGCATTTGCTATACTATGATTGACACCTTATTGAAAGGGAGTGAATCCTTGATGCGTAAAGCTTTAATCACAGGTAGCGCAAGTGGTTTAGCTGTTGCCTTTGCGCGCAAACTAGCAGCGCAAGGATTTACGATCATCCTGAATTATCGAACCTCAAAAGCGCGATGCGAAGCGTTAGCGTCCCAATTGCACGATGAATTTGCCATCTCTGTTCTCACCGTACAAGCTGATATGACCAATGCCCTTGATATTGACAACATGATGAATGAGATCGAACAACAATGTGGTGCTGTTGACACCGTCGTACATAGCGCTGGACCGTTTGTTTTTCAACGCAAGCGATTAACAGAGTATAGTGTCCTTGAATGGGATCATATGATAGCTGGAAACTTATCCTCTGCATTCCATCTCTTTAAACGAACCATCCCCTTGATGCGCCCGCTCGGTTTTGGCCGCATCATCACCGTCGGTTTTGATCGCGTAGAGCAAGCCCCTGGTTGGGTCTACCGTTCTGCGTACGCCGCGGCCAAAGTAGGTCTCGCATCCTTAACTCGCACCATTGCACTTGAGGAGCAAGAAAATGGAATTACCGCCAATATGATCTGTCCAGGTGACATTCGCGGCAAAGATAAAGAAGCTGATTTTTGTGAAGACGACTTTATTCGACCTTTACGTACGCCCATAGGTGCCGATCTGGCTCATATGATTTCATTTTTAGTTGATGAAAAATCGCAATTTATCACGGGTAACGTCATTCGCGTCGCAGGGGAAACCGATGTGATCACCCACTTTGATCAAGGTAAACGCGATGTGATCGACCAGACGTTCTTACAACCAGGATCTAGCGTCATCGTGCTTCCGTGGCGCAAGCGTGGTGTGATCGTTAACCGTCATGATCGTCATAATCGACGTTCCATTTATACGGTACAAGTGAATGATAAAATTGAGCGTTTCACGGTAGATCAGTTGTTGGAGGTAGAAACAGATGGCTTATGATGGACTTGTCTTATCCGCTGCCACAAATGAAATGTCTGCGCTTTTAACAGGCGCAAGAATCGATAAAATACAGCAACCAACCGATCACGATATCGTACTAACCGTGCGTAATGGACGTACGACGTACAAACTATTGCTTTGCGCTAACAAATCGTACCCGCGTGCCCATATCACGACGCGTTTTGCAACGCAAAACCCTGCTATAGCGCCCATGTTTTGCATGTTAATGCGTAAACACCTAGAAGGTGCACGGATCGAGCGCATAAGTCAATTCCGCCGCGAAAGGATTCTCTTTATTGATGTTGAAGGACGGGATGAACTTGGCGAGCCCGCCTTGCGTCGTCTCGTTCTTGAAATTATGGGTAAACACAGCAATTTACTGCTCTTGAACGCCGCTGATGGTATCATCATCGATGCCATTTCGCATGTTACATCACGTGTCAATCGGTTTCGTGAAATTCTTCCAGGACGCCCGTATGTCTATCCACCAGTACAAGATAAAAGCGATCCCTTTTTAGAAACGCGCGAAGGGTTCCTTGAAAAACGCGCCCTTCAAAAAGCAACATCGATTGAAAAATTCCTCGTACAACACTACCTGGGGATTAGTCCGTTTTTTGGTAAGGAAGTGGCTTGTCGCCTGCAAGCAAATGAAGAATGGACCGTATTTTCACAACTTCTTACGTGGTGCCAACAAAGTCAACACCCCGCTGTGATGGTTGATCAAAGAGGAGAAATGTCTGCATTTTATTTATTTGAAACTTTGCATACCGGTCTTAAAGCACAAATTAGGCCCTCAGTGAATGATTGTATCGATCTTTACTACACAGCGCGTGCGTTACGCGACATTGCTCATGCAAAAGCAGGAGCCTATCTGCGACTCATTCGTACAGAGCGCGACAAAGCGGCCCTGAAAATCGATAAGTTCGAACAATTATTGGCTGCTTCCAAAGACGCCGAGCAATGGCGCATCTCAGGTGAATTGCTAACGGCCTACTTATACGTTGCGCAAAAAGGGCAAACAGAAGTATGGCTACCCAATTTTTACAATGAAGAGACACCACTATGTATTGCGCTAAATCCAGCTTTAACACCGCTTGAAAACGCCAATGCCTACTTTAAGCGTTACGCAAAATACAAAAAAGGTATCGGTATTACACAAGAACAGCTAGCACTCGCTAAAGAGGAATTGGTCTATCTTGATTCGGTGCTTCACGAATTGGAAACGTGTCATGTCGAAGACCTTCCTGCCATTGAAGCAGAATTGCGATTGGTGGGGTATCTGCGCAAACAAGTTGTTGTGTCAAAGAAAAAAATAGTGATGGAAAAGAAATTTACGCCGACACGCTACGTGTCAAGTGATGATATTTCAATTATGGTTGGTAAAAACAATCAGGAAAATGACATGATCTCGCTCAAAGTAGCACGCAAAACAGATATTTGGTTGCATGTCAAAGATGCACCAGGTTCACACGTCATCATTGAACACCCGAATCCTCCTGAGTCGACGTTGCTTGAAGCTGGAATGCTCGCGGCCTATTTTAGCCGCCAACGTGATTCATCCAAAATCGCAGTGGATTACGTACCGATTAAGAATCTGTGGAAACCGAATAAAGCACGTCCAGGATTTATTCTTTTTACAGGTCAACAAACTATGCAAGTCACGATCGTAGAAGCCAAGCTTGATACTTTGCTCCAAACACGCACCTCAACCAGCCGCCGTACGTAAGGCACGCCAATTTTCGAGCGTTTTTGCCAGTTGAGCAGATACATCCATGTAATCAAACAAAGGATGCAACAAAGGTTCACGCAGAAGCAGGATCTGTTGTGCTGCCCCTGATAAAGCATAGTGCGCATATAACACGCGAAAAATGAATTGTTCCATATCTTTGCGTCCTGCATACAAAGCAAGTGAAGCAAGCAAGACAACGATCAGCATGAGCAACTCGTCCAACTCCGGTGGATGATCGTCGGCGTGTTGCGCACCTTTTAGCCATACCGTAACCGGCGCCAAATCTCGCAGATGAGCTTGCTCCATCATCATCTTGGCTAAAGACAGATACTCTTTGATAAGCCTCCAAGTTCCCTCTCGTCCCTTATCTTGATCACGATACAGGTGGGCTTGTAGCAAGTGTCCAAATTGATCGGCTAAAATCGCTCGCCCCACGTAAGCGGATCCTGCCGTTTCTCGCACTAATACTTCTTGACCGATGGCACAAATCGCTACAAAGGTACGCTCTGCAAAAAGGATATGATCGGTATGTTGTGTCGATCGATCGTCAGCTAGCGCGGACTCGGCCAACCCGTAAAGTGACGCCACAGTAGCTTCGATAAAGTGAAACAATTGCTGCCCAATGAGGCCCGTGCGAACGACTCGCTCTAACGCATGGACCACATCACGAGCGTCTTGAATTCGTCCCTGCGATAAAGCGTCTTTGCCTAGTTCCGTCAAATTACTGAGCACGGCACTTAACATACCTGCCTCTCGCTCTTTGGCGGCGATCGTGGCGATTTCAACAAATTGGTTGGTTACCGAATTGCGCGTTTCTTTCGTGCCTTTCGTAACGATATCTTGAAGCGTCTGCAACGCGATCATGCCTGTGGTTGAATCAAGATCCACCGCTGCTCGCTTAGCAATATCACAAATCTGTTCCACTTTCGTCAGCGCATCTCGCTCACGGCCTTTTCGAATCGCAAACAAAAACTCCTGTTCAATGGCGGCGACAATACGTTCGGGCTTTAACATTTGCATAATCGAAATCATATAAAGAATCAAAATGCCAAAACATAAAACGACGAGGACGATATCGGCGTTCATTTGTGGTTGTAAATAATTGGGTAAGGTTTGGTGAATTGGATCCGTGATTCGTGACAGTAAAAATAAACTTTGAATAATCGTCACAAGATAAAATAGCGCTAGTGATATATTGTAAGGAAATTTGATAAACAAATCGAGCACACGATGAGTATACCTAGTCGCGGTCAATTGAATCGCTACTAAAGTGATCGATATACTTAAAGCAAAAATGGTGGATAGGCAGGAGACAATCGTACTGAGATAATTTCGTGCAGAATCAGTGTCTCCAGCAAACGCTTTAGGAGACACTAAAAAGACAAACAGCATAGTGGCAATCGATACAACAGCATGTAACAGCATCTTGCGAATCAACAGGCATCATTCCCGCAACAGTCTACTGCGTAGTGTTCCCGAAATCCTCCCCTTACAAACTTGCTGTTGCGTTACTACTTTGTGACATGACCGCTTTGGCCACGACAAAAAAGAAAAATAATCCACCGCCTGCGCGAACTAAGGTAGATATGATCATCGCTGGATCCATGGAAATCAACGACAACAAATTGACTCCGATCTCAGGTGCAACAAATCCCACAAAGCCCATGACGATGTTAAAATGCGCAATATATGCCGTGCGATGTTCTAATGGCGCGACGTCCAAGAGATGGTTAAATTGCAACACATTGACTCCCGCAACAAAGGTACCTGTTAACAGATTGATGACCACAAGGTACACCATGCCTGTTGAAAGCATGGTAAGGACAGGGGAAACTGCCATGCCAAAGCAGGCGATCGCAAGTGTCATGGAGTTACCGAATTTCTCCGAGAGTTTCCCCCAATACATATACGTCACAATTTGTGATACCTGGTTGGCAACAATAAAAGAACTGACCCAAATTGCGGTCGCACCAGCATACTTAATTTGAAAAATATTAAAAAGCGGCCATGCCATTTGCCATCCAACATTAAAAATGACGGCACCTATCAAAAACTTACGATAGGATGGACGGCGCAAAAAAACGACAAACATCCTAGGATTTAAAATGGCAGGTGTTTTCTTGTCGGGCCTCTGATCGACATGTTCTCTATGACGAATGAGGTAATAGATTTCCATAACGGAACATAATGCAGAAACAAAAAAGAACGCTTGGTACGGTGGAACACTAGAAACCGGAAAGAACTGTAGGATAATGCCTGGAATCAGCGTGGTAAGCATCCCAACAAAGGTAGTTATGCGATTGCGAACGCTAAAAAAATGTGCACGATGATTTTCTGGTATCAGATCACCAATTAAAGACTGCCATGATAAAGCTGTAAACGATTGTGGAAAGTTCATAATGGCAATAAGCAAAACAACCACTAAAGCCAAAGCACTACCATGCACGAAAAAAGGTACCGTGGCAAGTAAAATATAAAAGACTCGCGCTACAAAACTAGCGCGAACGCAAAACTTCTTTTTGCTTTGTACAGCAGACATCCATAACGCACCAAGCCATGTGGCGACGATCGCCATTAACGCTGGCAAAGAGTTAAGGAGAGCGACTTCTTGTGAAGTAGCATGCAGAGCACGAAGGACAAATAGCGGCGCAAAATTGCTAACGATACTGATGCCAACCGTCGCATAGCTACCATTAATAACACTTAATCGCTCGTTATCGTTAACTTCTTGTTCAGAATATAAAGGCATGGACATTCTCCCGTTTACTTCATATAATCCACTGCCATTATAAGGTGGTATTCAGCAAACGGTCAACGACTGATCGCGTAACTATGCGGGTCTTCACGAAAGCGTAACAAGGTTGAAACATCCTCTTTTTGTAAGTACCCATGTTGGGCAGCGACGTCGACGAGGGTCCTGAAGTCTGTGATCGCAATGAGCGGAACTCCTGCCTGCGAAAAAGCTTGTGCGGTTTCTTCAAACCCGTATGTAAAGATGGCCAAGGCGAACGAAACAATCGCCCCTTCTTCGCGCAACCCGGTTATCGCGCTAATCACACTGCCGCCTGTCGACACCGTATCTTCCACCACCACAACTTGTTGATCCGGAAGCAGTCTCCCTTCCACAAGATTTTTCTTCCCGTGATCTTTTGCACTGCTGCGCACATACACCATCGGTAAGCGTAGACGATCTGCCGCTACTGCTGCATGAGCGATACCAGCTGTTGCAGTTCCCGCCACACACTCAATGTTCGCTCCATACTGATAAATGCATTCCGTCAACCAATTGGCGATGCGTGATCGAAGCGGCGGATATGATAACGTAAGGCGGTTATCACAATACATCGGCGACTTTATGCCTGACGCCCACACATAGGGTTCCTGTGGGCGAAGCGTCACCGCACCAATCTGTAGTAAAGCAAGAGCCGCTTCTTTAGCAAATGGGGATATGACTAACGATTCCATGATGTACACTCCTTATACTCTGTCTCTTAGTTCATCGAGAATATCTTGCAACACATGTTGTGGATCCTTTGCTTGAGTAATAGGACGACCCACAACCAAATAATCAGCACCACGTTGTTTGGCTTCAAACGGTGTCGCCGTGCGAGCCTGATCCTGCTTTTGTATCCCCTGTGGGCGAATACCTGGCACAAGTGCTTTTAGGCTCGGATAGTTGGCTTTGACAGCGACAAGTTCCTCTGCTGAACATACCACACCGTGAACATTCGCTTCACTCGCTACGTGTGCAAGTTCTAGGACCTGATCAAGGAAATTTCCCTGACGCTGCATTGATAAAGGCATTGTACCTTGCGAAAGGCTAGTCAGATACGTAACAGCCAAAATTTTTGTCGCTGTTTTGCTTGTAGACGCTTCGTTTGCCTCATTTACTGCTGCACAAAGCATAGGCAAACCACCTAAAGCGTGAACTGTTAGCATGGATACCCCCATGGAAACTCCCTCTTTTACAGCATAACGCACGGTGTTTGGTATATCCATAAACTTAAGATCAAGAAACACGGTCTTATCTTGGGCAAGTAATTTTTCCACAAACGAACGGCCCAAAGCCATGTATGCTTGCAGCCCAATCTTATAATGCGTACCTAAGTCCCCCAAGGTGGCAACGATATGTTGCACCTCTTGCACAGACGAGCTGTCTAATGCAACGAATACAGGCGGTGTTTGTTGTTTTTTAAGATCATCTTGTAACAACTTAGAGTTCCCCCTAGCTTCGTGCTGCACCGATAAGATCTGTCACTTTCTTTACTCCGTGATGGTCGCACCATATTGCAAGTTCATCAATGATACGCGGGCAAGCCATAGGATCGGTAAAATTGGCCGTGCCTACTTGTACAGCCGAAGCACCTGCCATCAAAAATTCGACCACATCGCGGCCTGTCCGAATACCACCAATTCCAAGAACAGGAACCTGAACCTTACTGCTTACCTCATACACCATACGCACAGCGACAGGTTTAATCGCAGGACCAGACAACCCGCCAATACCGTTGGCAAGAAGTGGCCGCCTCTTTTCAATGTCGATCTGCATACCGATCAACGTATTGATCAGTGAAATCGCATCTGCTCCAGCATCTTCGACAGCTAAGGCCATTTCTACGATGTCCGCTACGTTGGGGGATAGTTTGACGATCAAAGGAACCCTCGTGACAGATTTGATCGCACGTACCATGCCCGCAGCCATATCAGGATCGGTACCAAATTGAATACCACCGCACTTGACGTTCGGGCAAGAAATATTTAATTCAATAGCCGACACATCTGTGCTTTCATTCAGTCTTTCCACAACTTCCACGTAGTCTTCCACAGCCGTACCAGCCACGTTAACAATGACTGGCAAGCGAGGGTATTGACGAAAACGTGGCAATTCCTCGTGAATAACCTGCGTCACACCTGGATTTTGCAGACCGATAGAATTCAGCATCCCTGCAGGTGTTTCTGCAAGTCGGGGTGCTTTATTGCCGGAACGTTCTTCAAGTGTGGTGGCTTTGACGACGACAGCTCCAAGGAGATCAAGATCGTAGAAACCTGCCATCTCTTGCCCGAAAGAAAAACATCCCGATGCTGGCATCACAGGATTTTTCAGCGTCAAAGAGAGAAACTTCACTTGCAAATCGACTGAGTTAGGCGATTTATTCATCAAAAATCACCTCCTCAGCTAAAAAGACTGGTCCTTCTTTACAAGTTTTTCGATTGACAACCTTGCCGTCTCTAGCAATCGGATGAACACAGCCCACACAAATACCGATGCCGCAACCCATTCGCTCTTCTAAGGATAAGTACCCCGCTATGTTGCGATCTTTCATGACCCGTTGCACAGCTTTTAACATGGGGGTCGGTCCGCATGCATAGTAACGATCGATACCCACACAAAAATCCTCAGTCAAGAGTTGCGTTACAAAACCATGTTGCCCGATACTGCCATCTTCCGTTGCAACGAAAAGCGACCCACAATCAGACAATTCATCAAGCAAAATCACTTGTGCTTTCGTCGCAAAACCAAGCGCAGAAACAACACGAACCTTACTTTCATGAAATTGCCGTGCCAGTTGGATGAGAGGCGGCACACCGATGCCGCCACCAATCAAAAGCACTTGTGTATCTCCTTCGTGAGCAGGAAAGCCGTGACCCAATGGGCCAAGCACATCCACCTGATCCCCTGCTTTAAGGCGTATCAAGCGTTTGGTTCCCTCACCTTGTGCACGATATACCACCGTAATGTGATTGTTTTCTACATCTGCCGCACATAAGGAGAGCGGTCTGCGCAAGGTAAAATCAAACGAATCGGTCACACGAAAGTGTAGAAATTGTCCCGGCTCATACCCAAGCGATAAATCTGTGGGTGACTCAAACGTGAGCAAATAAACGTCAGCCGTCAAGGCTTTTTGTGAAATTACTGATACGTATCCCATGACACCCACCTCTAATGACTTGCAGCCCGTAATGGCGTGGTTGAAAACCGAAGGGCTGTTAATACATCAAACACCGCCTTAGCCGTATCAAGGGATGTTAGACAAGGAATCGCATGTTCAACAGCCTCACGTCGGATACGAAAACCATCGCGTTCAGGTTTTCTCCCGCGCGTCAGCGTATTGATAACCATCGTGGCTACACCACCGCGAATGAGATCGAGCAAGGAAGGTTCTCCTGAAGAGATTTTATTGACAACGTGAGCCACGATACCATAGCGTTCAAGAAAACTCGCCGTGCCTTCTGTAGCATAGATCTGAAACCCAAGTGTCGCAAGCCCGCGCAAAATGGGGAGTGCTTCTAACTTATCCTTATCGGCGATCGTCGCAATGATCGCACCGCGGTCAGGAAAACGAAAACCAGCTGCCAGCATACCTTTATACAGCGCCTTAGAAAATGTGGTATCCGTCCCCATGACTTCACCTGTTGATTTCATCTCGGGCCCTAAAAACACGTCGACTTCGCGCAATTTGGCGAAAGAAAACACAGGTACTTTTACCGATACTAAATCTGTTGCGGGAACTAAGCCTGTTTTGTAACCCAAGTCGCGAAGACGTTGCCCCATAACAGCTTTCATCGCCACATCGACCATCTTTATACCGGTCACTTTGCTCAAAAAAGGAATGGTGCGCGACGAACGCGGGTTGACCTCCAGCACATAGACATTTCCTGCATGGACGACAAATTGAATGTTGACCAAACCGATCACGTGCAGTCCGCGGGCAATTTGAATCGTGTCATCCACAATTTTCTGCTGAATCTCCGATGAGAGTGACTGTGCAGGATACACAGCAATCGAGTCACCTGAGTGGACTCCAGCACGTTCCACATGTTCCATAATCCCCGGGATGACTACCGTGTCCCCGTCCGATATCGCGTCTACTTCCACTTCGGTTCCCGTGAGATAACGATCAATTAAAACAGGATGTTCAGCAGACGCCTGCACAGCCTCTTTCATATAATCCTGCAATTCGTTTTGTGAATAAACGATCTGCATGGCACGGCCGCCTAAAACATAGGAAGGACGCACGAGAACAGGAAACTGTAAATCGTTCGCTGCGGCGATCGCTTCCTCCAAATTCGTCACAGCGTGACCTGCAGGCCGTAAAATATCTAACTCCGTCAAAAGATCATCAAATTTCTCGCGATTTTCAGCACGATCAATGTCTTGCACGGATGTCCCGAGAATGGTAACGCCACGGCTTGCCAAAGGTTGGGCCAAATTGATCGCTGTCTGTCCACCAAATTGCACGATAACACCAAGTGGTTTCTCTCGTTCAATCACATGCATTACATCTTCAACAAAAAGAGGTTCAAAGTAGAGGCGGCTTGACATGTTAAAGTCGGTCGACACAGTTTCTGGATTGTTATTAATCACGATCGATTCATACCCATGATCTGTCAATGCAAGTGAGGCGTGTACAGAGCAATAGTCAAATTCGATGCCCTGTCCGATGCGAATTGGACCCGATCCAAGGACAAGCACCTTTTGCGCGGTCGATTCCTTTACTTCATCTTCGCGTTCATACGTCGAGTAATAATATGGAGTTTGGGCGCTAAATTCAGCGGCACACGTATCTACCATTTTATACACTGGACGCAGCGCTAACGCTTCACGACGTTCTCGAATCGCCGTTTCCGATTGTCCTACTAGCCTTGCGATATAGCGATCTGGAAATCCATTGCGTTTGGCTTGATACAACATTTCATCCGTCAAACCGGTTTGTACATTTCTCGACAACTCGAGAATCTGTCTAAACTTATATAAGAAAAACGGATCTATCCGGGTGACTTCGTACAACTCTTCGATCGTTGCATCGCGCTCAAGCAACTCATAGACAACAAATAATCGTTCATCATCAGGTTTTTGCACACGTTGCCACAGGGTTTCTGTCGACACTTCTTTGACAGACGGCAATGTTAAACAATCAAGCCCTATCTCAAGAGACCGGACAGCTTTCATGAACGATTCTTCAAATGATCGTCCCAAGGCCATCACTTCACCCGTGGCTTTCATCTGTGTACCGAGGTGGCGTTCTGCACTGGCAAACTTGTCAAACGGCCAACGCGGAATCTTCGTAACGATATAATCGAGAGCAGGTTCAAAACAGGCATACGTCTGACCCGTAATCGGATTGATCAGTTCATCCAACGTATAGCCCAAAGCAATTTTCGACGCCATTTTTGCGATCGGATAGCCTGTCGCTTTTGAAGCTACAGCACTAGAACGACTCACCCGAGGATTGACTTCGATAACGTAGTATTGTTTGGAAAATGGATCGAGCGCAAACTGTATATTGCATCCACCTTCGATGCCAAGAGCACGAATGATTCGCAAGCTAGCGGCGCGAAGCATCTGATACTCTTGATCTGTCAAGGTTTGACTTGGCGCCACAACGATACTGTCTCCTGTATGAACGCCGACAGGATCGATATTTTCCATATTGCAGATCACGATACAATTGTCTGCATGATCGCGCATCACTTCATATTCCAATTCTTTGCATCCTGCAATACTGCGTTCAACTAACACTTGCGTGATCGGAGATAACGTCAAACCAAGTTCGACCAAAGAGAAAAATTCTTCTTGCGTCGTAGCAATTCCGCCGCCTGTTCCACCCAAGGTATATGCGGGTCGAATGATGATCGGCAAACCGATGCGTTGAAGAAACTCACGCGCTTCTTCCATCGTAGTCACGATAGCGCTATCTGGAATTGGCTCACCTAACTGATTCATCAAATCACGAAACTTTTCACGATCTTCCGCCATTTTAATCGATTCAAGAGATGTACCCAATAACCGCACGCGTTGTTCGTCTAAGACGCCCGATTCGGCCAATGCAACAGCCAAATTGAGTCCTGTCTGACCACCCAACGTAGCCAACAACCCATCAGGCCGTTCCTTACGAATAATCTGGGAGAGAAATTCAACATTTAAAGGTTCCACATAGACACGATCAGCAATATCAGGGTCTGTCATGATCGTCGCGGGGTTTGAATTCACAAGAACTACCCGAATACCCTCATCTTTTAGCGATTGGCAAGCTTGTGTACCGGCATAATCAAACTCGGCCGCTTGACCGATAACGATCGGCCCTGACCCAATCACAAGGATCGACGTAATATCGTCATGCTTTGGCAATGTTCTTGCCCCCTTCCCAAAATGCATCGATCATCGTTAGAAAATCATCAAACAAATAGTCGCTATCATCAGGGCCTGGACGAGCCTCTGGGTGATACTGAACAGAAAATGCAGATTTGACTTTATGGCTGACGCCCTCGACAGAACCATCATTTTGATTGACATGCGTAAGCTCTAAGTCGGTATTGGCTAACGAATCAGCGCGTACCACAAAACCGTGGTTTTGCGATGTGATATACACTCGATTGGTTGTCAGGTCCTTGACTGGATGGTTGGCACCACGATGACCAAACTGCAACTTTTCAGTCGTCGCTCCACAAGCTAACGAAAGCAACTGGTGTCCCATACAAATGCCGAAGATCGGGACATGACCTAACAATTCCTGGATCACCGAGACTACGGACGCCAGATCTTCCGGATCTCCCGGACCATTGCTAAGCATAATGCCTTTTGGTCCCCAAGCCATAATTTCTTGAACCGTGGAAAAGGCAGGTAGTACTACAATATCACAACCGCGTTCACGCAGAGAGCGAAGCGTTCCCATTTTCGTGCCAAAATCAAGAAGCACGATCCGTCGACCGTCAGCCGGAACACGGTACGCTGACTTCGTCGTCACTTGCGCCACTTGATCTTTGGGGAGATTAAAATGCAACAACCGATCAAGCAGTTCGTCAACTGGTGTATCAAGCGTCGTGATCACGCCACGCATCGTTCCATGTACGCGCAGCGTTCTTGTGAGTTGCCTTGTATCGATACCAGAAATGCCAATGACATTCTCTTGTTTCAAATAGTCATCTAAACTCAACTGACTGCGATAATGACTGGGATATTGTGCCGCCTCGCGCACGATAAAACCTCGCACATGCGATTTTGTGCTTTCAATGTCATCCATATTGCAACCATAATTGCCGACAAGCGGATACGTCATCGTCACAATCTGACCATAGTAGGAAGGATCCGTGAGTACCTCTTGGTAGCCGACCATTCCTGTATTAAATACAACTTCACCGAAAGACTCGCCACTGGCCCCAAAGCTGACGCCTGCAAAAAGCGTTCCATCTTCAAGCAACAAACGTGCTTCCATAGGTTATCCCCTCCCTCTCTTATAAGATATCATGGACTAGCTGCCCAGCATGGTAGGTTACAAGTGGCCATCCGACCAGTGACTTACCATAAAACGGTGTAGCCTTACCCTTCGAGTGAAACAACCTCGGGTTGACAACCCGTGTCGTATACGGGTCAATCACAGTAAGGTCTGCCTGCCCGCCCTCTTGCAAACGGCCACCAGGCAGATGAAAAAGTTGTGCAGGGAGGGAAGACATACGCCGAACAAGTTCCACAAGGGGCATCAGGCCACTTTGCACGAACGCCGTATAAAGTAACGGGAAACTAATTTCAAGCCCAACAAAGCCATTAGACGCCTTATCGATGGCAAGAGCCTTCTCCTCTTGTGTATGTGGCGCATGATCCGTTGCGATGATGTCAAGTGTTCCATCAAGAAACCCCTGTACGCAAGCTATCCGATCAGCTTCACAGCGCAAGGGAGGATTTACTTTGGCATGTGCGCCCAATGTTTTTACCGCCTGATCCGTTAAGAGCAAATGATGGGGCGCCACTTCCGCCGTCACATGAATACCTTGGCGTTTTGCCTCGCGAACCGCATGTACGGCTGTTTCAGGACTCACATGACAAATGTGCACATGAGCTCCCGTCGCTTTAGCCAATAAAAGATCGCGAGCGATCATAACACTTTCCGCTTCTGTTGGGATACCTTGAACGCCGAGTTCACGGGACACATCCCCCTCATGCATCACGCCATGACGCGACAACAGTTCGTCTTCCGCATGAACGGCGATCGGTACGCCCAGTGTTTTTGCGAGAAGTAAAGCTTCTTTCATGATAGCGGCTGATTGCACACCCCGCCCATCATCTGAAAAAGCAACCGCACCCGCATCTTGTAAAGCACGAAAGTCCGTTACCTGTTCTCCTTTGGATCCCTTCGTTACTGCAGCGATCGGATGCACCGTAGCGTACCCATGGCGTTTTGCTTCATTGACGATATAGCGTACGATTTCCGGATCATCTGTTACAGGTGACGTGTTAGGCATACTGCACACGCGTGAAAATCCTCCAGCGGCTGCCGCATGCGTACCGGTTTCAATCGTTTCTTTATGGGTAAAACCAGGTTCCCGTAAATGCACGTGGACATCGATCAATCCAGGCAGTACGTACAAGTCACGCATATCGCGCACCGTATGTCCTGTTGCAGACAATGCATGTCCGATACGCGAAATAACATCTCCCTCCATCAAGATGTCAGCGACCTGTACCGTGCCTTGTACAGGATCGACCACATAACCACCTTGCAATAAAGTGCCCATTGCCTTGCCTCCTCTATCAGTTCGCTATCCCTTCACGACCGCTCGCTTCAATAATGCCATGCGCACGGGTACACCATAATGAGTTTGTCGAAAATACGCAGCGCGCGGATCTTGATCAACCGCTTGCGTAATTTCACCTAGCCTCGGCAACGGATGCATGATGATCGAGCGTTGCCCCATCAATTCAAGAATCGATTCATCAATAATGTACGCATCTCGGCTCATCTCGTATTGTTCGAGCGTTGGAAAACGTTCTTTCTGTACCCTTGTCTGATATAACACGTCGGCTTTTTTTGCTGCCACATGCAAATCCTGCTCAAATTCTACGCGCACGCCTCGCGACGAGGCATATTCGATGACATCAGCCGGCATAGGTGTTGTTTGCGGGGCCGTGCAAATCAACCGAATGCCAGGAAATTGACTTAGCATGTACACCAAGGAATGAACCGTACGCCCGTACATCAAATCCCCAATCATAGCTATCGTTACATCTTCTGTGCGCCCAATTTCCCGATATATCGTGAAAAGATCAAGCAACGCCTGTGTTGGATGCTCCCCAGCCCCGTCACCCGCTGACAAGACGGGAACCTGACTCACAAGTGCCGCACGCGAAGCAGCGCCAATCTCATAATGACGAAGAACAATGACGTCTGCATAACCACTTACTACACGAATTGTGTCTTCCAAAGTTTCCCCTTTGATAGCAGAAGAAAATTCACGAGCATTTTCTGTGCTGATCACATGGCCCCCCAACCGATGCATGGCCGTTTCAAAAGACAGGCGGGTACGAGTCGACGGTTCAAAAAATAACGCCGCCATAATTTTCCCGTCTAAAAGCCGGCTGCCGCCTTGTGAGAGTATGTTTTGCATGGCACTCGCCTCTTCAAGCAGCGACTGCAGTTGATCCTTCGTGAACGCCTTAGCACTAATCACGTGATTCATTACAAAACCCCCTGACATACGTTGCTCATCTTTCCGAGTTACTTTTTCAGGTAAACACCGTCTTTTAAATCAATTTCGGTTACAAGAACCTGGACACGTTCTGTTCGTGCCGTAGGAATGTTTTTGCCAATATAATCAGGACGAATCGGTAACTCCCGATGGCCTCGATCAATCAGCACGGCTAACTGAATCAAATCAGGACGGGCCGTGCTCGTCAATGCATCCAATGCGGCACGAACAGTTCTTCCCGTAAAAAGCACATCATCGACGAGCACAATGGATTTGGCATCAATCAAAGGTACAAATTCGTGACCAAGCGATGCATTATGCTGTCTGATCCCGGTTTGATCATCAATAATCAAACGGTCATCACGATAGTGCGAAATATCGATAGCAAAATGCGGAATGGAGTAACCCTCCAATTCTTGGATTTTTTGTGCTAAACGATCGGCCAATACCGAACCGCGCGTGTGAATACCGCACAAAACCAAACGGTCAAGTTCACTGATGCGCTCTACAATTTCGTAAGCGATACGGGATAAAGCTCTGCGCATACTCTCCGCATCGAGCAACGTAATTTCCCCTGGTACTTTCACTTATCATCCACCCCCAGAAACGAAAGACAAAAAAGGCTACCTTCCAAGGAAGGTAGCCCTCAAGATACGCCAAAATAATGCTACGCATATCATGTCGCCGTTTCCTTGCAAGTCTCTCTGTACTTGCTTAAAGGACCCATAATTTTTTTCATTATAACAAAGCCCCGGAACAGGGTCAATCATCGTGTTATAGACCGCCCGTCGATAAATCATCTCGCCGCATCAGTTCATCAAGTACCTGTTGTAAACAAGGTGGCAAAGAGGCGTGAAATAGTAGACTTTCTTGCGTTCGTGGATGCACAAAACCCAGTGTTTTTGCATGCAAAAATTGACCTTCCAGATGCAGTGGATCCTGCTTCGTATAGACCGGATCACCCGCAACCGGATGACCTATATAAGCCATATGCACACGAATCTGATGTGTTCTGCCTGTTTCCAAACGCAACTCCACGTGCGTATAGGAGGTAAACCTTTGCATAACGCGAAAATGCGTGATAGCATCCTTACCCATGTTGTCAGGAACCACGGCCATCTGCTGCCTCTTTTTCGAATCTCGACCGATCGGTGCATCAATTACTCCTGTCACATGGTTGATCTGTCCGTGAACAAGAGCTTCATAAACGCGAACCACAGAGTGTTCACGCAACTGCTCGCTTAAGCTGTGGTGCGCAAGGTCCGTTTTTGCTACAACCAGTAGGCCACTTGTATCCTTATCGATTCGATGCACGATGCCCGGGCGTATGGCGCCACCGATGCCAGATAGATTGTTGACATGAAAGAGCAAGGCGGAAACGAGCGTTCCTTTTGTATGCCCAGCTCCTGGGTGCGCAACCATACCTCTAGGCTTATTGACAACAACCAAATCCTCATCTTCAAACACGATAGTAAGATCAATATCTTCTGGCGTGACGTCAATCGCGAAAGGCGCCGGAATATGGACAGTGACGCGGTCGTTCTCATACACTTTTTTACTGCTGTGCCGAACACGTAACGCGCCAATCGTGATATTCCCTTGGTCTAACAATGTTTGAAGGTATGTCCGTGACAAATCAGATACATCAGCTAGATACTTATCGATACGCATTCCTGAATGGTCTTGTTGCACGGTAAACGTTACGACTTGCTCATGCGCTGCATCCTCATCGAAAATGTCTAGAGAATCAAGGTTACCATCAAGAGGTTTTTGATTCATGATCGTCGCCTCCTTTGTCGAGAACCTCAGTCTCATGGCTTTTCCATGAACGAATAACGAGTAAAATCATCGCCACCACAATGGCGCTGTCCGCCAAATTAAACACAGGAAAGTGAATCGCCTGCACATACACATAGTCGATCACATAACCGTGTACCACGCGATCGAAAAGATTGCCCACGGCACCGCCAAGTAACATGCCTAGCGGTATTTGTAAGGACAACTTGCCAGAAGCAAATTTACGATCAACAAAAATAACAAGTAATACAACAATCACAGCGATAACAACCAGGATAATCCGCTGATTTGTCAAGATGCTAAATGCAGCACCTGTGTTACGCACATAAAGAATTTCAAGGACCCCATGCAAAATGGGAAAGCCTGTGTCAACCGCCACGTGGCTAGCAACGATCCATTTAATTACCTGATCAAGAACGAAGACCAATAGACCGATGAGATACACCAAGTTTGATTCGCGCCCCCTCACCTTGCCACATGGTACCATGAGACAATCGCTAGGGACAAGTCACCATAAGCAATCAGTCTGGTAGTTGTGCTTTATACTGAACATTTGAGATTTGATCCATTTCATCCACATACCCGCCGCCTTCGGAGTAAAGTTCCTCATCGATGGACGATTCAGGATCGCCATGACGATTATTCATGGCAGCTACGGCCTGCCAGGCATCTTCCCCATCAAAACCTGTCTGATCCGTGAAATCCAAGTTCGTTCGCGCAAATGGTGGGTACAACACTTCTTCCTCAATCGGCCGATCATGAGGTTGCGTCTTATGATCCTTTTTTTCTTCACACCGAATGCAAAGAAGTGCAGCAGGTTGAGCTGACAAACGCATCCGTTCGATCGGTTGATGGCAACGATCACACGTCCCGTATGTGCCATCTACAAAGTGCGACAAAGCTGTCTCTAGTTGTTCAAGTCGTACCAAATCATGTTCACGTAAACTAATGTCCTTTGCCCGTTCGTACATCTCTGTCGCGATGTCGGCTGGATGTTGATCATAGCCGGACAATTCACCAATTGCATCATTCATAGCATGATCCAAGCCGTAGGATTCATTTTCCTGTAGTTTTTTTTGTAAGAGATTGCGTTCATCGATCAACGCTTGACGCTCTTGTTCAAATCGATCCATAGCATTCATGAACAGTCCCCCTGATGATAAAACTCACACCATGTTTTTACCAAGATAGTGTTTCCTAGGTGCATCACCATATGCTTGTCAAAAGAAGTTCATAGCCTGCCATCAAATATAGGTTGTCAATAGTCCAAACGGGTGGGATAGTAAGACATGACAGAAAGGGGTTTTGGTATGGGACGACGATGGTTTCGATCGCTAGGTACCATGCTCATCTGGATTGCCGGCATCGAAGTGGTCAGCAGTTTCGCCGTCAAGTATCTCTATAATGATGTCTTGGGATTTACGTCGTACTTTGTGATCGTCGGCTTGATCGGCCTTTTGTTTGTTCTTGTGACACAATTTATCTAAAGATAGGGGAAGCATCACTAAGCTTCCCCTAATCTTATCTTGAACCTAAAGTTGGTGCAAAATCTCTGCACAGCGACCACAAACATCAGAATGTTCCCTGTCTACGCCAATATCATTCGTGATGTGCCAGCAACGAGCGCACTTTTCACCCTCTGCTGCACCTACGGTTATCGCCGCCACATCAGTTTTCACAGCATCTAGAGGTGCTGTTTCTTCTTGATCATGTAAATAAACCTCCGACACAATCAGCAAATCACGCAACTCATCTCGATAGGGTGCGATGTGCTCATAATCAGCCACTTGATACAAATCAACACGAGCCGCCAGCGATTGACCGATCATCTTAGCTTGACGTGCTCCTTCAAGGGCTTGTAAAACAGCATCTCGTAACACCAACAAACGATCCCATGCATGTTTGAGTTCATCGTCGCGGTATTCTTTGGGAAGCTTTTCCCACTCGGTCATTTGAATGCTCGGTACCGCTTTGTCATGGCCATAACTCCAAACTTCATCAGCCGTAAACGTTAAGATGGGCGCAATCAGTTCCGTCAAGACCCGCAAGCACTCAGCAAGTACGGTTTGTACACAGCGGCGTGAAAGCGCATCAGCATTCTCGACATAAAGCGTATCTTTAGCCACGTCTAGGTAGAAACTTGACAAATCATTAGCACAAAAATTTTGTATCGCATGGTACACCACGTGAAATTCGTATTGCTCATAAGCTTCAAAGCAGCGTTCCTGTACACGCGCTAAGCGATCAAGAATATATCGATCGATCTCACGTAAACCTTGATAAGCGACTCGGTTTGAAGGCGTAAAATCAGCCAAGTTCCCTAATAAAAACCGCAACGTATTGCGAATCTTACGATATACTTCAGAAACTTGTTTTAAGATCGCATTAGAAATGCGAACGTCCGCACGATAATCGACCGAAGACACCCAAAGTCGTAAAATATCAGCACCCATCTGATCAATGACTTTTAAAGGATCGATCCCATTACCGAGACTCTTCGACATTTTGCGTCCTTCGCCATCAAGCGTAAATCCATGTGATAGTACTTGTCGATAAGGTGCTTGCCCTGTGACGGCAACGGACGTCGACAAAGATGAGTTAAACCAACCGCGATATTGGTCAGACCCTTCAATATACAAATCCGCTGGCCAGGAAAGTTCTTTTCGTTGCCGCAAGACGGACATGTGGCTTGACCCTGAATCAAACCACACATCCATGATGTCTTGCTCTTTACGAAATGTTGTACTGCCACATGCGCAACGAAACCCTTCCGGCAACAACGCCGAGGCATCCATGGCCCACCACGCTTGTGATCCATGTTCATGAAACACCCGAGCAACATGTTCAATGGTTTGTACCGTCAAGATGGACTCTCCACAATCCTCGCAATAAAAGGCAGGAATTGGAACACCCCATGTGCGTTGTCTCGAAATACACCAGTCTGTGCGATCAGCCACCATATTGTGCAGGCGAATTTTACCCCATGGGATTGCCCAGTCGACCTGTTCAATTTGTTCAAGCATAGCTTCACGAAACTTTTCAATCGACGCAAACCATTGTTCTGTGGCACGATAAATCACAGGGTTTTTACAACGCCAACAATGTGGATATTGGTGAGCTAACTTGCCTTCACCAAGCAACCTTCCACGTTGCTTTAAGTCCTCTAATATTACAGGATTTGCCTTTTCATAAAATTGACCTGTGTAGGGTTGTGCTTGATCTGTAAACCGCGCTTTATGATCAAGTGGAGCAAGTACTTGCAAATTATAACGAAGGCTCACAAGATAATCGTCCATACCATGACCCGGCGCTGTATGAACCGCTCCTGTGCCGGCTTCCAGCGTTACGTGGTCACCCAAAATAACCACGGAATCACGATCATACAAAGGGTGCTTAGCAACCACATGTTCAAGTTGTTCGCCGGTGAACTCAGATAGTTTTTTAGGAGCCGTTTGCGACTGTCCGATTTCTTTCAGAAAGGTATCCAGCAATTTTTCGGCTACGACGAGCTTTCTTCCATCGATTTCAACCAATACATAAGAAAAATCAGAGCCAACAGCAATCGCCACGTTGGCTGGAATCGTCCAAGGTGTAGTCGTCCAAATTACGATCTCTGCATCATTCGGTAAGATGCCTTTGCCATCCTTTACTTCAAAAGCAATATAGATTGATAGTGACACTTTGTTTTCATACTCAATTTCCGCCTCAGCTAAAGCTGTCTCACAACTCGGACACCAATACACAGGTTTTAATCCTTTATAAATGTACCCACGTTCGGCCATCGCACCAAACACGCGAATTTGTTCGGCCTCATAGTCATTATCCATCGTGACATAAGGATGATCAAAATCCCCGCGTACGCCAAAACGCTCAAATTGTCCTTTTTGCAAATCAACAAATTTGCGAGCATAGGCGGCGCATGCCTCACGAAACGAAAGAACACCAAGCTCATGACGATTCAACTTTTGGGACTTGATAATCGCGTTTTCAATCGGCAACCCGTGCGTGTCCCAACCGGGCACGTACGGAGCATCGTAACCCGCCATGCTTTTTGACTTTACGATAATATCTTTCAAAATCTTGTTTAATGCATGACCCAAGTGTGTGTCACCGTTGGCGTACGGTGGTCCATCGTGCAAAATAAATTTGCGCTTTCCTTGCTTCGTTTTTTGCACCATATCATACAGATGCATGTCCTTCCATCGTGCAAGAATCTGCGGTTCCTTTTGTGGAAGGTTTCCACGCATCGGGAACTCCGTCTCAGGCAGATTTAACGTCTTATCATAATCCACGCTTACTCCTCCTTATTGAACAAAAAAATGCCCGCATCCCAAAGGGGCGCAGACATCCGTTGTGACGTAACAAAGTCCTTAAAGGATTCCCGCACAGTCGTCATCTTACGAGTCAGTGCGATCGCCGGCAACCTCATCCCACTCCACGGAATCAAGCAATTCACCTTGTGCCTGCAATAGTGAACGTAAACGCGCACGAAAAATCGCCGCTTGTTTTTTTACTTCATCCAAATCCAATGCCGTTCTTCGCGCTTTGTTCAAAGCATCTTGTACAATGCGATCAGCATTTTTCTCTGCCTCACGAATCACGAGTTGCGCTTCTTTTCTCGCGTTTTGCTTTAATTCTTCAGCCGTTTCTTGCGCAAGCATGATCGACTTACCCAAAGAATCTTCCATCGCTTTGAATTGTTTAATCTGATCTTCTGTGTGTTGCACGCGTTCTTCAAGCTCTTTGTTTTGGCGGATCAAGACTTCATAATCTTTAATAACTCGATCTAAAAAATCATTGACCTCATCTTCATTGTATCCGCGCAACGATCGCTTAAACTCTTTGTTATGAATATCGAGTGGTGTTAAAGGCACCAGACTCTACCCCCCGCTATACGGTTCTCTTTTCGAACTTATACCTGTCCACTTGTTTTTTCGACAGAACCCGACGAAATTCCTTTTTCTGTTTTTACCGATAGCGGCCTATCGTCACAAAAATACGCCCACTTCGACTATTACCGCCAATCTCTACCACACGAGCTCGTCCGTGACCCCGAAACGACAAGACATCACCCGGTGAAATGGCTGCCGCAGGATCTGAGCAAACGGTAAAATTCAATTGCACCAAGCCTGCTTTAATCGGTTCTACAACTTTAGTGCGAGATAAAGAAAAAGCATGCGCAACTAACGCATCTAACCGTAAACTCTGCATTGTCACCGTCAGTTTTTCGATGGAGGGCGGCGTGAAATCATGTTCATGAATTGCTGTGATCAATCGCACCGTTAGACGCGTCCGTCCGGCTTCGGACCATTCTTGCAGAAGTACGCCCGCCATATCCGCCGTGCAAAAAGCGTATACACCGCCATCAAATAGAACAAGATCGCCCAACTTGTCGCGCTTAATGCCAAGACCTAAAAGTGATCCGAGATAATCACTATGACGAAGTGGTGCGGATCCGCGCTTACTCGTCGCCATGAGGCAAGAAACAGCATATGATGCCATGCCAGGCAGATCTTCTTCACGGCCATCGTAAAACAGCACGCGACGACGCTCCGCTTGCTCATAACCGCCAAACGAAAGACTTGACAAGCCATTGGCTCGAGCGATGTGTTCTGCAATAACTTGTTCCCTCGGTGTAAGAAAATCGGTTACATACGACCGTCGATCATCCACGCGATTGGCACGATCATTCAACTGGCGAACAAAAGCTTGCTCAAAAGGCCGAATTTGCACCCACGTTACGTCATTCATCTTACTGCACACCAAGCGCATTCAAGATCATTTGCATGACCCACAGGATGCCATTATCCACAAACATATACAATATCACAGCAACGATAACAGACAAGTCCAAATAGCCCCCACCCAAATTGAGAGGCGGAATCAGCCTGCGAAAGGGTGCGAGATAAGGTTCTGTGATGTTGATAAAAAAGCGTCCTAGCGCAGTAGACTGCACGTTTGGAAACCAACTGAGCAAAACCCGGGCAAAAATTGCATACCAATAAACCTGCAAAATGAAAGATAACCAATATAATATGGTCGCCTGCACTGCGTCACCTCAAATATGTCTCGTCTCACCGGCAAGATATTCGCTGATCGTTCCTTGAATATCCACATTATCCGGAGCGCATAAAAAGATATTCTTCCCTAGTTTTTGCATTGTACCGCCAAGAGAATACACACACCCACTTAAAAAATCCACCACACGTAGCGCTTGCGTATATTCTGCCTTATGCAGATTAACAATCACGGAGCGATGCCCCTTCAAATGATCCGCGATCACCTGAGCGTCCTCGTAACTGCCTGGTTCAGCCAAGACAACGCGCACTTGTTTTTGCGTGTGCAAATTCAGTACCGGTGCCCGGTTTCTTGCCATACTCGGTTCAACATCCATATCTTCATCCATCTGTTCGTGCATCACAGGCGCTTCTTCGGATTCCTCATCGCCAAGGCCGATAAAATTCCATAGGCGTTGTAACATGCATAAACGACCTCCCTATGAGCGAAACTATAATCTAAAGATACACTATAATCCACTTATGTTCGAGGATTTTCTTCCAAAACCAAAAAACGGCCTATTCGCACCATCGTCGCTCCCTCTTCGACGGCTACCGAAAAGTCATTTGACATGCCCATGGATAACTCAAGCTTTGGTAAAGAAAGGCGATTAAGAAGATCATCACGAAGCTCCCGTAAAGCCCGAAACTCCTTTCGAGCCATCATCCTATCATCATAACGAGTTCCGATCATCATCAATCCTGCTAATTGCAGATTGGTTTTGCTTAAACAATGGATAGCAAGATCAACAGCCGATTCTGGATCAACCCCGGATTTTTGTGGTTCGCCAGACATATTCACTTGAAGCAAAATTTGCAACGGTTGTTCAGACATCCTATGGCGATCAAGTCCATCAAGCAGTTCCTTTCGGTCTACACTATGCACAAAATCAAAATATTGCGCGACCTTTTTTGCTTTATTCATCTGCACAGGTCCAATAAAATGCCAGACAACCGGGATGTTTTCAGCGAGTTTAGGTTCAGCTACCTGAAAACGGTTTTCAGCACAATCAGTGATCCCGGCCGCTGGAAGTAAGCAAGCTTTTGTTTCATCAATATACTTGGTCACAGCGATCACGCGAACATCATGATGCTGATGCGTTCTGCTTAGAGCATCATGGATTTCTTGCTCAATCGTGTGCTTTCTGTCTGTCACATTGCGTATGTACATTGCTTCATCTTCTTTGTCAAGCAAGAATCATATCCTCCTCTTACCGACGCAAAGCGATAAATCCTCCATGGCGTCCTGTCTTTCCTTGTTCTTTTCGAAAGGAATAGTACCCATCCATGCAATGAGTACAAATAGCCGAATCCAG
This sequence comes from Caryophanales bacterium, assembly GCA_027343965.1. Classification (GTDB taxonomy): domain Bacteria; phylum Bacillota; class Bacilli; order Alicyclobacillales; family SLC66; genus JAKACU01. The sequence goes on along the minus strand of DAHWJX010000085.1, from coordinate 29,055 downwards.
TATGCTGTCTTTTGCAATGCCAAGAGAAGTGAGTTGATCACGCAACAATGTCGGCAGATCAACCATGACACGATGATTGTGCCTTGGTGAAGGTTGCCATTGCGGTTTTTTGCCGATACGTTGATAGGCTTCTTTAAAGTGGGTGATAACAGGTTCATCCACCTCGTAACAACAACCCCGAATGGCAGGTCCCATAGCAACGCAAAGGGAGGTTAGTGATGCTCCGCAAGCCAACATCGTTTCTACCGTCTTTGTCACAATACCGCCTGTCACACCTCGCCAACCTGCATGGGCTGCACCAACCACATGATGACGAATGTCTGCAAAAAGCAGTGGTACACAATCAGCGGCCACAATAGCTAGTGCTGCACGATTGACCGTTGTCACCATTGCATCAACGCCTCGCACAGCGTCTTGCAACGATGCGTTACCCAAACCCACGTGGTACTCATCAATCACCGCAACATCGGTGCCATGGACTTGCTCAGCATACGTGACTTGTCGGTCACTGATACCCAAGTCGTGGGCGATCTCTCGGCGATTGTGCAACACGGCCTGACTTTCATCGCCGACATGCAGGCCAATATTGAGCGAAGAAAAATCACCTGTGCTTCTACCTCCATGACGTCCAGAAAATCCTGCATAAATACCAAACATTTCCCAGTCTCGTATCCGTAGCAACGTATCCACGAAAAGTTTCGCCCCCAACCTCATCGTAGCATAAAAAAAGACCGGTGATCCGGTCAATAACCGCCTGATGAAAAACTTGTTCGGGATTGAGGCAAATAAGATGATCCTTCTCCTTGCCTTAAATCAACCAAAACAACATCTGATCCCACCTTGACGATCTGCGCCCAGGCAATAATAACCTCCTCGCCTGATGCCATAAGTCCAAAAAACCGGCCGACGGGAGGAATGATCATTGCCCGAATGAGCCCGCTGTCAACATCAATATCCAAATCACCAATCGCGCCGAGTTTTCGGCCATCTGCGAGATTGACGACATCCTTAGCCTGCAGTTCTGAAGCTCTCATACCCTCTCGCCTCCTTACGGAGCGACTAAAAAGACAATCCTTATATCATTAGGGTATGACGCCTTGAACACCTTATAACCACTAAGTGACAAACTTTTGCATATGCACGATGGCTGCCTTCTCTAATCGCGATACTTGCGCTTGGGAAATGCCAATTTCATCAGCCACTTCCATCTGCGTCTTCCCTTCAAAAAAGCGCATGGATAATATCCGTTTTTCTCGATCAGATAAGCGACGCATCGCCTCTTTAACAGCTATCTCTTCAACCCACGATGTATCTTGATTATGATCATCACTGATCTGATCCATCACAAAAATCGGATCACCGCCATCATGGTATATCGGCTCAAACAGTGAGACCGGATCTTGGATAGCGTCAAGTGCAAAAACCACATCCTCTTTCGGCACATCCATTGCCTTGGCAATTTCGGCGATGGTCGGTTCAGAAAGCTTTGCACTTGTCAACTGATCCCGTACTTGAAGCGCCTTATACGCGATGTCGCGTAGCGATCGACTAACGCGGATAGGATTATTGTCCCGCAAATACCGTCTGATTTCTCCGATAACCATTGGCACAGCATAGGTAGAAAACTTCACATTTTGACTTAAATCAAAGTTGTCAATTGCCTTCATCAAGCCAATACACCCTACCTGAAACAGATCATCCACGAATTCACCGCGATTATTAAAACGCTGGATCACCGACAAGACAAGCCGCAAATTGCCATTGACAAGCTTTTCACGCGCAAAGCGCTCACCGCTTTGCAAACGGACAAACAAATCTCTCATTTCTATGTTTGTCAGTACAGGCAATTGAGAGGTATTGACACCGCAGATCTCGACTTTATTGCGTTTCAAGTTGGTCCCTCCAGGCGAGCAACGGGTTCAATTCGAGTACCAGTATGTCCCCGCCATGGAGAATTATGCAGTCACATCATCTTGTTAAACTCTTTGCGCAAGCGCTTGATAATTCTCTTCTCTAGTCGTGAAATATAAGATTGCGAGATTCCTAATAGATCCGCCACATCCTTTTGCGTCATTTCCTGTCTTCCTGATAGACCAAACCGCAACTCCATGATCCGTCTCTCACGATCCGATAATTTATCTAACGCCCCATAGAGTAAAGTCCGATCAACCTCATCCTCGATATCACGATAAATGGTGTCGCCGTCCGTTCCTAACACGTCAGAAAGCAAAAGTTCATTACCATCCCAATCAACATTTAGCGGTTCATCAAAAGACACTTCAACACGAATCTTGTTATTACGACGAAGAAACATTAAAATCTCATTTTCAATGCAACGCGACGCATAGGTTGCAAGTTTTATTTTCTTTTCGGTATCAAATGTATTGACAGCCTTAATAAGACCAATCGTACCGATGGAAACAAGGTCTTCAATGTAAATACCCGTGTTTTCAAATTTACGGGCGATATAGACTACAAGACGCAAATTTCTCTCGATAAGCAGTGCACGAACCGCCTCATCACCTTGAGGCAACCGTGCCAATAAGTATTCCTCTTCCTCACGCGTCAACGGCGGAGGCAATGCCTCACTTCCACCAACGTAATAGATCGTATCTTTGTCAACCTGAAATTTAAGCAGAATGCGAAGAATGAGCAACCGCATTTTGAGACGAATCCGAACGGGCATGAACAACGTCTTCTCTCCCTTCCAATACAACTTCAGAACAAGCCACTTCTGCGGGAAGAATCGAGTGATAACGTCCGGAACGCGACAAGGTACTGTTTTGCAGTGCCATCCATATTGGCATGATCGACCGCTTCTCCCCGTGTTGCACGACCCACGCCTCATCCGGCCGGACAGCTAAAAGGTGCCCTGTGGTTGCTCCTACAGCTTGAAAAGCGATAATGGTCAAGCGATCTTCAATCCCACCAACATCGGTGTTTTTGTACAATGCTTGTAACGGATCGCTTCCAGCCGTAATTGCCGCACGTAATGATGTAGGAAGCAAACCCGCCACCTTTACGGACTCAACCACCGCGACAGGCTGTTTCATGATCGGATCCACGAGCCGATTTCCTGTATCAAGTAGTGCGCCCAATCGAACCTCTTGCCCACTAAGACAAAAGATAACTTCACAAAGGTCTCCTTGTTGCTCCCGCATATGCTGCACTTTAACCCATAAGGCGCGTAAAACGAATAATCCAACAGGAAAGGTTGTAACCATAAACAAGGTTGTGATGCTCGACCACCACATGACTCTTCCATCAACAAGTGCCAAGCCACTAAACAGCGACCCCGAAGATGAAAATAAATTGTGCAACCCGTATACAGCGCCACCGGCCGCAAATGTCACTGCATAAAAGACCGCAACACCTTGTAACAAAGACAACACCTTGCGAAATGACCATGAGCCAAGTAAACGATAAGAATATGCGAGTTGTACCATAAGTACAGAGACGAGCCATTTGACAACAAAGTGATCAGCTATGGCAGTCCCCGGAAACAGCATCGCGACCGCGTACAAGGATCCAAAAGCAGCCGCGGCAAACACACGCAAAAAACGGGCAGGTTTGCGTAGAACATACCCCGTGACGAAAAGCAAACAAGAATCTACGAGGAAATTGATAGCAAAGGCCACATCCACATAGACAACCACGGGACAACCCCTTCCTGGGGATTTGCTCGTAGTATAGTACATGTATATTGCAAAGTTTGTCAGAACTTGCGTACTTTCACGGCAAAAGAATCGACAAAAAAAACGAGTCCGAAAAGGACCCGTTATGATGGTACCGCGAAAATCACGTCAACTTATGAGCGAGGATTAGCGCGATTACGTAGAAAGGTAGGAATGTCCAAGTTGTCCGAAGAAAGGTCAGTAGTCTTTACATCTGTCTTGTGGGTGATGGATTTGGGGGTGGAAGTACCTGCACGATGTTCGAAGCCTGTCGCAATCACCGTAACGATCAGTTCATCTTTAAGGTCAGGTTTGATGACAGCGCCAAAGATAAAGTTAACATCCGGATCAGCAGCTTCAGCTACGATATTGGCCGCTTCATGTGCTTCAAACAACGTCAGGTTTTCGCCACCTGCCACATGAATAAGTACACCGCGCGCGCCATCAATGGGCGTATCAAGCAATGGGCTACGGATAGCCTTTTGCGCCGCTTCAGCAGCACGTTTCTCACCCGAAGCTACCCCGATACCCATCAAGGCGCTACCGCGTTCCATCATAATCGCCTTCACATCAGCAAAATCAACGTTGATCAATCCAGTTTCTGCAATTAAGTCAGAAATACCGGATACACCTTGACGCAATACGTTGTCCGCCTCACGGAACGCTTCAAGCATCGGTGTATTTTTTTCGACGATTTCTAAAAGCCGATCGTTAGGAATCACGATCAATGTATCAACTTTCTCCTTCAACGAAGCAATCCCGCCATCAGCCTGATTAAGGCGGCGGCGACCCTCAAACGTAAAAGGCTTTGTCACGACACCTACGGTTAACGCTCCAAGTTCCTTCGCGATTTCCGCAATAACCGGTGCGGCGCCTGTTCCTGTTCCGCCACCCATTCCCGCTGTCACAAAGACCATGTCGGCACCACGAAGCGCATTCATGACAAGTTCGCGACTCTCTTCTGCTGCTCTTTTACCGATATCGGGATTAGCACCCGCACCTAGACCACGCGTCAATTTTTCACCGATCTGAATACGATCCGCCGCTTTAGACAAATGCAGTGCCTGTGCATCGGTGTTGACAGCAATGAAATCAACATTGCGCACGCCGGCTTCAATCATTCGATTGACTGCATTACAGCCTCCCCCACCGACACCAATCACCTTGATGTGCGCGAGCGATTCCATTTCAAAATCAAACTCCAACATGCCACGTCCTCCTTGACGCTATATCAACACTCCACGAAGACTAGGATCATTAAATAAAATCCTGAAACCATCCTTTGATCCGTGATAAGGCGCTCCCCTGCGCTCGCGCACGTTTCACTGGCGCCGTTGCAGCGGCTGCGCTGCGACTATAAAACCGCGAAACATATTTGATCATGCCAACACACCCAACATAGGATGGATCACGCACACCCACATAGTCTGGAGCCGCAATACGCACTGGAGCCAGAAGTTCTTCTTGCGCCAGCTTGTCCGCACCCTTTAGCAGCATACCGCCACCTGTCAGAACGTATCCGCTTGGCAATCCTTTACCATATCCCATGCGTTCCACTCGATCACGAACTAAAGCAAAAATCTCACGCATACGTGGTTCAATAATATGGCCGAGTTCGACAGCAGTAAACTCTTTATCCATACTATTACCTATTCGCTGTATTTTGAACTTTTCCTCTTCCCGCGCCAAGGAAACATCAGCAACACCATGTCGCTGTTTCGCCGCTTCTGCAGCCTCCGTTCCACACTGAAGGCCGACGGTAACGTCATACGTAACACTGTCACCACCGATAGGAACAGAATCCAGTTGCTCTAAAACGCCATTTTGAAAAACCGATACAATAACAGATCCTGCGCCAACATCAGCTAAAACTACACCAAGTTTTTTCTCGTCAGCCGATAACACCATGTCCGCAGCGGCAAGCGGCAACAAAATCGTACCTGCTACCTCGATACCAGCACGTTCAACGCATCGCATAAGATTGTGTAAAACCGTACGAGAACCAGTCACCACATAGCTATCCACCTCAAGGCGAACACCTATCATGCCTCGAGGATCCGTGACATCCGTTAATCCGTCTACCGTAAACGCTCGCGGGACCACATCGATAATCTCTCTTTCTGCAGGGAGATTCAGCACTCTGGCAGCCGCAATCACGCGTTCAACATCTTCATCGCCAATCTCTCGATCTGTGGAAGATACAGCAACGATGCCGTGACTAGGTTGAAGCGCAATGTGAGCGCCTGATACTCCAACATAGGCCGCATGAATCGTGATGCCGACCATACGTTCGGCATGACCAATGGACGCTTTAATCGCTGACACTGTAGCATCGATGTCAATGATGGCACCTTTTTTAATGCCTTCGCTTTTTGCCGTTCCAACGCCGATGATATTCACGTTTTGACCATCAAGTTCGCCAATAATCGTTCGTACAACTGACGTGCCTATATCTAACCCAACAACGATATCTCCCTTGGTCAAGGAGGGGCACTCCCTTCTCCACTAAACTTCCATTTTTCTACCTGTACAAAGTACACCAATCTATCTTATCATGAAATTCTATCATTTGGGGATTCAAATTTTTGCCTAGAAAGGACAAGATGCCGGATAGCCGCCAAGTTGTTGAATATCCTCACACCAAAAGCTACGACCGCAGCTAGTGTCAAATCAAGGCCAAGGATCGATCCAATGAACGCAAGCAAGGCAGCCAACAAGGTGTTAAAGAAAAATCCCGATAAAAAAACCCGATGATCAAATCGCTTTTGCAACATCGAACGTAATCCACCAAACACCGTGTCGAATGCGGCCAAAATAGCCACAGAGAGATAACTCCCATATAAAATAGGTAGATGAACATTGATCAATAAACCAACCATTAACCCTATAACAAGTCCTGCGACAGGAATAATATAAACCATTACGCCCCCACCTCCGTGATGTACGAAAAAGGCAACGCACCATCGTAGGCAGGCAAAGAGACACCATTATATTGCCGATAGGCATGCACAATAAAAGATTGATCAAGAATAGCAAATTGTTGGGCGATTGCCTCGACTTGAAGCATATTGTTCAAACTTTGCACTGGCCCCACGACACGGATCGTGTAAGGAGCCTGTATAGGAACCCCCCCAACTTGCACCGTACCTGAAAATGGTCCTGCAGGTGCAGACAAACCATTTACTGAACGAATCGCCGTCGTTGTGACAAGCCGTTGCCCATTGATCGCAAAACCTTTGGCACCACTTGCAGCCAATAAATTGATCACCATTTGCAATTGCTGTGCTTCATCGACGTAGCGCAAGGAAGGAATCACAGGCAAGTTAGGATCGTAATTGATCGTGATCACGAGTCCTGGACCCTGTAATGAGGTCAAGCCGGCACTTTTTTGCAAGGACACTAATTCTTGACGCATCATGGCCAATCCATGAGATACATTCGACGCAGTGGCTTGTAATGCCTGCAACTGCTTTTCATCCTGCGCTAGTCTCCTTTGAAGTTTCGGTGACAATTGCATAGCTGTCGTCAGCGCCTGACTTTGTGCTAGATAAGACCCCATGGAATTGCTCGACGTCGTATGATCAATGTGTGTTTCTAAACCAAGCATAAGTCCTAAAACAAGAGTGACTGCCAGTCCCGTTATAACCTGTCGACGTTTCATTTTGTTGTTGCTGATAAGGCATTCCCCCCCACCGTCATAGGCGTTATCGGCGTTTCATAAGCCGGCAAGACCAACCTCCTTTTCATGATCGGTGTAGAAATGTCGAGCCCACGATTGACTTCTTTTAGTACATTAAGCACGCCACCAGGTAAAGAAAGTGCGGCAAAAAGTACGCTTGGATTACCAATCGCTTGTACGACAAAGGGAGACCCTAAACGTTGCCCACCGACATTAACCACGGGACCAACACAAAAAATTGCTGTGGTGGCCGTTATACGCGCCTGATTCACAGCAACAGCCTGCGCGCCTGCTGCAAACAATTCATTGACCACCGAGCGAAGATCCCAGTCATGTGTAAGAAACTGTTGCAAATTGGCTCCACGTATCTGACCGTCGCTAATCGTTACGGTAACCCCTTCGCCAATGACTTTGGCCGAGCCACTCAGTACCTTAGCAGCATTAATCTGCCGCTGCATCTCTGCCACAGAGCCGCCTTTGCGTAAAGCGTTGTTTTGCAGTCGAACAATCAAGGAGTCCATATGTGAAATTTCATGAGATAAGCTGGTATTGTAGTCAGTTACGGCTTCTAAGCGTGCATGAACACCTGCGACATCGGGTAAAGAAGACCAAATCGCAGCTCCCCCAAGAAGCACATCGTGGTATTGCACGGACATCATAATCCCGACAACAGCTGACACAATCGTCCACGCCACGATATTTTTTGTTAAACGCATCCAAACACGTCCTTTTATGGATGTCTAAACGGTTGATAGACGCCAAGTCCACCACCTAAAAGATTGATCAGACCTGGTGCCGCATGTTGATTGATTAGTCGCTGATGGATAGCATCATAAAGCGCAAGAGAAGACGCGATATGGTGAATCGACATTCTGATTTCAAATTGATCTTTAGTAAAAGCCAAGATGGAAGGATGGCCCTCATACATCATCACATGCAACTCGGATAGTTGTGTGAGATCATTTCCAGGGATAAACGGCAGTTGGTTACAAACGGCGATTAAAGATGGATCAGTAAGCCGCACACCTAAGCCCACGGCAATGGGATCTGATGTCGTGATTAGTGGGCGATTGACACCATATCCAGCTGGGTCTTGAGTCAAGATGGTGCCATCGGCTAAAACCTCATAAAGATTTCCACCGGACACCAAGATACCAGCAATGGTGCGCTCAGTTAATCGAATGGACACAGATTGAGTCCAAAAATCGCGGGTAATCACCGCATGTTGCAGGATAGGAAAATCAGATAGCAAACGATGCTTTGCGTCAGAAGGAGACAACACAAACAAATTTTGGCCGACCGCAATCCCTGTAGCGTGCAGAATAAAGGAGGCATTAATATCTTTGGCGCCGGAAACAGTAATTTTTTGAACACGTGCCAGTGGGGAACGAATATACACAACGAAAGATATAAACAGAAAAAAAATAATCACAAAAACGCTAAAAACAATGCGCCGTTTATGCGCCCCTTCAGGCGTATGCGCTAGCACGACACGAAAAACCTCCTATAAAAACAACGATGCCCCCGCGAATAGCAGTCGCAAGGGCTGTCATCGAGTTAACCATCAAACCTCAGCCACAGCAATATCAGCATGGGGCTGATCGCGCAACCGCCTGATGTTCGCCCCAAGTTCGTGCAACTGCGTTTCAAGTGATTCATAGCCACGATCAACATGGTAGACCCGATCGACGATCGTGGTACCTTGTGCGCTGAGCCCCGCCAACACGAGAGCTGCACCCGCTCGCAAATCGGTTGCTTCGACCATGGCTCCGGATAATTCACGGACACCTTTAATGAAGGCAGTGCGCAAATCCACCTTGATCGCTGCCCCCATACGTTGCAATTCACTAACATGTTGAAATCGATCTTCAAAGATCGTTTCTGAGATAATGCTGGTTCCCTTAGCCAGTGTTAACAAGGACATAAATGGTGCTTGCAAATCAGTGGGAAAACCAGGAAACGGCGCAGTTTGAACGCGATCGACAGCACGCAGTGTCCCTGTTTGTTTGACTTCAATTATATCATTTCCTGCCGTGACATGAACACCTGCTTCGCGCAATTTCATAATCACTGCGGCCAAATCCGATGATCGAGCATTCTCCAACTGGATATGCCCTTTCGTGATCGCCCCTGCAATCATCATTGTTCCTGCCACCACGCGATCAGGTGATACGCGAAAGTCACACCCATGCAGACGTTCAACACCGTGGATGACAATGGTATCTTCACCGGCGCCTTCAATGTGAGCACCCATCTTTTGCAAAAAGAGCGCCAAATCTCTAATTTCCGGCTCGCGTGCAGCATTGCCGATGACTGTTTCTCCTTGCGCCAGACTAGCTGCCATCATCAGATTCTCTGTGGCACCAACACTTGGAAAGTCAAGAAAAATCGTCGTGCCCTGTAATCGCGTGGATAGACATTCAATGTAGCCATGACGATCGATAATGTCTGCGCCAAGCATGGCAAGTCCTTTAACATGAAAATCGATGGGTCTCGTTCCGATCGAACATCCACCGGGTTTTGAGACCCGCACATTACCAAAGCGCGCTAAAAGCGGCCCCATCAGAAATACCGAGGACCTCATCATACGCATCAAATGTTCAGGAACGTCTGTTGTACAAATCCCAGTAGGATCAACGGTCACCACGCGATCCGCATAATGAACGCGCGCCCCAATGGAGCGCAGGATATCGAGCATCACCCGAATATCATCGAGGTTAGGAACATCGCGAATCACCGTCTCGCCGTCCGCCATGGTCACGGCAGCCAAAATCGGTAAAGCCGCATTTTTCGCCCCGTGAATCCGGGTAGAACCTTCTAATGGCCGACCTCCCCGGATAACCAATCGTTCCACTTCTGTCACCTCCGTGCTATTTCTCCCCGACGACACGCACTTCCGGCAACAGCTCCACGCCAAAAGTCTCTTTTACAGTTCGTTGTACAAATTCCAGTAAACTTAACACATCAGAAGCTTTAGCATGACCAAGATTCACAATAAAATTGGCATGTTTTTCAGACACCTGGGCATCACCTAGGCGTTTACCCTTTAATCCACAAGCCTCAATCAAGCGCGCCGAATAATCACCTGCAGGATTGCGAAACACACTGCCGCAACTAGGCAAAGAGAGTGGTTGCGTACTTTGCCTGCGTTTTGCCCACGCCCGGGTACGTTCTTGCATTGCTTGACTATCACCTGGACGAAGTGAAAAAACAGCTTTAATCACAAGCCATTCATTTTCCCGCAATACGCTGTGACGATATGCAAAATGCAACTGGTCAGCCGGAACCGTAAAATATAAGCCATCTCTGTTAATCACATCGACAGCTGTGAGAACATCTTTGATCTCACAGCCATGAGCACCCGCATTCATGGCAACAGCCCCACCGATACTGCCTGGAATCCCTGTAGCAAACTCAAGCCCCGATAGTCCCTGACGTATGGCTTTGTAGGCTACAGAGACAAGGCTTCGTCCGGCATAAGCCGTCACAAGATTACCCTCGATGGCACACTCCGACAAGGCATCGCCAAGAGCAATGACCAATCCGCGAATACCACCATCTTGCACCAAAATATTGCTACCACGTCCAATGGCTATCCACGGAATCGCACTGTCGCGGGCTACCGCCATGAGTTGTTGCACCTGTAATGCATTCGTTGGCACAGCAAAGATATCAGCCGGACCACCGACCCGCCATGTCGTGTGTCGCGCCATCGGTTCATCAAACATAACCACGGCTTCCACTTGATCAAACAACGAGCGATATCGATCGCTATCCATGGAACAAAAGCACTCCCTCTTTTAAAACCATGGTGTGATGATGTGCTCTGCACGCTCTGTACGACATCATATGTAACGTTGATGCATTGTGACACGCGCCTAAGCATCCCTCACGCCATGACGGCGAGACGTTGAATTTCTCGATCAATTCGTTGTAAAGCGTCCGTTTTGCCTAAACTGCGACTGGCCTTAGCCATGGCTTCCAAGCGAAACGGGTTTGTGACGAGTCCATCAATCTGTCTTTCAAGGCTACTTGGCGTCAAATCCTGTTCAGCAAGGACAATAGCCGCTTCACGATCTACAAGGACACTCGCATTAATATCTTGATGATGGTGCGTCACATAAGGTGATGGAATTAAAATAGAAGGTACCCCCAATGCAGTTACTTCAGCTAACGTCGTTGCCCCCGCGCGACTAACCAAAACACTCGTCATCGCCAATAAGGCAGGCATGTTATGGTAAAAGGAAACCACCTTGACCATGCCACCGCATAACGTATCCGTTCCAAATCGCTCCATAATGTGATCATAGTGAACTTGTCCGGTAATCCACACCACTTGGTACGGCAGTAATGATTTCGCCTCTAACCAACTCATCACAGCCTGATTGATGGGACGTGCTCCACGACTACCACTCACAATCGTGACGATGGATACGCCATGCTTAAGTCCAAGTTCATCTTGACAGAGTTTTTTTGCGTCGACGGGTAAAGACGCAACTTCAGACGCTCTGGGGTTGCCTGTAAGTACGACATGCTTAGCCTTAGCAAATGTATTGGATTTATTTTCCATGCCAAGCATCACCGTATCAGCAAAACGATACACCAGACGATTGGCAAGCCCAGCATGCGCATCCAATTCGAGAATGCCCGTACGAATGCCACGAAAGTGTGCCGCAGCAATTACCGGTACCACAACATAGCCTCCGGTTCCAATTACGACATCTGGGCGAAACCGCGCCAGAATTCGTGATGCAGCCACGATACTCGTTAATGCCATCCATGCTGTCTTCAACGCATGCAAGGACAGTGTTCTGCGTAAGCCTTCTACTTCAATAAAAGCGAACGGAAGTTGCTCACGCGCAACAAGATCATATTCAAGCCCTTTTTTGGTTCCTATGTATAATAGTTGAACATCAGGATGATTTTCCCGCAACATGCGTGCGATCGCCAATGCCGGGTAAATATGTCCACCCGTTCCACCACCTGTTAAGACAACACGCATCGCCTTGTTTACCCCCAATGAAATTCAATAATCAGCATGCGAAGAGATGGACATAAGGATGCCGACTGCGGTCAGCATAAGTGTCAAGGATGATCCTCCATAGCTTATAAACGGCAACGTAATACCTGTCACGGGAAGCAACGCCGTCACGACGCCGACGTTGATACAAACCTGAACAGCGATGATGCCCGTCAATCCAGCAGCAAGGTACATACCAAAACGATCTTGCGCACGCATCGCGGCATGCAAACCACGCCAGATAACTATCGCAAACAAAAACAACACAAAAACTGCGCCGATCATGCCTAACTCTTCCGTTAAGATCGCAAAAATAAAGTCAGTTTGCGGTTCTGGCAAATAGGAGAATTTCTGCGTGCTATGACCAAGACCCACACCTAGAATAGCACCGCGACCTAAGGCAATCAAAGACATGATAATGTGATATCCGATGGTGTCAGGGTACTTCCAAGGATCAAGAAAGGATACTACACGTTCTAGACGATACGGCGCCATCACAATCATCACTGCAAAACCTGCAAGACCTGCAAAAACAAGATAAAGCAGATGCCTTATCCGTGCTCCTGCGACAAATACCATGATCATCGTAGCTCCACCAACGACAGCACTTTGGCCAAGATCGGGTTCTAGCATAATCAATCCGACGACGATACCCATCACCAAAAGCGGAGGTAAAAACCCTTGCCTAAAGGATAGCATACGATCTGGAAAGCGACTAAACAACCAACTTAGAAAGATAATCAAACCAAATTTCGCAAATTCCGAAGGTTGGATACCAAATGTTCCAATTCCTAGCCATGCCCTGGAACCTCCACGTACCTGGCCAATATGCGGAATCAAGACGAGTGCCAAAAAAATGATGCATATCAACAAAATGAGCCGCGCATATCGTTCAAAAACGCGATAATCGACGCGACTCATCAGAACCATTAATGCCGTGCCAAGACCAGCCCACAGCAATTGCCTTTTCACGTAGTAAAATGAATCATGAAACCGTTGCAATGATAACACGGTACTCGCACTGTGTACCATGAAAATACCGATCACTAACAATGAGATCGTCGTGATCGGAATCCACAAATCTACTCTTTTGGTATGCACCGCTGTCCCCCCATGAACACTTGTCCATGGTTACAATCTATGCACAGCTTCTTTGAAGATGCGTCCTCTCTCTTCAAAGGATGCAAACATGTCCCAACTTGCGGCGGCGGGTGCTAAGAGCACGACATCACCCTTTTTCGCTTCCTTCGTCGCTTGTAAAACAGCATCTTCAATGGTATCCACCATCGTCACTGACGATATGCCGGCTTGTGTAGCCAAATCAGCCATTCGCTTACGTGATTCTCCTAGCGTCACAACGGCCTTTACATGATTTTGCAAAGGTTTTAGTAAGACCTGCAAGTCGTCATTTCTTTCTAGTCCGCCAAGAATACATACGATCGGTTCGTGAAAAGACTTTAACGCGCGCAACGTCGCCTGCGGGTTCGTTGCTTTTGAGTTATTGAAATAAGTGATCCCGTTAACTTCACGGACAAACTCTAACCGGTGCTCCACACCTTTAAAGGTTCGTAACGTGGCTCTGATGGCGTCCACCGATGCTCCAGCACATAAGGCGATGGCAGAGGCGACAAGTGCATTTTCGACGTTGTGATCGCCTCGTAAGAAGATTTCACGCACCGCAAGAATAGGTACTAGGTCGGTATCCTCTGTCAATCTAGCTACAAGGTTCCCATCGGCAACAAAAACGCCTGGACAAACCGCGTGTTGTGTGCTAACTTTCCATATCGTCGCTTTGATATCGCTTTGTAAGGCTTCTATGATAGGATGATCCACATTAAGTATGGCAATGTCACTTTGTTCTTGATTCACAAATAATCGTTTTTTAGAAGCTATATAATCCTCCATCGTATGATGGTAATCCAAATGCGTGGGGTACACATTGATCAGCGCACCGATGCGAGGTCTAAACGTGTGTGTACCTTTTAGTTGAAAGCTAGAAAGCTCTGTGACTACCCAGGTTTTATCATTCAAGTTAGTTACGACATCAGATAACGGCGTGCCTATATTGCCTCCTACAGTATGCGCGATTTGTGCCTGTTGCAGCATGTCATCGACAAGCATCGTCGTCGTCGTTTTTCCGTTTGATCCTGTTATCCCAATGATGGGTGCATTCGTGATAGCGTACGCAACTTCCACTTCAGTGACGATTGGAATGTGCCTTGTTTGAGCGTCGACGAGAATGTGCAGATCATACTTTATACCCGGATTCTTGATGATAAGATCGCAGCCATCAAGTAAACGTAGCGGGTGACCTCCAAGTACAACCTTTACCCCTAACCCTTCAAGCAATGCGGCTTGCTGACGGAGTATCTCACTATCAGAACCGTCATTGACCGTCACGATAGCCCCCAAGTGATGAAGTAATCTCGCTACAGCTTCACCACTGCGTGCCATACCAAGCACAAGAACCGATTTCCCCTTATAATTCATCGCTCTCATCCTTTTAAAAGAGTTGTGCACCCCTAATTTATGCCCTTAAAAACAAGTACAATGCAAAACCAGAACACAGCGCAGTAAACACCCAAAAGGACAGTACCACACGCCATTCAGACCAGCCCAGCAATTCAAAGTGATGATGAATTGGACTCATTTTAAAGACGCGCCTTCCAAAAGCCTGAAACGATATAACCTGAATCATGACCGATAAAGTTTCAATAATAAAAATCAAGCCAATCAAAAGAAGCCAAATCTCGGAATGTGTCAACACAGCCACCGCAGCAAGAGCACCACCGATACCGAGCGATCCAGTATCCCCCATAAAAATTCGTGCTTTATGCCGGTTATATACCAAAAACCCCAATAAGGCGCCAACCATACTAATTGAAAAAACAGACACATTCCACTGGCTATTCCACCATGCCATAAACGCAAAAGCCGTAAAAGCTATAGCACTCGTACCCGCTGCAAGTCCGTCCAACCCATCTGTCAGGTTGACAGCATTCGAGAACCCCACCATGAAAATGACCAGAAATAACGGATAAAAGATGCCGAGTTGTAATGATTGATTCATAAAAGGTATAGCTAATTCAAAATGCCATCCACGAAAGTAAAGCGTAAGGAAAAAAGCAATCACGACGATCACTTGACCCGTAAGCTTCTGTTTTGCCGTTAAGCCAAGATTGCGTTTGCGCAAAATCTTTAGCACGTCATCCAAGAAACCGATAATGGCAAAACCTAATGTCGCGACTAGCAAAATCCACATCGTAGGTGAACTTGAAAAACGCAACGATACAAAGACGACAGTAAGAAGAAAAATAATACCGCCCATCGTCGGCGTGCCCGTTTTTTGTTGATGGCGCATGGGACCTTCTGCACGAATGGCCTGTCCAAACTTAAATCGGCGCAGCAATGGAATGGCAATCGGGCCAAGAAGAACCACGATCACAAAAGAGGCCAATAGTGTCCACGTCAAAGATTGCACATCCATGAAGATTCCCCCGATCAATCATCTAAGACAACATCACCAGGTGTTGTGCCAATTGCTCAAGACGCATCCGCCGTGAACCTTTAATAAGCACAGCAACTGATAAACCGCTTTGACGGTAGTGTTTTATCGCAGCCAAAATCGTGTCATGGGCAACGACTACATCGGAAACGGAGAGTTGCAAACCCTCTTTTGACTGACTTTTTTGCGAGATGAAAAAAGGTAAAACAAGAGGTGCCATATCGCCGATTGCAACGACGTCTGTCACCTTGTAGTAAGTAAGACGACGACCAATCTCTTCGTGAAAGTGTTTTGCGTGTTCGCCTAATTCAAGCATATCGCCAAAAACAAACATCAAGCGATCACAACCCGTATCCTTTAATACATCTAAAGCCGCATACACCGACGCTGGTGCTGCATTGTACGCATCGTTAATAACCGTAAAATCACTTGCAACTTTACTAACTTCAAGGCGCATTTGTGTCAATTGGACCGATCGTAATGCCTCGATGGCTACGTACTTAGGCACTTGAAATGCATAGGCGACTGCAAGCGCACATAATGCATTTTGTGCCTGATGCCTTCCAGGAGCTGATAAGTGCACGATGTCTCCTTCCGGCATAACGATAAATTGACACGATAGATCATTTTTTTGAAGATAGTTTGTATAATACAATGCTGATTGCGTCCCATCACCTACAAAAATTGTCCGTACGGTATTTGGCACGGTCCGGCTTGTGATCAACGGTTCATTAGCTGGCAAAACGGCAAGTCCATCAGACGGTAAAGCCTCAATGAGCTCCCATTTGGCAGATGCAATGGCTTCGCGCGATCCGAGCAACCCGATATGTGCCTCACCGATGTTCGTTATAACGCCAACATCCGGTTCTGCGATTTCACACAACCGTTTAATCTCTCCTAAAGAACTCATGCCCATTTCCAAAATGGCGATATCAATATCGTCAGGCCAAGCAAGAATCGATAGAGGGAGCCCAATGTGATTGTTCAAATTACCCTTTGTCGCTGCGGTACGATACGTTGTTGCAAGGACAGTTGTGACCATATCTTTGGTTGATGTTTTGCCATTGCTGCCCGTAATTGCTACCACTTTTACTGGCAAGGATCTCCGATAAGCATGAGCTATATTTTGTAATGCAACGAGTGTATCTTCTACGACAATGTAAGGAATAGACGAAAATTCATCAGGTAGTACGTGATCTTTTTGCCACAAAAAAGCGTTGGCGCCTTTTTGCAAAGCATCAACAAGAAACTCATGCCCATCAAATCGTTCGCCGATAAGCGGTATGTATAAACTTCCTTCGCACAGTGTGCGTGTATCGGTCGAAACAAAATTGATGATCAAGGTGTTATTTCCGAACAACTGACCTTGTGTAGCGTGCGCCAAAAAATCCAGAGATACTTTCAAAGGACATTCTCCTTGATGATGGCTGCAGCCACTTTTCGATCATCATAGTCGTGTTTTATTGTGCCTAGGATTTGATACGTCTCATGCCCTTTGCCAGCAATTAGGATCACATCATCTTCTTGTGCCATACAAATTGCATGTCGAATACCATCCGTGCGGGATACGAGTCTCGTGTATTTATCAGGGAAGGCACGAACACCTTGTTCCATGTCATCAAGGATTTTTTCCGGGTCTTCCGTGCGTGGATTATCCGATGTAAGCACCGTAAAATCGCTGTACCTGACGGCCATTTGTGCCATTAATGGGCGTTTTGTTTTATCACGATCGCCTCCCGCACCAACAACAGTGATTACCTTGCCTGTGCAAAATTCGCGAATGGTCGTTAAGGCATTTTCAAGACTATCCGGTGTGTGTGAATAATCAACAAGAATCGTAAATGGTTGCCCGGCAACCACACGTTCAAACCTTCCAGGCACACCGAGGGTGTTTTCTAAAGCATGCTTAATCGTAAAAAGATCAATCCCAAGAGCAAGTGAACAGGCAGCAGCACAAAGAGCATTATACACACTAAAACGCCCAGTCATATGCAGGGCGATCTCAACGTGCCCAGCGAATGTCTCCATGACAAATTGCACGCCTTGGGCTTTAATGCGTAAATTTTTTGCGCAAACATCCGCCGCATTGTCAATTCCGTACGTCAGAACCTGTTGCACCGTGTCTTTTTCGTACACAGCACTCCAAGGATCATCAGCATTGAGTACGGCCACAGGCAATCCACCATCTGCTAATGGATAAAAATCATTGCCAAGTCGCGAGAAAAGGTGCCCTTTGGCACGCCCATAGGCATCCATCGTTTTATGAAAATCAAGGTGATCTTGTGTAAGGTTCGTAAAGGCGGCGACTCGATACGAGATACCAGCGATACGCGCAAGCTCCAAAGCATGCGAAGAAGTTTCCATGACCACGTATTCGACCTGTTCATCTTGCATCGCTTTAAGCAAATATGTAAGGTCAACCGCCTGGGGCGTCGTCATCCCGGACTCGCGCAACACATGCGCACTGGTTCGCTGTTCAATCGTACCAATGAGCCCGGTAACCTTATGCGCTTCTTGTAAAATGCGTTCGATAAGCATCGTTGTGGTTGTTTTACCATTCGTTCCTGTTACACCAATCATCGTCATCAACTTTGCAGGTTGACCCAATAACCGGTGTGCCAAGATGGGCGCGACGCGCCGTGTTGAAGGTACAATGATCTGCGGCACATGAGACTCCACAACATGTTCAACGAGGAGAGCGACCGCACCTTTCGCAACAGCTTGCGCGACAAAATCATGGCCATCCACGTGATCTCCAGATAAAGCAACAAAAAGCGATCCCGCAACGACGGTGCGCGAGTCATCCGTGATTGCAGACACCTCAACATCCTCGTTGCCATGAATTTTTTTCAATACGATGACGTCTATTAAGTCCCGTAACTTCATCTTACCGTTTCCTCCTCGTTATTTCGCAGTTGAATTGGGTTCAGGGCCAAGATACAACCGAATAACACTGCCTTGTTCCACTTTCATTCCGGGTGCAGGTTGCTGCGCCACGACGTAAGGCCCCTGATTGACAACCGTTGCTCGGAGTACACTGCCGCTCTCAATAATCTGGCGAATAGCATCTTTATAAAGGCGCTGTGAAAAATCCGGCACGGTCGTCAATTGGGGATCGATGCCAAGCCGAAATTTCTTTGGCAACCCAGAAACAGACGGAGTGACACCTAAATACTGCAAACTATCAGCAAGGACGTTACCAACGACTGGAGCCGCGATAGTTCCGCCAAACACCGGTGAGTTTTTTGGTTTCGGATAATCAATAGCAACATAAGCCACAAGCTGCGGATGATTCGCTGGCGCCATGCCAATGAAAGACACAATGTAATGTTGACTGGAGTAGTGTCCCTTGACAACCACTTGAGCTGTACCCGTTTTCCCTGCAATGCGATAACCATCCCGAAAAGCATTGGCTCCGGTTCCTTGCGCAACCACACTCTCTAAAGCGGAACGTACTTCATAGGCAACGCTCGTCGAAATCACGCGACGAACGACTTGTGGCTGTACGGTTTGCACCGCCAGGTTGGTCACAGGATCAATATACGCTTTTACAATTTCCGGTTTCATTAACTCGCCGCCATTAGCGATCGTCCCCATAGCCATCACTTGCTGAATGGGCGTTACTGACACGCCTTGCCCAAATGATGTTGTTGCAAGCTCCAACGGACCGACTTTTTGCGGCGAAAATAAAATACCCTTTCCTTCACCAGGTAACGTGATTCCGGTCTTTTGACCAAAACCAAATTGGCGAATGTACGAAAATAACGTCGTTTTCCCAAGTCGCTCCCCTAATGATACAAAACCAGGATTACATGAATTTTCCACCACATTAAGATAGGACTGTGAACCATGTCCGCCGCTTTTCCAACACCTGATGCGATGCCCCGCCACCTCATAGTATCCAGGATCATAAAAACGTTGCGTTAATTCAACACGCTTTTCTTGCAATGCAGTGGCCAACGTCACAATCTTAAAAGTACTGCCTGGCTCAAACGTCTGCCATATGGCCAAATTACGGTTATAAACGGATGGTTGCACATTTCTCCAATTGGCCGGATTAAACGATGGATAATTGCCCATCGCTAGAATTCGCCCTGTTTGTGGCTGTTCCACAATCATCGTCACATGGTCTGGATTATACTTTGCGACGACGTTTTGAATTTCACGGTCTACAAATTGGGAAATCTGCCGATCGATCGTCAATTCAATATTTTGTCCCGATACTGGTGCTATGTATTTATCATTGTTGCCTGGAATTTCGCGACCGGCCGCATCTGCCACAAAACGGATCGCTCCCGGCTCTCCTGTCAACACTTTATTATACGCTAGTTCAATGCCAGCTAAGCCTTGCCCTTCGCCGCCCGTAAACCCAAGGACTTGCGCGGCAAGGTCACCGTATGGATAGCTTCGTTTTCCTTCTTCAGTGAGGTAAATTCCTGGGATGCGCAACGCGCGAATGGCCCTCGCTTTGGTTTCATCAAGCCGTCTTCCCTGCGGCCTCAAATACACCATCAAGATGCGCTTTTTAAGTAGCCTTTCAATTTTTTGCGCGGATCCACCAAGGATGCGTGAAAGTAAAACTGCCGTCCGTGCGGGATCCTGAATTTGTCTTGGAACAGCGATGATCGTAGCTGCGCTTGCCGTGTATACAAGAGGGTTGCCATGATCATCCAGAATACTACCGCGTACAGCATAGACAGGAATACTCCGCGTAATCGTCTGCTCGGCTTTTTGCGTATAAAATTTAGAGTTAATGGTTGTAATATGCACAACTCGCCCAGCGAGCACCGCAAAAGCACACAATGCGCCTGTCAAAAGGAAAAATACACGCCGTCGAACTTTTGATTGAGTTATGCGCAAACAGCATCGCCTCTTACAGTGAGAGTCTTGTCCGTCTCACCTTATGCCTGAGGATAACCGACTAGAACTGTTGCGCTACTTGCTTGCACCCACTTCAACAGGAGTAGCTGGCGACATGTGCAACTTTTGTTCGGCAATATTCAAAATTCTTGTCGGTGATGACAATTCATACACCGTAGATTGCAACGACGCATTCGTTGCATTTTGTTGTGACAGCGTCACGCGCAATTGCTGGTTCGTGTAATTAAGTGACACGATCGTGGCATATTGGCTGACGAGGTAAGCTGAAACAGCGGTACAAAAAATCAAAGAGACAACTACACCCAAGCGGCTTCTTGTCTGCGGATGTGCTTGTTGCAACGCCTTTTCTCTTGCCATTTCATGAGTAGAACGAGCTACTTGCCTTGAAGAAACGGGAGAAACCATGTTCTGTGGTGAACTTTGGCGCGCCTCGACATCCATTGCGATCATGTTGCTTAACACTCCTTATAGATAATATACGTAATCGATCATTATAGTTTTTGATCTTCATCGAGCCGTTCAGCAACTCGTAATTTGGCAGATCGCGCTCGTGGATTGTCCACTATCTCGTCTTGCGATGGTAAGATAGGTTTTCGCGTAATAATCTTCATGCGCGCAACATGTGAGCATGTACAGATGGGTGTATGCGGTGGACAAATACACTCTCTGGACTCTTTTACAAAAGACTGTTTAACCAGGCGGTCCTCCAAAGAATGAAACGTGATCATTGCGATCCTTGCTTCAGGACGAAGGATATCCGGGGCGATGGCTAGGACATCTTCAAGAGCCCCAAGTTCATCATTCACCTTAATGCGAAGCGCCTGAAACACCCGTTTTGCCGGATGCGGCCCATCTCGTCTAGCAGCCGCCGGTACCGCTTTTTTAATCACTTCAACAAGGTGTCCGGTCGTTTCAATGGGATGTTCGATACGTTCTTTTACGATAAAAGAAGCAATTCGAGCTGCCCATTTCTCTTCCCCATAAAAACGAAATATCTCTGTCAATTCACGCGCATCAAGTTTAGCCACAAGATCTTTGGCCGACATACGCTGACGTTGATCCATGCGCATATCAAGCGGTGCATCATGTTGATAAGAGAACCCTCGTTCCCCTTCATCCAACTGCGGTGATGACACACCTAAATCGCAAAGAAGACCATCTACCTTATCGATCGAAAGCTCATCAAGTGCCGCGCGTACATCCCGAAAATTAGCCCGTACAATAGTCAATCGATCTTTATACTCAGATTGAAACGATTGAGCTGCCAAAACAGCATGCTCATCCTGATCAAACGCAATGACTTTACCGAGTGGACCACTTGCTGCAAGCAATGCCCTTGTGTGTCCGCCAGCACCTAGCGTTAGGTCGACGTACGTTGCATGATTTTGGGGCCGCAACATAGCCACGGCTTCTTGCAATAATACAGTTGTATGCGTAAACCCTTCATTCACGATCTGTATTCCTCGTTTCTGATTCGCTAAAAATCAAGATCCACAAGTCCCTGCGCCAAATCATTAAAAGAATCTGCTGCCGTCTCAGAATAGGATTGCCATTTTTTTGCATCCCAAATCTCTACGCGGGCGTCTACTCCAATCACAACACAGTTCTCTGTTATTCCAGCATACTCTCGCAAGTTGGAAGGAATTAGCACACGTCCTTGCTTATCAAGATCTAATTCTGCAGCACCGCTAAATAAAAAACGGATAAATTGCCGCGCATCAGAACGCGCTAAAGGCATAGTGCGTAACTTTTGTTCCATGATATTCCAATCGTCGCGGGGGTAAACGAAGAGACAGGCATCAAGGCCACGAGTCATAACAAAAGATGCACCTAAGCCTTCTCGAAATTTGGCAGGAATCGTGATGCGTGACTTATCATCCAGGCTATGTTGATATTCACCCATAAACATAACGAGTCACGCCACCTTCCCTGCACTTTAACCCACATCGCCCCACAACGCTCCACTTTTACGTTTATATTCTGTTATAAAAGCTAAAATCCTGCCTCCCTTTACGGGAAGCAGGATTTTTTTTACCAACGTAGATAAACAATTTCATCCCACTGTGGTGATGGACGAGCCGCTAACTGGGGTAACCATGCCAATCCGTACTTTGTCAATAACGACAATGGAGACAATACACGCTCTTGTTCTGTCTCTTTTGGACGCAACCAAGTATGAACCATCGTTAAGGCATGAACGACTTCTGATCGATTGCGACGCAATGTTTTGTGCGCCCTTCCTTGTAACCGCGCCAAATCTTGACGCAAAGCGTATTCCGTGCGTAAAACAGCTTTTTGCAAATCCTTATCGATCGTCATAAAGTACGATAGACGTGTCTGAATGGATTGCATAACTTCTTGCTGCAACGACTGCATCACATCATCAATCGACGGTGTGAATTCTCGACACAAGATATCTTCTAGTACATCTTTAGCTAAAGCATCGCTTAGATCAACCTCGTAATGACGTAAAGCTCGGGAAACTCTTCGAGGAATTGCACAAATGCGCTGGCGCAGACGTAGCGGTGGCATTTTCCGAGAAGCCGCATGAAAAATCTGTTTCATCATACCATGATAGGCAATTTCTGCACCACCGCCCACATAAGTCAAAACAGGCAATAGAAACTCTTGTACGACGGGCCGGTACAACACACCCGCTGAGAAATCCTGAGGAGACACCTCGAGACGCTCTTTTAATTGGATTGTCGTCATGTGTTTACCCGAATCACGAATAATGAACCGCTCTTTTTGTTCAGGGTCTATATCTAATGCGCAACGTCTTCCTTCATCAATCAAATAAAGGAGGCTATGTTGCGTGGGCACCTCCACTTGTGGTGTGTATCCTTTTGAAACCACCTGTCGAGCGCCAAAAAGTGCAGCATCACGGAACTGTGAGGGGTGATCAAGAACGAGCGAAAAAGCATCCCGTACAGGTTCACGGAATTCCTTGCAAAGCGGATTGATCAGCAACATAGGAAGATCTTTTAGCCATGTCGTTAAGAGCTTGGCAAAAAAGTCTCCCATATTAGCTGTTGCACGATAAGCGTTATCGATATCATGTAAAACATCCTCACGATAGGTACCTTCTGGAAGCGAAACGGAAAGTTCATTCATCAGGCGTATAAACTCAGCGCGACTAATATCGTGCTTCCCTACAGGAGTTCGCAGTGGTGGCCGTTCGTGTAAGTGGGATCTGGCTAGATCGCCAGTATCTAAAACGTAATATGCAGAAGCTACTTCATCAAAGTCATGATCTTCCGTCGCAATCCAAAACACGGGCACCACCGGACGGCGTAAAAGCGTCTCATATTCTTTGGCCAGGACAACACATGACATTGCTTTATACAACGTATACAAAGGTCCGGTAAATAATCCCGCTTGTTGACCAGTCACGACGGCAACACAGTTATTTTGTGAAAACTTATCCAATAAAGTAGACACAGCTGGCGAGTCAGGAACAATACGTTGCATATATTGCGAAATAGCCAATACGACTTGTTCACGTCGGTAATCTTCATACTTTAGATCAAGCTCATTTGCGCGATTATGCAACGTCTGATGTCCTGACGACGGATAGTCATATAGGTCAGCCACGAGGGAATCACCACGTAAGTAAGCATCTGTTAAGGGATTGCCGGTTGTTTTTTTCTCATACCAAACGTCCATTCAAGCAAATCTCCTCGCATCAAATTCCAAGAACCACACTATATGAAAGTACACTACAAAAAGTAAAGAATCTATAGTTTCTCAATGCCTGCACGTTTTTGTCACAATCTCCATGGCATACGTCAGTTCGCGAACGACATCCACACGCCACTGAGATGCAAATAAACGAGCCTTCACATACAATTCACCGGTAGGCGTTGAACTGTACTGAGGAGGCAAGCGATTTAGTGCAATAGCCAGCATGTCATTTTGACAGAGTTCACATGTGCAACCTGTGTACGATTCGGAAATAAGGTCATCCAAGGTCTCGCGGGCCATTTCTTCCATTACATTGCAAAGCATGGTAAGCCCCCCATATACATACCTGATAAAACTATGATTAAATTTTACGGTATCATAACAAAACACTTGGCGCAACTAAGAGCACACCGGGCATACTACCCTCATAAAAAAGGGGGGAATTCCTTGACTGACATCTCATGTTATCGCACATTGCGGATACGCATACCTCAGTTGAATGAAGATGCCGAGGGCGAGTTTTGGGAAGCTTTATTGCCTATGGTTGAAGGTGTTGTGTCTGTTCGCGCAAGTACGGCGTCGAGTCGTTTAAAAATTCAATACGATGACAGACAAATCACCGCTTGGCAGATCAGCGCGCTAATCGACCGTATAAAAGGCCGTGACGACCGCCACGCCTCCTTGCTGGCCTATAAGGTACATCGTCATAAAATGTTTATGTTGCTCCCTGTTTCTTTATCAATTGCATTGCTTGTACGAAGATATCTGCTTGGTCGATCCGTGTGGGCTGACAACTTCGTGATCTTTGAACTTTCTACAATCCTTTCAGCATTTAGCGGGTATCCTGGGTTACGATCTCGTGTTGCCGCTTTTAGCAAACAGATCGGTGTCAATGATGATACCTTTTTGAGCATGAGCGCCTTAGGACTTGCTTTTTTACGAGAATCCCATTCGGTTTTTGCGATGTTGTTTTGGTTAAGTTTTAATGCATACAAAAAGCGTAACAATACTCTGTCTGCCAGTTTGAAGGCAGGAGAACGCGTTGCCTTACTGGATCAAGATAACATCGAACCAGCTCGGGTTACAGCCTATGCGAAAAACACCTCTCGTCTCATTTTCCCACTCGCTTTTGGCACCCTTGTGATCACAAGAAATCCTCGCATCGCAAGTGCCCTTTTGCTCGCGGGCAACCCTAGGCCAGTGCTACTAAGCGCAAAGTACCTACTCAACCACGGGGAAGTGACGACCCACGAAAACTGTCAATTTATCCCGATGCAAACAGGCATGGACTTATTTGACCTAGCCGATGTACAAACAGTCATGTATATACGTGAAAAAGGCGATGAACGCATTGCCCACTTTTGCGCGCTGCAACGTAAAGCGATAACACCTTTACGTCAAGTTATCCTTTGTGATCCCGCCATACCGATGCTTCCCATTCATCAACGACAAGGAGACACGTTGCTTTTACAAGGCACCATGAAACAATGGCAACAGACTTATCAACTTTCACACCTGATGCATGAGAAAATGAGGTGGTTGTTGAAAAACACATTTCTTTTTAATACAACGGCTGTTGTCTGTACATTTCTAGGAGCGGCCGATAAAAAGGTCAATCTCGCTTCAGACATATTTTCTTTACTGATGTTGTCACAGGCCGATGGATTTTTTGAGACAAAATAAACGCGTGGGTCTCTTTAGAAGACCCACGCGATTTGCTTTGGTACGGATAGATGTCTACGCGTCAGTATGAGGACGAATCAAATTGGCCATGCGTTCATATTCAGGTTTAAATTCGGCACCTATGGAAAAAACGTCATCGCGAAAGGTGCTCATCATAGTCGTATTTCTGGCTGCAAAATCGCCTGGCACGTTCTGGTTAGATGCCTGTGTGGGTGCAACGTTTTGCACATTTTTAGGCAACAGGTTTTCAGGAAGTAAATGGTTGTCAGATGTACCGACTGCACCAACGTCGCCCACCTCTGTTGCTACGTCTCTGCGCACTTGTTGGTACCAATTTTTCGCACCTTGCGTGACTGTATCAGCCGCACCCATGGTTGAGGCCACACCTTTTATAACCGCGTCGCGCACCCAATTTGGCGAGTCTGTTTGCGCGCGCCAAGTATCACGCTTTTCTATGGCTTCAGAGACAACATTTTGCGTTTGATGATTCACTTTGGTGCCCATGTCTTTCACGCTATCACCTAACTTCAAAACGCCAACCGTAGCTGATACCGTGACCGATCGCAAAGCTTTTCTAACCGTTGGAGAAGCTAACAGCGCAACTGCTCCTAAAGCAATCCAACTTGCAGGATTATCAAGTCGCCACATCTTAAAGGCCATTTTGAACCCCCCACACCTATCATTGTGCGTTACTCACCCTAGCGTTCCCAGCTTAGTGGCTGACATACAATCATATAACTGCACATGTTTTCAGCTTCTTTGCACAGGCTAACGCCAAGGAGGAGTGGTCACAATGAAACAAATGGCACCAGTACAAGGATTGCTTCTCGGGGCAGGCATCGCTCTGCTTGGTGTTTGGCTATGGCCGGCAGTACGCCGTAATTATCGACAGACAGGCCGTGTTTTGCAAGAAGGTGTAGCTCTGTCTCTTACTGAGACCAAACGATTGATCGCAATCGTTAAAGAAGAGGTCGAAGACATCCTCGTGGATGCTCAATTGGAACGTATGAAACGAGCTATCGATCGCGATATGACTACACTCAACTGACCGTAAATGTCTTTTGCATCGAATCATGCCCTGTACCGCAATACACATTGCACTGAACCACGTACGTTCCTTTCGGGGGGTCAGTCCAGTACACGATCACAGGAACTTCTCCTTGTCCTACGGCGCTCGATATCGCGGTGCCCTTGATCGAAAATCCGTGTACACCTTGACTCGAAGTGACGATAAATTTTACATTTTCGCCAGATTTGAGGTTCGTGTTGCTCATTTGCCACTGAAAATTTCGGGCAGTAACATGAACAACTTGATATGGCCCTTTCGCAGGAGTCGCCGCCGGAACCTGACCAAGAGAACAACCAGTCAAAAGCAAACTACTGGCCAATACCGTCCACAACATGGAATGCATGATACGTCGATGCATGCTAATAGTCCTCCATTCGTCTTCGTAAGTTTGCCAAAAGTGGTATACTCGCTTCCGGGAGGTTTACTTGATCATGGCAAACATACGTAGTTTTTCGACAACTCGTCCTCTTTTTGGTCAAACGGCACTTATAACCGGAGCATCGCGCGGCATTGGAGCCGCCATTGCAACCACATTGGCTAAAGCTGGGGCAAATATTGCCGTCAACTATCTCACACAAGCAAGTAAAGCACAAGAAATCGTTTCACAGTGTGAGCTTTTTGACATACATGCAATTGCCGTTGCAGGTGACGTATCGAAGGCATCCGATGTTGACCATCTCTTTGCCCAAACCACGCGCCACATAGGGCCCATTACCATACTTGTCAACAATGCCGGCAAGGCACAATCCGATCTTTTCATCGACACATCCGAAAAAGATTTTGAAGATCTTATTGGAGTCAATTTAAAAGGCCCTTTTTTGTGCACCAAAAAGGCTTTGCCCGCCATGCTTCAGGCGCAACAAGGCCGCATCATCAACATCAGCTCGATTTGGGGAATGGTTGGCGGTTCGTGTGAAGTCGCTTACTCTGCCGCTAAAGGCGGGGTGATCGCATTCACCAAAGCTCTTGCCAAAGAACTTGGCAGTACAGGAATCACGGTTAATGCGGTAGCCCCAGGTGCTATATCAACCGACATGATGAGTGTATACAGCGAAGAAGACATACAAAAAATCCGCGAAGAAACTCCTTTAGGCAGACTTGGAACACCAGAAGATGTCGCGCATACCGTACTATTTCTGGCCAGTCCAGAAAGTTCCTTTCTGACTGGCCAGATTATTAGTCCAAACGGAGGTTTGGTAATTTAGTTTTCGCGAGCAGAAGTGGCTTTTTCAGCACGTCCACGTTCTGTCTTATCAAGAATTTTTTTGCGCAAACGAATACTTTTCGGTGTGATTTCACAATATTCATCATCACCAAGATACTCCAGTGCTTCTTCTAATGAAAGTATTCTCGGCGATTTAAGACGAATAGCTTCATCTTTTGTCGCTGATCGTACATTTGACATGTGCTTTTCGCGGCAGACGTTCACAGCAAGATCGTTGTCGCGAGCATGTTCTCCGACCACCATTCCGGGATACACCATAGTACCTGGCGTAACAAACATCGTACCTCGATCTTCTAACGATGCGATAGCATAGCCTGTCGTCAAACCAGATTCCGTGGCGACAAGAACACCTGTTGTTCGACTTGGGATATCACCTTTATAGCGTTCGTGACGAATATACGTATGGTGCATAATGCCATAGCCTCGAGTTGCCGTTAAAAGTTCTGAACGAAACCCGATCAAACCACGCGCAGGAACGTTAAATTCAAGCCGCGTGCCAGATGTACCCGGTGCCATGTGCAACAATTCTGCCCGGCGCATACCAAGTCGATCCATGACAGTACCCACGTACTCTTCAGGCACGTCGATCACCAAGTGTTCGATCGGTTCCAAAGAAGCTCCATTTTCATCTTCCT
>DAHWJX010000062.1:0-7935 GCA_027343965.1 Caryophanales bacterium | reverse complement strand
CTCAAGGTGCTAACGTATTTGATGGCATTGTAAAGACGGTGGATGATGAAGGAACTTTACATTTTTTCACCGATGATGGTCATTCACTAACTTTTATTAGCGGGGAAATTATCGAGGCCTTGTCCTAAAGGAGTTGATACTGATGCCACAACAGCAAAAAAAGCAGACGGTTCCAAGCATTCATGCAAAAAAAATGCAGGGGAGTCCGATTGTCATGCTGACGGCCTATGATGCCACGCAGGCAGCCCTAGTGCAAAAGGCTGGGATTGACATTATACTCGTGGGCGATTCGCTAGGGATGACAGTACTTGGCCATGACTCCACCATACCCGTTACGATCGATGACATGGTGCATCATGCAAAAGCGGTGCGTCGTGGAGCTCCCGACACAATGGTCATCGTTGATATGCCATTTTTAACCTACCATCAAAGTATCGAGACAACGGTACGTTTGGCGGGTCGCCTTATGCAAGAGGCGCATGCCGATGCCGTAAAACTTGAGGGAGGAGCGGCTATTGCTGCGCATATCGAGGCCTTGGTTCAAGCAGGGATTCCGGTATGTGGGCACCTTGGCCTCACGCCACAAGCTGTTTTACATATTGGTGGCTATATAGTACAGGCAAAGGATATGGCTAGTGCAGATCGGCTTATACATGATGCTTTGGCTGTGGAACAATCTGGTGCATTTGCTGTTGTGTTAGAGTGCATTCCAACGATTCTAGCGAAACAAGTGACAGAAACCGTAAGGATTCCCACCATCGGTATTGGTGCAGGCCAATCCTGCGATGGTCAAGTTTTAGTTTTTCATGATGTGCTTGGCCTAACTCAGGGAAATCGACCCAAGTTTGTGAAACAATATGCCGCTTTGGGAGATCGGGCAATTGAGGCGTTGCAAGCTTACCGGGACGAGGTCACGTCTCGACAGTTTCCAGACCTGGATCATCAGTATAATATTGCAATCAGTGAGCCTTGAAAGGAGTAAAGCTGCTTGAAAGTGGTACATACGATTGCCGAATGCAAAGCATGGCTCAGCGTGACAAGAGCGCAAAAAGATGGTAAGAGTGACACGGGGTTTGTCCCTACGATGGGATATTTGCATGAAGGTCACGCTTCCTTGATCCAAAAAGCTCGCGAAGAAAATGATATCGTTGTGGCATCGATTTTTGTAAACCCTCTACAATTTGGACCATCCGAGGATTTAGATCGTTATCCTAGAAGCCTTGAACAGGACCTTACACTGTGCGCCAGTGAAGGTGTTGATCTTGTTTTTGCTCCGAGCGTTCGCGATATGTATGGTGAAAACCCTGTGCTGACAAGGGTACATGTGGACCAATTGGGTGATCATTTGTGTGGCGCATCAAGGCCTGGACATTTTGATGGTGTATGTACTGTGGTTGCCAAACTATTTCAAATTGTGATGCCTGATAAAGCTTACTTTGGTAAAAAGGATGCGCAACAATGGCGTATTATACGAAGAATGGTCGCTGACTTGTCCATCGATGTGTCCATTGTGCCATGTCCTATCATTCGGGAAAGGGACGGCTTGGCCAAGAGTTCAAGAAATGTCTATCTTACCTCAGAACAAAGGCGTGACGCCCCCATCTTGCAACAGGTGCTGCAGGACGTGCTACGCCGTTTTCAAGATGGTGAACGAAATGTGGAAAAGTTACGAGATAGAGCGATAGAAAGGCTACGCACGGTGCCTGGGTTACGTCTTGATTATTTGTCTTTTGTCGATGATGCGACTTTATCACCAGTAACGACAGTGGGTGAGAATGATTCTGTGCTGTGTGCGATCGCAGGTTATTTTGGTTCCACACGTTTAATTGACAACCAAGAACTGGTTATATTGTAATAAATGCATAAAAATACATTCTAAAGGGACACCCTAAGATAAAATACTGGGGGTGTCCCTTTATGCTGTGTGAACAACCGTACGCGCAACTGCAACGTGCCGTTACTCGTATTGCTGATCAACTACGTTATGCTGATGAAGAGCAACGTACGTACCTTTACCAGGAACTACGAGCGTTGCATGCGATGAACTCCCGATGTTTAGAGTTATGGATGGACTTTGAGGATCAAGTGCAGGATTTGTATGAACAATACTTCCCTGATTCGCAGGACATCCAAGTCCCAACACCTCCATCTTTGGTTGATGATGTTGTGCCCCATGATGATTATGATGTATTGTTCCAATCTGAGAACGGTCTCCTTATGTTAAAAAAGGGATTAGGTTATTTTGACCTCCTTATGTATGACGAATCTATCGATACTTTTGAACGCATACTCGCCATGAATCCTGACGCGGCGATGGTTCGTTTATTGCTAGCCATTAGTTATCTTGCTAAAAATCGCTACGAAGAGTCAGAGCGTCAAGTGATGATCGTCCAATTAACAGCACAAAATCCTCTACTTCTAGTGGCAGCCCACGAGGCGAAAGCACAGATTTTTGTGCGAAAGGGTCGCTATGATGATGCGTTAGCTGAACTTCAGCAGGTGACAGACAAACGACCTGACTATGTTGATGCGCATGTGAATCTTTCCATCTGCGCCTATATGATTAAAGATTATAGTAAAGCGGCACATGCAGCACACACCGCTGTATCCCTTGACGCGAAAGACGCCATTGCATGGCGACTTTACGGTGCCGCGGTATTCGCCCTGAAACGACCAAAAAAAGCGTTAGCATGTTATCGAAAGGCAGTACAGTATAGTCCGTCAGACATCGACACGAACATGGAATTAGCTCACATTTTGCGTGTCTTACATAAAGTAGATGAAGCACAACAAGTGTATCGGCGTATGATACGTGAACATAAAGCTGTCGATAAAGCATTATCAGGTCTTGGCGAAATGGCCTTACAAATGGGCGACTATACAACGGCGGTAGCTTTGTACAAAAAGATGGCTTCTTTACAACCACAGGCCAAAAAGCCATTAGCTCGATTGGCATGGGCATTGTATAGTTGTGGACAACTCGACGATGCGGAGCATATGTTCACGGTGTATACCAATCAGCATGGGGCTGATTTGACTGTTTTGACAGGGTTAACGCGCATTGCAACGGCACGAAAACAATTTGCTGAAGCGCGGCTATATTTGTCTCGTATTCTTCAGGTAAAGGACGAACGGGCTAAAGTCCATGGCTTAACCGAATTGGGTCGCTTTTATTTAGAAACAGGCAATGCGGTAAAAGCTGTTCGTTATCTTCAAGGTGCCTTGGCAGTAGACCGAACGCACGAGGATGCCTTGATGTATTTGAGTGCAGCTGTTCGCCAAGCACAATCCGATGTGGATGAGGTCACCCATGATGACACGAAAAATTCCCCTGTGACGTACTCTTAAATTGACAGAGTGGCATACATTCTCGGATACTAATTTCAAATGGGATTGGACGAGGGTGGCTTGTCTTTGAATCAGAAGTATAGTTTATTAGCGTGGCGATGGGTACCATTATCGAATGGTGAAGATGTTATTCAGGAAATTATTTTGTACAATCCGATTTCACGTGTTCAGGTACATGCCTTTCGCGATGGAAATTCAGAGCATTATCACTTGCATGACGAAAACAGGGATCAAACTCAGGTGATTCAGGATTTTGGCCGAGTGTGGACTATACTTTGCGAAAAAATTGGCGGTTCCTTTGTCGTTGTAGAGTCTGACGAAGCTGCCAGTAAACTCGAAAGGATTGTGGAAGAATTCGGTTATGCGTCACTTGATGTGGCGCAATGGATCGATTTTGGATCATTAGTGCGAATCGTCGTTCCTACCTTGTCGCGACGATTGGTGTTTGATGCAGCCGCATTTTATGGGTTGATGGGGGGTGCAATCGATGATCCTTCAACGCTGCCATTATATGACCTGATCCGATTATATGAGCAAACTTGTGCGCGATTGTTTCAGGGACTATTTGACTTACCATTGATTACGTTACAGACGATCGCCCTAGCACCTTCCCTGTCAAATTCACTTCGCCAAATTATGCAAGATGCGATTACGTATTTGTTTTCTAATGCGTCCCAAGCATCAGACAAACCTATCAAAGTACTCTTCGACTTGGCGTTTCTAGAGGCTGCTAAAGTCGCTGAGAACGCTATACAGCGAGACAACAATCCAGTGCAAGAAGACTTTGTGGCGACTACTGTTAAACTTTTGCGCCATTCCCTACAAGGTATCACGAATTTTGCCTTTGAACGCCGTATCGGCCAGGAGCAAATGGCAAAAAAAGTAGCCCAAGCGTTTGCTGCGTCGCGTTTACTTGTGGTTGAAGCAGGTACAGGCACGGGTAAATCGTTAGGTTATTTATTGCCAGCCATTTCGTATGCTGTTCAGACGGGACAGCGTGTGGTTGTTGCTACACATACCGTAGCTTTGCAAGAGCAACTGCAAACCCAGGATATTGAGATTGCAAAAAAAGCATTGCCTTTTTCTTTTAGTAGTACGATCTTGAAAGGGCGCAATAACTACGTTTGTTTGCGAAAGGTTGCACAGAAAGCTCAGGCTCTGCCAGTCTTACTCAATGAGGAAGCAAATTTTATCGTTGCTGTTCTTAGTTGGTTGACACAGTCAAGCACGGGAGATCGCGAAGAATTGGCGATGGAAGGTAGAGAGACGGAGTGGTGGCGCACCATTCAAAGTGAGACGGAATCTTGCCTCGGTAAAAGGTGCCCATTTTTTCATGATTGTTATTTCTTTGTCGCGCGACAGCGTGCATTGTCATCCGATATCTTGATTACAAACCATTCCCTCGTACTTTCTGACATCATGGCTGATCATCGCGTTTTGCCGCCGCACAAACACGTGATCCTTGACGAAGCTCACCACTTAGAAGAGCAAGCTACGAAAAATCTGGGTGCTGAGGCCAAAGAAGAAGAATTGCGTCGATTCATGGATCGGCTTGTACAAACACGTACGAGTCACTTGCCAGAATTAGAGGCGATGTTGGCTGCTTCCATTGTTCAAGGCAAGGCAGAGTGGCAGCCATATCTTACCGTAGCGCAAAAAGCGTACAGAACGGTGCTTGATCTTGCCAAAGAAAGCAAATCGCTTTTTCAGGCGATTCATCGATTTCTCGAGGGACGAGCTAATCGACCGGAAGTTCGTATCACAAAGCTCCTCTTGGAAGAGGATAGGTATGCCTCTGTCTTAGACTGTGCACAGCGTGTACAGCAAGCCAATCAAATTTTAAGCACAGTTATTAAAGAATATGAGCGATTGATTGAAGAGATCGAACGATCCGATACGATGGCAGGTCGTATGGAGGATGTTTTTGGTTTAGTGAGGCATATTGCTAATGGGTTCACGGTCGTACTTGATGTTACATTGCTCACCCAAAGTGAGGATGAGTTTGTTGGTTGGTTAACAAAATGGACGCGCAAATCCGGTGTCAGCGCTTCGTTTCATCTGGCGCCGTTGTCCGTTGGCGGCATTCTTCGGTCATCGCTATACGACAAGCGTGATAGCGTCATTTTTACGTCAGCAACGTTGACAGTAGATCGATCATTTACTTATTTCTTGTCACAAGTTGGCTTGTTGCCCTTGATGACAGAAGGAAAAGTCGACGATCTTATCGTGAGTTCACCTTTTTTGTATGATCGTCAAGCGATTTTATGTATGCCGAATGATTTGCCTAAGGTAAATGATCCGAGTTTTTCTGAAGCCGTTGGCCATGCTATTCGATCCATTGCGGTGAAAGCAAAAGGACGTACGTTAGTTTTATTCACCTCGTATCAGATGCTGGAAATGGTGTATCAAAAACAACATCAGCCCTTTTTACAACAGGGTATTCGACTTTTGGCACAGGGGCATGATGACCATCGCCGTTCGCGATTGATTGAAACATTTCGACGAACGAATCGAGCGGTTTTATTTGGCGTCAATAGCTTTTGGGAAGGAATTGACATCAAAGGGGAAGACTTATCCTGTATTGTCATTGTCAAGTTACCGTTTGATGTGCCAACCAATCCAATCGTAGAAGCAAGGACCGAGCGCCTCAAACAGCAGGGCAGACACCCGTTTATGGATTACTCTGTCCCACAAGCCGTTATTCGATTTACGCAGGGATTTGGTCGGCTCATCCGTTCTAGTCAGGATCGAGGTGCTGTATTTGTTTTGGATAATCGCATTTTCCAAGCATCGTATGGGAAACTTTTTTTACGGTCATTACCGCGGCTTTCGCAACACATTGGGTCACTTGAGGACAGTGTACAACAAGCAGACGCTTACTTTTAAGGCGGGGCTATAATGATGTGGAGACGCTTCATGATGGGGATCATATGTACCATTCTTTGTATGTCAGGAATTGCGTTGCTTCATGCACCTGTGCTAGCTGCAACAAGTCCTGATGTGCCTGCCACATCACGCCTGGACGTGTATGCTGCACCGCCATGCTTTCGCGTTATAGTACAAGATAAAATCCTGTATGGCATCCCTTATGATTCCTTAAGGAAAATAGCAAAACAACCTTTGCAACAACTCATTCGCACGAATGTCGTTATTTTGTATGGCGTTCCGATTGGTCATCTGACGAAAAATGATCTTGCTCTATATCAACTTGTCTGCGCCAATTTACATGCTTCTGTTCGGGTGCTTGTCGGTGACCGGG
The DNA here is from genome assembly GCA_027343965.1 of Caryophanales bacterium. Classification (GTDB taxonomy): domain Bacteria; phylum Bacillota; class Bacilli; order Alicyclobacillales; family SLC66; genus JAKACU01. The sequence continues at coordinate 1,328 of DAHWJX010000062.1, read as the reverse complement.
TCGATGAAAGACCTACCATTGACATGGGCGGGATGATCTTTTATCACCGAAAGGAAAATTTGCGTATTGATGGCATAGGTTCGGTAACGGCTTCTATTTTGCCGCAAAATGAACAAGGTTTATCTCACTCCTACATGATGCTTCATGTTGATGTGCCCAATATGGACGTCGCAACGGTCCTGCAAGTTCCACGCCAGAATTCAGACCCGTGGCCACGGGAACAGGACGTTTTGCTATTACAATTGTCGAAGTTACAAGGTGGTCCACAACCTAAAGTTTTGACCATTCTTGACCCTAAAGTGGCTGTTATTATCGATGACACGTCTAAGAGTTCAACAAACAAAAAGGTGGACCTCGTTGAGAACCTTTACGAACTATGGGCAGATGTCTATCGCGTGGAGGGGTCAGGAAGCTTGACCTTAGTAGCCGGTCCTCACGGTCTGATGTTGCCTTTGCATGGCAAACATGCTCATTTATACGGTATAATGGTTAAGTAATAATAGATAGATGGATGGGAAAGGTGGAGTACCATGTCACAAGAACGTACTGGTGCAGTTACATTTGCTGGAGGGGCTGTGACCCTTGTTGGACCTGAATTGAAAATAGGGGATAAAGCGCCGGATGCTACGCTTTTAACCAATTCTCTTAAAGATGTCCAACTATCATCGTATTTTGGTCGAGTTGTCTTAGTCAGCGTGGTTCCATCTTTGGACACTGGTGTTTGTGATGCACAAACAAGGCGCTTTAACGAAGAGGCGAGTACACTTGGCGATGACGTTGTTGTACTTACTGTCAGCGCTGATCTGCCTTTTGCTCAAAAACGTTGGTGTGGTGCTGCTGGCATTGATCGAGTCGAAACGTTGTCAGATCATCGCTCCATGTCTTTCGGTACCGCATTTGGTACATACATGAAAGACCTTCGTCTTGAAGCTCGTGCCGTCTTTGTTATCAATCAACATGGCGTTGTATCCTATGTAGAATATGTCCCTGAAGTGACGCAACATCCCAATTATGAGGTTGCTATTGAAGCGGCAAAAGAAGCCCTGCAAAAGTAAACAATACAACAAGAAAGGCGGAGATCTTTTACTTTCAAGATCTCCGCCTTTGTGTTGGTGGGTCGTACAGGAATCGAACCTGCAACCCTCCGATTAAGAGTCGGATGCTCTACCAGTTGAGCTAACGGCCCACGATACTTATCCCTATAATACGCCACTTGGTCGGAGAACTCAAGCGAGAAGGGATTTGTGGTATTTATCACGAAGTAAATTAGGTAATCGACAAAGGGGGATGTAATTAGGTATGAAAGAGGCAAAGATTTCGCCTTCCGT
>DAHWJX010000059.1:0-2604 GCA_027343965.1 Caryophanales bacterium | reverse complement strand
GGGAAGCTTCTGGGTTACCTTGTGCTGACGGTAGAAATTCAACCAACGTATCAAGCAAAGGTGCAATCCCTACACCTTGAAGGGCTGATCCAAACACGATCGGGAATACATTGCAAGCTTGAACTGACTTCATCAGAGAAGGTTTTACTTCCGACTTTTACAATGACTGATCCTCTAAATAGGCGGCAAGTAAGGTATCGTCGTGGAGCGTGGCTTCCTCGACGACTTGATCATACAGTAACAAATTTGCTTTATAAGATCGACTGGATCAAAGACAGAATGCACCTGTTCATAGTTTCCCGATGTAGGACTTATGATCAAACCTTGAATAGGTACTGCGTGTGGACTCAACATGCGCAACCAAACCAATATTGCGCACAGAAGTGACGGTTGTATTCATCAATGCCCATAGCCATCCTGATGATCTTGATGAAATTTCCAGGCCGAAGCGATCATTGTGCTTAAATCTGTATAAGCAGGTTCCCAGCCGAGTACGCGTTTTGCGCGTTCTGATGAAGCCACCAAGACGGCGGGATCACCAGCTCTGCGATTTCCGATCTCCACTTCAATCGCATGTCCTGTCACTTTGCGAGCAGTATTAATCACCTCATTGACAGAAAAACCTTGACCGATACCGAGATTGAATACTTCCGTTTGAACAACTTCCGTACGTAGCCGTTCAACAGCTAATCGATGCGCACTTGCAAGATCCATCACATGCACGTAGTCACGGACACATGTGCCGTCTTGCGTGGGATAGTCCTGCCCATAGACTGTAACATGATCACGCTTGCCAAGCGGCACCTGCAAAACAACCGGAATGAGATGCGTCTCCGGGTGATGATCTTCTCCGATCGGCAAACTAAGATGAGAACCCGCCGCATTAAAATAACGTAAAGAGATGGATTGGAGACCATAAGCTTGATAGGACCAAGCAAGCATGCGCTCGATAGCTAACTTTGTTTCACCATAAGGATTCGTTGGAACCGTCGGATGATCTTCAGTGATTGGCGTCGACATAGGTTCGCCATACGTCGCAGCCGTTGAAGAAAAAACGATACGTTTAATACCGGTTGTCACCATGGCTGATAGTAATCGCTCTGTAGCACAAACGTTATCATCATAATATTTCAAAGGATTGCTGACACTCTCTCCTACAAGCGAACTTGCCGCAAAATGCACAACAGTATCAACCTCATACTCTTGCAAAATTCGTGTAACCATCGCTGTATCGCGTATATCCACGGCATGTAATGGGGCGTTTAATACTGCATCACGGTGGCCTTTTACCAAACTATCGATCACAACAACACGTTCTTTATGTTGTGTAAGTTCAAGCACAGTGTGACTACCAATATACCCTGCACCACCTGTAACTAAAATCGACATAACGCCATCGCCTCTTTCGTTATCTTCTTTGCCCCATCACCTAACGAACTCGTATAAAAACTAGCTGTAAGACCCGTCTCTTTACGATACATTTCGCCAACAACCTGCATAAACTCTTGCAAGGCATGTTCTTCCACAAGACTTACTGTACATCCACCGAAACCTGCGCCAGTCATCCGCGATCCTAAACAGCCTTGTACTGTCCAGGCCGCATGAACCAAGGCATCTAACTCCCTGCCCGTTACTTCATAATCATCGCGTAACGACATATGGGATTCATTCATCAATTGACCGAATGCAGCAAAGTTGTCATCACGTAACAACGCAACACTTCGCTTCGTTCGGTCATGTTCCGTGACCACATGCCGCACTCGCTTTTTAATCACTGGATCCGCAATCACCGAATCCACCCCAGCCAATTGCTGTGGCGTGAGTTGTGCAAGATACGTGATGTCAGGTACGACACGTTGAAGCGCTGTTAATCCCTCTTCACACTGTGCGCGTCGCTCATTGTATTTGGAATCCGCCAATTCGCGACGTTTATTCGTGTTGGTAATCACCAAACGATACGATGATGCCACGAATGGTACTAAGGTATAATCCAATCGATTGCAATCAAGCAAAATAGCGTGATCAGCTTCTCCCATGCCCACAGCAAATTGATCCATAATGCCACAATTGACACCAACAAAGTCATTCTCAGCTTTTTGGGCGAGTTTCACGAGTTCCACGCGATCCATCGTTACTCTTGCTATGGTCGTTGCGGCCACGCCAGTACCCACTTCAATGGATGCTGAACTCGACAATCCTGCACCGCTAGGCAGATCGTTCGCAAAGAAATAATCAGCGCCAAGGATTGGTACGCCAACTTTTTCAAGTGCCCATAACATCCCTAATGGATAATTCGCAAAATCATACTCAGCATGATAACGCAAGGCACCAACTGGCACTTCGATGATAGGTTCAAAGGATATAGATGAAAAACGCAACAGGTTATCTTTTCTTGGTCGCACCATCACAACTGTGCCTAGCGTTAAAGCAGCAGGAAAAACGAAGCCGCCATTATAATCTGTGTGTTCACCAATCAGATTTACACGACCTGGCGCAAAAAAAACTTCAACATTATCGATTGTTCCAGGTGAAAACTGTAAAAATTTCTCCCAGGCTGATGCAATCAGCGCCTCATTCAAACGCTCATCCCCTTTCCCTTGCTTG
>DAHWJX010000050.1:0-13431 GCA_027343965.1 Caryophanales bacterium | reverse complement strand
ATTGCACTTCTTTTGTCCATTATTGCTGGCTATGATGAAGTAGATCCATATAGTGTGGATGTTGCCCCTACGCCGTATAGTAGTGTGTTAGGGCAATCGATAAAAGGCATGACCATAGGTATTGATGAAACCTATTATTTTGCTCGTGCACAAGAAGAGGTCATCACTTCTATTTTAGAAGCCAAACGCATACTTGAAGACGCGGGGGCTCATGTGATACAGGTAGCCGCTCCAGGAATTGAGGCATCATCTGTTATTCACGATGCTATCATTTCTGTAGAGGCTTTGACAACGCATCATGACGATCTTTCTCGCATGCCAGAGGCATATGGGGATGATGTACGTGAACGACTTCTTTTGGGAAGGCGTTATACAGCACAGGATTACGCCAAAGCGTGTCGGGAACGAAAAGTATATAGGCGAAATTTGTTACGAATGTTTGATTCGATCGACGTTTTATTGACGCCTACGCTTCCATTTGTTGCACCACCTCTGGGGCAAGGTACGATCACACTAGAAGGCGCTGTGCAACCGATACGCAACGGTCTATCGAAATTTACGCGTCCATTCAATACGGCAGGTTTTCCGGCTATAGCTGTCCCGTGCGGATTATCTCGTGAGCACCTTCCTTTGTCAGTTCAGCTTGTCGCAAGGCCATTTGCTGAATCGCAATTGCTTAAGGTATCTTGCGTCATGGAACAAGCGTTCCCTTTTTCATTGCCGCCGTTATTTCAATAACACGTTGGAGGAATGAAGATGACAAATGAAAGTAACATCTATGAACAGTGGTTGCAAGATGATCGATTGGATGAACAGTTGCGCAAGGAATTGACAGATTTGGTCACGCAAGATGCTCGAGATGAACTGAGGGAACGTTTTGCTCGCGATCTTGAATTTGGTACAGGTGGGCTCCGCGCCAAGATGGGTGTGGGCACCAATCGTTTAAACATTTACACGGTGCGTAAAGCAACGTATGGCGTTGTTCGGTGGATTCAGAGTCAATTTGCAAGAAAAGAGAAAAGTATCGTGATCGGCTACGATGGACGCCATCATTCTGCTGAGTTTGCTCATGAAGTGGCAAGTGTAGCGGCGGCGCATGGTGTTTTAGCTTATGTATACGCTGATGCAAGGCCGACACCGATGTTGTCTTTTGCCGTTCGTCACCTCGGATGCAGCGCAGGTGTCATGATTACCGCGAGTCACAATCCACAGGAATATAACGGTTATAAAGTTTATGGAGCCGATGGTGGACAGGTATTGCCTGACGCGGCTGAGCAAATCGTACGCTACACACAAGATGTAGCTGATTTATTTGCTGTTCCTGTGATGGTTTTTAGCACCGCATTACATGAAGGCTTTGTTCGGATGGTCGATGAGTCGGTGGAAGACGCCTATTTTGCCGCTTTGCATCCATTACACCGTAACCTATCGCAAGAAAGTAAAGATCATACGACGATTGTGTATACGCCCTTACATGGCACAGGCGGATCTGCGGTGCCAAGAGCACTTCATGAAGCTGGGTTTGCAAATGTTGTGTTGGTGGAAAAACAATCCTATCTTGATGGTGATTTTACGAACGTAAAGAATCCGAATCCTGAAGAATATGTGGCCTATGATCTAGCGCTTGAAACAGCGAAAGAAGTATCTGCTGATGTGATCATGGCTACAGATCCTGATGCCGATCGCGTCGGAGTGATGGCGAGAGATAAAACAGGAGACTACGTGTTTTTCTCAGGCAATGAGATTGGTGCCATGGTTTTATCTGATTATTTACCGCAACTCGTTGCACAAGGAAACCTTGCAAAGGATGCCGTGATGGTAACGACGAATGTTACCTCCGACTTTGGTGAAGTTATTGCAAAAAGTTTTGGCGTGCAGACAGAACGTACGCTAACGGGCTTCAAGTACATAGGAGATCGCATTGAAGCGTATGAACAGGAAGGCAATCAAAGATTTGTGTTTGGGTATGAAGAAAGTGTTGGGTATTTGGCTTTGCCTTTTGTACGTGACAAAGATAGTGTGCAAGCGGCTATACTAATCGCCAATCTTGTGGCAGGGTTACGTTCTAAAGGAACTAATCTTATTGAGATGCGGGAAGCGCTATACACAAAGTTTGGATATTTTAGGGATAAATTGCTGAGCTATACTTTTCCAGGGCTCACAGGATTGCAGAAGATGAATGATTTCATGCAATCTTTACGCAACGAACCGTTGTTTGTCGCGGGAAGTAAAACTCTTGTCGTTGAAGATTATCTTTCAGGTGAAAAAACCTATGCCGATGGGACGAAGGATAAACTGACGCTGCCTTCATCGGATGTGTTGCAATTTCGTTTTGAGGATAACTCATGGGTGGCTGTTCGCCCATCGGGCACGGAACCCAAATTAAAAGTGTATGTCGGTGCAAAAGGACAAGATGGAGATCAAGCGGAGATGCTTTTACGCACGTATGTTGCAGCTATCGAAGAGCTGATTAGGCCGTTACTTGCGTAACCAAGGACACACGCACACACATATGCGTGTGCGTGTGCTATACTATGTGTAGAAAGCCTTGGAGGCGATGATACGCATGGAATTTACTACGTACGAAATTGCATTTCGTTTAGATGTCTCAGAAGAAACCGTGCGCCGTTGGATACGTACTGGACTACTCAAAGCGGACGATTCAAGCGGCAAATACCTCGTTAAAGAAGAAGACTTACAACAGTTTTTGAAACGGCGTGGTACGCCTGCAAGTAAAGCGGTGAGTTGGCTTGCTAGCGTAGGTGCGGCGGGTATGCGTGCTACAGCTCCTGGTGTTGCGTTTGCTGCATCCAATTTGGCGAATACTGCGGCGTTGTCTGGACTAAAGTTATACAAGGTGTTATCGGGTATTGAAAAAGTGGGCGCTGATGAGTTATCCGCCATGATTGATGATGTGGATAAAAGTATTGGCAGTCTGCGTGACAACTTGCATGTACTGCGTGAACAAGAGACGAAACTTGAGACGCAAATTAAAGAACTTGAAGAAATCCGGTCCAAACTAAGTGCATCGGAAAGTGTATCGTAAGGAAGGAAGGGAACGGATTGATTCGATTGTCTCAAGTGCAATTTGAGATGACACAAAATCAATTGGAGGAAGCTGTAAATACGTTGCTTCCTCCAGGCTTTTTTGTGTCAGCCGTTCACGTAACAAAACACTTCGTTTTTTGTACGGTGCATGCTAAGGCGGTTAAGGTGGATGTGAAGTTAGAAGTAGCACTCGATGAACAAGCGGGGCAAGTTATTATTCGTATCCATGCATCGAAGTGGTTTTTGTCATTAGACTTTGTATTGATGCCACTGCTCAAAGCGATTACATCTGATGAACGTGGAATTTATGGTAATGGGACAAATCTGTGGATTGATTTGCATAAACTTTTACACTCACATTTAGATGCGCAATCTTTTCATCTTATGTTAGAAGAGGGCTCTTTTACGGTCTTGGCAAAAGATGTGCAATTAATGTTTGATTCATCAGAAGTCGCCTCATTGCTGTAGGAGTTGCAGGTGTTGTTAAGGGGTTATGACCTTGTATTTTATGATTTTAGCTATTTTAGGTCTTATGGTTGCCGGATTTATTGCTGGTTTTTTTGATTCGATTGTCGGCGGCAGTGGCGTGATTACGCTTCCTGCTTTATTGTCCTCAGGTATTTCCCCGTATATGGCTTTAGGCACGAATAAGATTGCGTCGACGTTTGCTTCATCAACGAGTTCTTGGACGTATTTTCGCTCTGGTCATCTTGAACGAAGATTACTTTTATGGATGATACCTTTTACGTTTGTTGGTGCATTGTGTGGTGCTGAAACGGTACTGCATGTGGATCAACATTATTTGCAAATTATCATACTGATCGCCATCTTAGTGATTGCCATGATGACATGGTTAAAACGTGACTTGGGACAAGCGAACGAATTCATTTTTTATCCCTTGAAAACGCGAATCATAGCTATGTTTATTGCGTTTGCCCTAGGATTTTATGATGGTTTTATCGGTCCTGGTACAGGTTCGTTTCTATTATTTACCTTTTTGGCTGTGTTTCGATTTGACTTTATTACGGCGGTAGGCAATGGACGTGCATTGAATTTTACAAGCAATACAGCCGCCTTACTTTGGTTTATTATTCAAGGTAAAGTCGTGTATCTCTATGGGTTACCGATGGGATTTGCCATGATGATAGGAGCGCGTGTTGGATCACGGATGGCTATACGAAAAGGCGTGCCGCTCATTCGTCCATTATTTATCGTAGTTTCGATTGTTTTGTCCATGAAAATGGCATTAACGGTTTTTGGCTGAGAGCGAGCATAAGGGAGTGCGGTTTGTGGGTATCCGAGTGGATTTGGGGACGTATGTGAAAGATCACCTCATTGTGGGTGACGGAGCTATGGCTACGCAATTGTATCAATTGGGCATGCCTGTAGGTATGTGTTACGAAGAGTTCAATATTTCACATAAAGAAGCTGTGGGTTCTATTCATCGTTCCTATTACGAGGCGGGTGCGAGGTTGATTGAAACTAACACCTTCGGTGCGCATGTTGTGGGACTTGAACGGTACGGCCTTGAGGATCAAGTAGAAGCGATCAATCGCGCGGCCGTGCGCGTAGCACGTGAAGCGGTTGGTGATGATGCGTATGTGGTGGGAACGGTTGGTTCGATGCGTGGGATCAGAAAGAAGTTGGCAGAACCGATCGATCTTGCTCGGGGCTATCAAGATCAATTAGCTGCACTGTTGACCGAGGCACCAGACGGTATTCTCTTTGAAACCTTTTTAGATCTTGAAGAATTGTTAGTCGCCGTTGAAGTTGCCCGTTCCTTGACATCACTTCCCGTTATTGCACAGTTGTCGTTGCTGGATTTGGCTGTCACACGAGATGGCGTACACGTACCTGAAGCGTTCTCTCGCTTGCTTGATAAAGGCGTGACGATCGTAGGACTCAACTGCCACTTTGGCCCGGCTGATTTGCAAAAAGCGTTTTCGCAAATGGAGCTATCAAAAGACACGTTATTGTCCGTGTACCCCAATGCAGGATTGCTTAGTTTGACCGACGGTCAGTACAAGTACGCATCAGAACCTGCCTACTTTGCGAAAATGGCTGTTGCGTTTCGCGATCTTGGGATACGCGTGATTGGTGGATGCTGCGGGACGACGCCAGATCATATCAAGGCTATGGCAGATGCCTTATCAGGGCTAGCCCCTGTCACGGTGCCATCACGCGCAAGAAGTGATGCGGAAGCGTTTGTGTCAACTGTTACCGTACAAGATCGCACCCTTATGCAGTCGGTAGAATCGCTTGAGTTTGCGGCAGAACCTGTGCATAAGAAAGCCCTTCATACGCAGACAGTCATCGTAGAACTCGATCCGCCAAAGGACCTATCGATTGAAGCTTTTTTGATGGGCGCCAAAGCACTGCGCGATGCTGGCGCCGACGCTGTCACGCTTGCCGACAATTCGCTTGCTGTAACACGGATGAGCAATATGGCCGTGGGTGCTTTGATGAAACAACGTAACATCGAACCTTTGTTGCACATTTCCTGTCGAGATCGCAATTTGATCGGTCAACAATCGCATTTGATGGGTTTGCACGCTCTGGGTATCCATCAGATCCTTGTCATCACAGGGGATCCTTCTCGCTTTGGGGATTTACCCGGTGCTACGTCCGTCTTTGATGTGTCCTCCTTTGATATGATTCGCATGGTCAAACAACTCAATGAAGGCATGGCATTTTCCGGGCAAACAATTAAACATAAAACACAATTTTCGGTGGGTGCTGCTTTTAATCCGAATGTTGCACAGTTCGATAAGGCGATTGCACGCCTTGTACGGAAAGTGCAGACGGGGGCAGACTTTATCATGACCCAGCCCATTTATGATGAGGCAATGTTTGAACGCCTCTATACAGCGACAAAGCATCTGCAGGTGCCGATTTTTGTTGGAATTATGCCGCTGTTAAGTCATCGTAATGCTGAGTTTTTGCACAATGAGGTTCCGGGCATCACGCTATCGGATGATGCGCGAAAAAGGATGGCTAGCTATAACGGACTACGTGCGCGACAAGAAGGTGTGGCCATCGCTAAAGAGTTAATCGATGTGGCTAAGACTTATTTTCACGGGATTTATTTGATCACGCCCATGCTTCGCTATGATATGACCGTTGAGTTGGTCGATTATGTTGTGAGAAAAGGGTAACTGTGGATACTTTGACGGTAACCATGATGGACTTTTTTTGGAATGGGCAGGTATAACGTCATCTGTTGTATAATAGTTTGCATGACGAGAGAGTGGGGTTGTCATGCAAACTAAGCACGATCAGATCTTGAAACACATCGAAGATTTATCGGTTGGTGAACGGATTTCCGTACGCCAGATCGCTAAACAGCTTGTCGTAAGTGAAGGAACAGCGTATCGGGCGATTAAAGAGGCCGAAGGCCAAGGTCTTGTTTCGACACTCGATCGCATTGGAACAGTGCGCATCGAAAAAAAGCAACGCCGTGATATCGATCGGTTGACGTTTGCTGAAGTGGTCAACATTGTTGATGGTACCTTGCTGGGTGGCCGAGGTGGGCTGTTTAAGACATTAAACAAATTTGTGATTGGCGCTATGGAAGTCGATGCGATGGTCAAATACATCGATCCAGGGTCACTTGTTATTGTCGGTAACCGCGATATGGTACAGCTGGTGGCGTTGCAAGAAGGCGCTGCTGTGCTTGTTACTGGTGGTTTTGCCGCGCATGCTGATGCTGTGGAATTGGCTGACCGACTGGATTTGCCTATACTTTCTTCCGCTTATGATACGTTTTCCGTAGCTTCTTTGATCAATCGTGCTATCTATGATCGACTTATAAAAAAGGACATTTTGTTAGTCGAAGATATTTTGGGAAAAACGCCCCCAGTTGTGATAAGTGAGCATCAAACCGTACAAGATTATCATCAACTTGTGGAAACCAGCGGTTACTCTCGCTTCCCTGTTTTGCAAGATCAGGGACGATTGATTGGTGTCGTGGCTCCTACAGATGTTAATCGCAAAAGCCCTGATATGATGATTGGTAAAGTGATGAGCAAAAAACCTTTGTCTGTAACGCCAAAAACGTCGATTGCCTCAGCGGCTCATATGATGGTGTGGGAAGGTATCGATCTTTTACCTGTCATCGAATTTAAGCGCCTTGTCGGGTTAATCAGCCGCCAAGATGTGATCAAAGCGTTACAGTACAATCAAAAGCAACCGCAAGTTGGGGATACGATGGAGGATATCGTTCTCAATCGTTTCTCTGAGACGGTCGATAACCACACGCTGGTGTTTTCTGGTGAGGTCACACCGCAGATGTCCACACAGTATGGAGGGTTATCCCCAGGCGTTTTTATGACCATTATGACGGAAGCAGCGATGCAAGCGATGAGAAAAGTGCGCGATGCCAATATGATGCTTGACAATGCGACATTGTACTTTCTAAAACCGATACAAATCGAGCAACGTGTCGAAGCACGCGCGCGCATTGTGGATTCGAGTCGAAAAGTCGGCAAGGTCGATGTAGAACTGTATCGTGGTGCAGAGCTTGTCGGAAAATCGCTCATTACGGTGCAATTGCTCGAACGGTAAGTGAGGGAGAGACTATGGAGCAAACAGCGAGTCCACTCGTTCTCGTGGTAGAAGATGAACGACGTATAGCTCGTATCATTGAACTCGAGTTGATGCATGAAGGATTATCGGTGGTTATTGCAACAGACGGTCAATCCGGAGAACGCATCGCCCTTGAGCGTGATGTGGATCTGATTCTGCTTGATTGGATGCTTCCTTTTATGGATGGACTGCAGGTGTGCAAATCAGTACGCAAGGTGAAAAACACTCCGATCATCATCTTGACTGCAAAAGACAGCACGGGAGACAAAGTTGCTGGATTGGACGCAGGGGCCGATGACTACATTACAAAACCATTTGAAACTGAAGAACTTCTTGCAAGAGTTCGCGCGGCACTTCGCAAGGGCAAGAGCCGAGACGAGCTGCGTGTCGGCGACCTTATCGTCATTCCTGAACAAAGGCGGGCTTATCGCGCTTTGAAACCGCTCGAATTGACCACTCGCGAATTTGACCTTTTGCATTATCTGGTGCGTCATGCCGATAAAGTGCTGTCGCGTGATGCGATTTTAGCGCAAGTATGGGGTTACGAGTTTGACGGCGAAACGAACGTCGTTGACGTGTATATTCGCTACTTGCGGATGAAAGTAGACGAGCCATTTTCGTCACCCTTGATTCATACGATTCGCGGCGTGGGTTATGTTCTGAGGAAACCATGAAACTAACGATCACGTGGCGTTTTTCTGCCTTATCCACGCTTGTTGTTGCGCTCATCTTTGTATTGTTTAACGCCTTTGTTTACCTCGAATTTATGAATGTAACAATCCAAAACGAAAAACAGATTATTTTGGCCAATCTTGATGATGAAGCCCGTCGAATAGAACACAAAACGCTGTCTGCCGCTGTGGCGGATGTAGAACAGATCGTGCCGGACCCTCACCAGATGATACGACTTGTGACGGATGGTGGAGTGACCTTGACGTCGGCGAGTGGACCTTCAATGACACCTTGGGTTAACGGTGGATTAAGTCTGCAAACCAGTCTCGGCAGTGGCGTTATGTTGTATCAACATATCGATCAGCGATTGCTTGTAGCAACAGCAAGGGTACATCTCGATCGCGGGTGGGTTTCATTGCAATGGCTTGAAAATGTCGAGTCTTTGGACCATAGTATCGCCTTTGTGTTTTATCTCTTGCTTACAGGCTCCATCGGCGGACTGTTGTTAGCCCTCATTTCAAGTTATTTTCTCGCGCGGTATTCCTTACAACCTATTCGTGAAATGATCGCTACGGCGCAAGCTATTACACCAGGCGATTTGAGCAGTCGTATCGATGTGCCCAAAAGACAAGATGAATTAACTGAACTCGGGCATACATTTAATGCGATGCTTGACCGCATTTCCTTGGCGTTTCGACGCGAAAGACAATTTATTGCCGATGCATCCCATGAATTGCGCACACCGTTATCGGTTCTTGAAGGGTACGTTCAATTGCTTCGCCGCTGGGGGTGGGACGATGCAAAGGTACGATTAGAAGCTGTGCAGGCGATTGAAGATGAAGTGAAGCACTTGAAAGACATGTCAAACCAATTACTCACGCTAGCTGCCGTTGATAATGAAGGCACCGACGAAGAACGTTTAGTCTCGATAGCGAACGTCGCTGCGACCGTAACACGTCGCTGGATGCGTCTTTATCCTGATTATTCGTGGAAACTTAGCGTGGCTGATGACTTGAGTACAGCTGTACATATTAACGAAGTTCGCCTACAACAGGTGCTTCGTGCCCTACTTGATAATGCAAGAAAGTATACGACGTCTGGTGGTACTATCGGTGTTTATGTAGGGTGTGAGGGGAATCATGTGGTACTTGTGATCAAGGATTCCGGGCAAGGGATACCACCAGATGATCTTCCCCATGTTACCGAGCGGTTTTATCGCGCGGATAAGGCAAGAAGTCGGCAAGAAGGCGGCGTGGGACTTGGTTTGGCTATTTGCAAAGAGATTGTCGAGGCATCGCGAGGAACGCTTACGGTGAGTAGTAAAGAAAATGAAGGTACAGAGGTTACGATTACGTTGTTGGCGGACAGCGATCAGGATGGTGATCCATCTTGAGTGATTTTGTCCATTTGCGCACCTACACGGAATATAGTTTATTGTACAGCGCTGCTCGTATCAAAGACCTAGCCAAATACGCGACACAACAGGGCATGCATGCGTTAGGAACGGCCGATTTCGCTATGTATGGCACGATATCGATCTATGAAACGCTGCAGCAGTATGGGTTAAAGCACGTCTTGGGGCAGTCTGTGTTCGCGGTTCACCAGCGTCATGCGAGACAACAACCGGTTGAGTTGTTGCTGATCGCGAAGGACTTTACAGGGTACCAGTCTCTGTGTACCTTAGCGTCCCTAGCCTCGACGCAGCAAGGAAATGATGGACAAATAGTAAATACGTGGAAAGAGGTGGCGCAACACCACCAAGGCCTTCTTTGTCTCACGGGCGGATTGTTTGGACCTGTGCATACGGCTTTTTTAAAGGATACTTCGCAGGCGGTTCGGGCCGTGAAACAGTTGCAAGAATGGTTTGGCAAAGACGATGTCTACGTCGAACTGCAACATCGTGGTCAACCAGAGGATGAAGTTTTTATCGAGGCGCATGCACGCATTGCTTTTAAGGCACAAGCAGCAACGGTAGCAACTTCACCTGTGCGCCATCTGCATATGGACGATGTTCGCCTGCTTGATGTGTTGCAAGCGATCAAGCACGGCACGACGATGGTACAGGAAGCACAAGAACGTCAGGGATTGACCAGTGAATTTCGCGATACAACAACGATGCAATCCTTGTTCGCCTTATATCCTGAGGCGTTACAGGCTACTATGGAGATTACGGAAAAAACGCAGCTTGAAATTCCACTTCACGAATTGAGTCTCCCCGAGTTTCCTTTGCCAAAAGGTCAAACGGAGCACCAGATGTTGCGTGACTTAGCCTATGCGGGACTTCGTGAACGTACTCTCGCGCAAAAACCACTCTATGAAAAAAGGTTGCAACACGAGCTTGGCGTGATCGAACGCCTTGGATTTGCAGGATACTTTTTAATTGTCTGGGATTTTATCCGGTTTTCTCGGGAAAATGGGATTTCAGTGGGTCCAGGGCGTGGATCCGCCGCTGGCAGTTTGGTTGCTTATACGCTATTTATTACAGATGTGGATCCTGTACGTTATGGACTTTTATTTGAACGTTTTTTAAATCCTGAGCGGGTGAATTGGCCTGACATCGATGTTGATTTTGAAACGGAGAGACGGTATGAGGTAATTCGTTATGTCACGCTTCGCTATGGGGAACAGCATGTTGCGCAGATTGGCACATTGGGAACGCTTGCCACGCGTGCGGCGATCCGCGATGTGGCACGGGTGCTTGAATTGTCGACTACAGAAACCAACACGATCATTGATGCGTTAGACGATGACGACAAGTTGCAAAAACTTGTGCATACATCCCCGAATGCTAGGCGTACCGTGGCGCTCTCGCAAGGGATCGAAGGGCTTCCGCGCCATACTTCTACGCATGCTGCAGGTGTTGTAATTTCTCGTGCGCCTTTGCCCTCTTTGGCACCTGTGGCACAGGGTATAGAAGGTGTATTTGTCACTCAGTACAGCATGGAAGATATCGAAGCGCTTGGTTTATTGAAAATGGATTTTTTAGGATTACGCACATTGACCATCTGTGATCGCGCACGTCGCTACGTCGAACAAACGCGTAATATCGTGATTGGCTACGATGCTATCGAGATGGATGGGCCAACGAGCAACCTGCTTTCTGATGGTGATACGGACGGATGTTTTCAATTGGAATCGAGTGGTGTCAAACAGGTTTTACGCGATTTAAAACCGACAGAGCTTGAGGATCTTATCGCAGTCATTTCCTTGTATCGCCCAGGACCGATGGAGCAAATCAGCACGTTTATCAAAGCGCGTCGGGGTGAGATTCCCGTTCGTTATGACGTACTGCAGCTTGAACCGATCTTGCGGTCGACGTATGGCATCATCGTGTACCAAGAGCAAATTATGCAAATTGCTCACATCATGGCGGGTTTTACACTTGGTCAAGCGGATGTTCTGCGGCGTGCTGTAGGTAAAAAGAAACGTGAAGTGCTCGATGAAGCGCGCACAACATTTGTTGCTGGGTGTTTGCAAAACGGTTTTTCGGATGCCGTCGCCAACCAAGTCTATGACCTTATCGTACGTTTTGCGGATTACGGGTTTAATCGATCACATGCTGCCGCTTATGCGGTGTTAGCCTTGCGTACCGCGTACCTCAAAGCTCACTTTCGTCCGGAGTTTATGGCTGCGCTGATCACCGATAGTTTTTCACGGCCAGACAAAGTAGCGCATTATGTTTCATCCTGCAGGCAAGCCGGTATCCCTGTCTTGTTGCCGGACATCAATCAAAGTGTTAGTGATTGTACGGCACAGCGTTTAGAAAATGGCGATATTGCGATTCGATTCGGGTTGTCTGCAATTAAAAATGTTGGGGTCAACGCTGTTGAAGCGATACTGAAAGATCGTGACGAGCAAGGTCCCTACCGTTCTTTAGCGGACTTGTATCATCGTCTCGATGCCCGTGCACTGACAAAACGGGTACTCGAATCGCTCATTCAAGCGGGTGCCTTAGATTCGATAACAAAGTCGCGAAAAGGAATGCTTATGTTACTTGACACCCTTGTGCAGACACCAAGAGATGGCTCTCAGCTCTCCTTGTTACCAGCTTCTGATACGTTGCAACAAGACGCAATAATGGCAACAGCATTTGCTTTACCTGATGATGAGCAGGAAATTGAAAGCTGGGAACGCGACCTGGTTGGCGTGGTGCTTTCTCGCGATCCATTCACGGATGTGCGAGGCGTGCAAAAGGCTCTTGGTGTTATGCCGATTGCAGCGACGCTTGCAAAATGGAATCAGGACGGGCATTTGGTGAACCATGTAGTTGACATTGTAGCTATGGTGTCGCAATGGCGCACCGTACGAACGAAAAAGGGGGAGATGATGGCTTTTCTCACTGTGGAGGATGGCTCCGGCAAGATGGAAATTGTGCTATTTCCCAGTGTTTATCGTTTAGTGAAGGACATTCCACAACTTCATCAAATCGTGCGACTTGATGTTCGTAAAGATCTTCATGTCGACCGTCATTTCATTGCTATTAAAATGAAAGATATGTCAGAAAATCGCGAAATGAAACGACGACGACGGATTTATATTAAAATTGATGAACGATTAGAACATGACCGAGATGCTTTATTGAGGCTTCGCAGGCAACTTTTGCAACATCAAGGAACAGACGAAGTCGTACTAATCTATGCAACAGGCGCAAGACGTTTGCTTGATCGTGTGAATGTTGTAATTTCTGATGATTTATTGGCGGAGATTGAACGCATCGCAGGCCCTGATTCGACAAGAATTGCAGAAGCGACCAATCAGTCGGTGGAAAAGTCATAGTGCATTGGTTGCGTGTCTTGAATTTTGCGTGGTAAGATTGAAGGAATTGAATTAGGCCGGTTAGGAGGATCGATGGTCATGTGGACCGTCATCTATATTGCACCAACGGTAAAAATTGCAGAACGCATTTGCGCTAATTTGCAGACACAAGGTTTTTTGGTGAAACAACGGCAAGCGAATACAGCAAAACAACAATATGAGATTTTGGTGCCTGAGACGGAACTTGATGACGTCAAGGAGATTTTAAACGATATTATCCATGCATCCATGTCATAGGCAAATTGGAACCTAGTAGCGAACATGAGGTGAAAGAGTGCTAAAAGATCTGTTTCCGAAAAAGAAACGTTATGC
>DAHWJX010000049.1:0-12394 GCA_027343965.1 Caryophanales bacterium | reverse complement strand
CTATGTACCCAAAGGGGTTCGTTGCGAAGTCCCGCTACAGGCATATTTTCGTATTAATTCAGAAAATATGGGGCAATTTGAACGCACGTTGATTATCGCTGACGAAGATAGTTTTGTGCATTATGTCGAGGGTTGCACGGCTCCAATTTATAGCACGAATTCTCTGCATAGTGCAGTGGTTGAAATTATTGTTAAAGACCGCGCGCGCGCCCGTTATACAACGATTCAAAACTGGGCCCCCAATATCTATAACCTTGTGACTAAGCGGGCCGTTGCCTACGCAGATGCTACGATGGAGTGGGTGGATGGCAATATCGGATCCAAGCTCACCATGAAATACCCAGCGATCTATATGCTTGGTCCACGTGCGAAGGGAACGGTTTTATCCATCGCCGTCGGGGGCAAAGGGCAACACCAAGATGCAGGTGCTAAGGTGGTTCACGCGGCGCCTGACTGTACGTCAACGATTGTCTCCAAGTCCATTAGCAAACATGGCGGCAAAACTACCTATCGTGGTTTGGCGAGATTTACACCTGAAGCAGAACATTCAAAAGCCAACATCAAATGTGACACGTTAATTTTAGATCAGGAGTCCACATCTGACACGATTCCTTTAAATGAAATTATGAATGACACAATCACCTTAGAGCATGAAGCAACCGTGTCTCGCGTGAGTGAAGATCAGTTATTTTACTTGATGAGCCGTGGACTTTCAGAAGAAGATGCCACCCGGATGATTGTCATGGGATTCATTGAACCGTTTACGCGGGAACTTCCTATGGAATACGCGGTCGAGATGAATCGTCTGATCAAATTTGAGATGGAAGGTTCCATTGGTTGATCAGCGTTGCAAGGGGGATGCCGGATGAAAGTATCCAAACGAACCGAATACGGGTTAAGAGCGATCGTTACGCTGGCTGAACTTTCTGTACCAGGTGCGAGACCTGTTCCTTTACGGGAAATTGCTTCGCAAGAGCAAATTCCAGAAGCTTTCCTTGACCAGATCTTTGGAACATTGCGTAAAGAAGGCGTAGTTATGAGTGTCCGGGGAGCGAGTGGCGGCTTTTTACTCGCACATAGCCCGCAAGATATCCGCATGGGGCAGATCGTCAAGCTGCTTGAAGGAAGTATGGCGCCTATCGGCTGCGTCGGAGATGACCTTGTGGCACCGATGGATTTTTGCTTCAAGGCGAGCAGTTGCCATACGCGAAATGTATGGTTGCAACTTTATCAGTCTATCGAACAGGCACTTGACGCGTTGTCCTTGGCCGATGTCATGACAAAAGATCTTGGCGTACCAAACTAATCTCGTTCATCCGATAAATGTCTTTTTCCAGACACTTATCGGATGTTGACTTTTCAGTACAACTCTTTATGATGAAACACATGGAGTTGCGAGCTTCTTAAAATGAATGTTCATCCCAGATTATAGTTGTTTATCGAATGTAGCGTTTTGGAGGTGCGGCATGGCTGAACCTTTGCTAAAGGTACGGAATCTAAAAACTTACTTTATAAGTCGCCAGTCTGAAGTACGAGCAGTGGATGGTGTCGATTTCGATGTGCATAAAGGGCGTATTCTTGGCATTGTAGGTGAATCGGGTAGTGGCAAAAGTATGACGTCGCTATCGATCATGGGACTGGTGCCTGGGCCCCAAGGCAAGATCGTCGATGGCGAGATTGTTCTTGATGGCGTTGATCTTGTGAAACTTTCCGATCGACAAATGTCTGATGTTCGGGGCAATAAAGTCTCCATGATTTTTCAGGAGCCGATGACGGCGCTCAATCCTGTTTTAAAGATTGGAGAACAAATTGGCGAGGTCCTTATTCGACATCGTGGCATGAACAAAAGAGATTCTCGGCAACGAGCCATTGAGCTCTTGAAAAGTGTTGGCTTTCCACGTGCACAAGAAATTGTCGATGAGTATCCCCATCAGCTTTCCGGTGGTATGCGGCAACGTGCAATGATCGCGATGGCGATGGCTTGTGAACCGATGCTACTGATCGCAGACGAACCAACCACGGCTCTTGATGTTACAATTCAAGCACAAGTGCTCGATTTGATGCGAGACTTGCAAGAACGTACTGATATGGCTGTTTTGTTAATTACGCACGATCTTGGCGTCATTGCCCAAATGGCAGATGACATGATTGTCATGTACGGCGGACAGGTTGTCGAGTCGGGTACTGCTGATGATGTTTTTGATACAGCATTGCATCCTTATACGAGAGCTTTAATGGAATCTATTCCTATTATTAAAGAAGAAAAAGAACGATTGGCTTCGATTCCTGGTACGGTACCGAGCGCCGCTAATTTTCCACCAGGTTGTCGTTTCGCTGATCGATGTCCGTTGACTGAGGACGTTTGTCGTGAAATGATGCCAGAATTACGAGAACTGCGACCTAATCACTTTGTCCGGTGTCACTTGGCAAAATAAATGAGAAAGGCGGAATGGCTATGAGTGTGGTTGAAGATAAGTTGACTTCGACTACCGCCCCTCGACACGAAACGTTACTTGAGTTGCGCAATGTAAAAAAATACTTTCCGATTCACGGCGGTGTCTTGCGTCACAAAGTGGGCGATGTCAAAGCTGTTGATGATATCTCGTTTGTCTTGAAACGCGGTGAGACGCTTGGCCTTGTTGGCGAATCGGGTTGTGGAAAGTCGACGACGGGTCGCTTGATTATGCGTATCTTGGATACGACATCCGGAGAGATCTGGTTTGATGGTGCTGATATAACGAAGGTTCGTGGTTCTCAATTACGGCGCATTCGACAAAACTTTCAAATGGTATTTCAAGATCCCTACTCTTCATTAAATCCCCGTATGAATGTGGGTACATTAGTTGCGGAACCGATGATTGTCAATCACAAGGGATCGCGTGCAGAAATTCGTGATGAAGTATCCCACCTTCTGGAGATTGTAGGACTTAACCCGGATGCCAGGCTTCGTTATCCACATGAATTTTCCGGTGGGCAGAGGCAACGTATTGCTATCGCGCGTGCGCTTGCTTTGAAGCCTAAATTGATCGTGGCCGATGAGGCCGTATCTGCACTTGATGTTTCGATTCAAGCGCAGGTGCTCAACTTGTTAGCGGACCTCCGAAAGGAGTTTGGACTCTCTTACGTGTTTATTTCGCATAACCTTGCCGTCGTGAAACATATCAGCGACCGTGTAGGGGTAATGTATTTGGGACGTATGGCAGAAGTGGCGGATAAGGCCAATCTTTATGCAAACCCATTGCATCCTTATACAGAAGCGTTGTTATCAGCGGCGCCGGAGCCAAAACGGCACCTAGTAAGGGAACGCATCGTACTCACGGGAGATGTGCCAAGTCCAGCTAAGCCGCCAACGGGTTGCGCTTTTCACACGCGTTGCCCAAAGGTGATGGACATATGTCGAGTACAACGGCCAGAGTTGCGAGAATATGCGCCAGGACATTTTGTGGCATGCCACTTGTACTCCTGAGCAAAGAAGCAATCGGACGTTGTTCCGGCCAGACAACACACATAGGGGGTAGATTTTGATGCAAAAACGCACAGTCATGATGTCGGCAGCGGCAGTCTTGTCTTTGTCGGCACTTCTTGCAGGTTGCAGCAGTGGCATTGGTGGAAGCAGTGCTGCAGCACCTCGCCATGCGGCCATTCCAAATGGAGGGACGATCGTTCAAGCGATTCCCACCAAATTTGGCGCTAATATGATTCCGCTTTTGGATTCATCTTATTATACAGCTTGGATCGACAGCTATCAGTTCGATTCTCTGTTGCAGTTTGATCAAAAGGACAATCTGATTGGTGACCTTGTTAATAAATGGTGGTATTCGAATGATCGTAAAACGATTTTCTTCCACATTAATCCAAAAGCAAAATGGTCCAATGGCAAACCCGTCACCTCGGCTGATGTCAAGCTTGGTGTGGACTGGTTGACGTCGAAAACCTATGTGAACACCGATCAAGGGTCCTATGAGTACTTGGTGCAAAACATCGTGGGTGCCAGCAATCCATTGCCTGATGGGCAAACACCAGCGGGCTTTAAGGTGATTTCACCGAGTGAGTTCTCTATGAGCATGGCTTCTCCTGATGCGGCAGTTCTGCCTTCCATGTGGTCGAGTATTCAACCGTTGCCTGTATCAGTACTTGGTAAGGTTCCGATGAAAGATTGGAAGAGTTCTGTGTTCAATAAAGTGTTTCCGATCGGAAGCGGTCCTTTCATTATGACCAGCGTCAATGAAGGCCAGTCCGTCACCATGAAAGCAAACCCCTACTATCTGTTTGGCAAACCGCATATTGAGTACAACATCTTCAAAGTCATTTCTCCTGACACAGTTGATGGAGGCTTGGCGTCCGGTCAAGTTCAAGTCGCTCAAATTCATGCGAAAGATTATGCCAGTGTGAAAAAAATGCCGGGTCTTGGTGTCGGCGTGGTTCCTAACAATGGCTTTAGGTATCTCGGCTGGCGTTTAAATAACTCCGTCTATGGTAAGGAATTTAGTAATCTTAAGTTTCGCCAAGCTGTTGAATATGCGATCGATCGCAATGCGATTGTTGCAGCTATTGATAAAGGATTTGGGGCACCAGAAAACGGTCCGTTACCACCTATCAATCACTGGTATAACAAAGCCTTGAATGGGGCATATGCGTATAGTCCCGCCAAAGCCAATGCACTTTTGAATGCGGCGGGCTTTAGAATCAAGAATGGCTGGCGCACCACGCCGGATGGTAAACCCTTTACGCCAACGATCACCTACGCGTCTGGTGATGCCAACCTAACGACTATGGCAACGTTCATCCAACAGTTCTTGCAAGCAGTGCATATTAATGTAAAGATTAATCCGCCGCTTGACTTTAACACCATCATCAATGATTTGAGCAACGACGCGAATGGTAAGCAACCTATTCAGGGCTTCCTACTCGCATGGAGTCTTAGTAACGATCCAGATCCCCGTGGTTTGTGGCGTGCCAGCGATAACCTGAACTCCGCGTCCATTGACTGGACTAACACGAAGGATCCAGCGGTGAAGTTGAATGATCAATTAATTCACCTGCAACATACTGCAGCTGCGTTTGATATTAGTTATCGCCAAAATATCCTAAATCGTTGGCAAACATTGTTGAGTCAGCAAATGCCAGAAAACTTCCTGACTAACGATGCACGTCTAGTAGCATATAACACGAAGCTCAAAGGCGTTGTCTTCTCTCCGTACGCCTATGGCTATGTTGGCTTCCCGAATCGTTGGTATCTGACTAAGTAAGTTGTTCGGAGGGCTGGCCCTAGGGCTGCCCTCCATACTTTGAGTTTTAAAGGAGTGTGACGGCGTGGCCACCTACATTATTCGCCGTTTACTTGGCCTGATTCCTACGCTTTTTGTTATTACGGTCATCGTATTTTTAATGATGCACGCGATGCCTGGAAATGCGTTTGAAAGTCTTGTTTTTAACCCAAAAATTAAAAATGCTGATGCGTTATACAAGCATCTCCTAGCACAAAACGGGCTTAACCAGTCGCTTCCTGTTCAGTATATTCACTGGCTCGGTAATATTTTGCAAGGTAACCTCGGCAATTCATGGTCAATGCAAGCGCCGGTGTCGCAATTAATTGCAACGTATCTTCCTAACACTTTGTTGCTAGCCATTTCTGCGGAAGTTATTATTCTGATCATTTCTATTCCCATTGGTCTGTATCAGGCTAATAAAGTGAATGGTTCTTTTGATGTTGTCAGTTCTTTTATAGCTGTATTTTTGTATTCTATTCCAAGTTTCGTTTTTGCACTGTTATTGTTGTTCTTCTTTTCTTTCAGTTTACCTTGGCTTCCTCAAAGTGGAACCGTAACACCGGCTGTTTCTTGGTCGGGTGACTTCGGCGATCGTTTTCAACATTTGATATTGCCTGCCTTAGCGTTGGCTTTGCCGCAACTTGCCTCCTACACACGTTTGACGCGCGGTAACACACTGCAGGTGATCGTTGCAGATTTTGTTCGCACCGCACGCGCGAAAGGGTTACGGTCACGACGGATCTTGTTTCGACACGTTCTTCGCAATGGCATTATCCCTGTGATCACGCAGTTTGGTTTTGATATTGGTAACTTATTTAGTGGAGCGGTAATCATCGAGAACATCTTCACGTGGCCCGGCATGGGACAATTATCCATTAGTGCCACTATTAGCCGAGACTATCCGCTGATTTTAGGAACAACGTTGTTGTTTGCAGTGATGGTTCTGATAGGCAACCTTATTGCTGACATCCTGCTTGCAGCGGCAGATCCTCGGATACGTTTGGGTTAAGGAGGTGTGATCAACTTGTCAACAGATATATCCAATAAACGTCTTGCTACAGTACAGCGTCGACCGGCAAAAGGGAAGTCTCCTTTTCGTCTTGCCATGGAGCGGTTTATGCGCAATCCTCTGGCGATGACAGGGACTGTCATTTTGTTCATGATTATCATTGTCACTGTATTTGCGCCGTGGTTTACGCATTGGTCTCCGAGTACTCCTGACATTTTCAATACAGATTCTGGGCCTACGGCTGCTCATTTGCTTGGCACCGACGGGACTGGCTATGATAATCTCGCACGGGTGTTGTATGGCGGTCGGGTAGATTTGACCGTTGCCTTTGCGGCAGCGCTTATGACCATGGTGCTTGGGACTGTCTATGGCGGTGTTGCAGGATATTTTGGTGGATGGATTGACAATTTACTCATGCGTTTTGTAGACGTTATGTTAAATTTCCCATTTATTAGTTTGGTATTGGCACTCGAAGCCATTTTTAACACATCGAGTGAATGGGTATTGATCATGGTCGTTGGCCTGACTTCTTGGCCAGCACCTGCTCGTATGATGCGTGGTGTTTTTTTGCAACTGCGTGAGCAGGATTATGTCGTTGGTGCGCAAACAATAGGTGCATCTCGTATTCGCATTATTTTTAGGCACATGTTGCCAAATAGCTTAAGTATGTTAATTGTTTTAGTCAGTTTATCGGTTGCCTCGTATGTAGGATTGGATGCTGCCTTGTCGTTCTTGGGTCTTGGCGTTCCTCCGAGTACGCCGTCGTGGGGAGGTATTCTCAATACGTATTCGGACTATGTATCACTTGCTACCAAGCCTTATGCATGGATGCCTCCGGTAATAATGATTGTACTGACTATTTTATCGGTTAACTTTATCGGTGATGGTTTGCGAGATGCATTTGATCCTCAATCACGATCGTAAACTAAGTTGTAGGTAAAGTTATGTTCGGGTTTACTGCGGAGATGGCATAGTGCCGTCTCCTTTTTGTGGAAGGTGAAGGTAATGTGCGTGATAAGGGGGAAGATGTGACGGATTGTCTCTCAGAAGAGGAGTTCGCTTCTTATATTGCTGCCGCTGGTGGACGTTTATATGTAGTCGGAGGTTATGTGCGGGACTTGTTCCTTGGTAAATTGAGTCATGATAGAGATTATGTGGTGACAGGTCTAACTACGGAAGCGTTTGAAGCCATGTTTGCACAAATTGTGGCTATAGGAAAGGCATTTTCCGTTTATCGGATGTGCATTGACGGGGCATTTGTTGATGTTGCAATGGCGCGACGAGAGCATAGGCAAGGGGTAGGTCATACGGCATTTTCGGTGATTAGTGATGGATCCGTGACCCTTTTTGAGGATTTGAAGCGACGCGACTTTACGGTGAATGCGATGGCCATCGATGTAGTGACAGGACAGCTTTTCGATCCTTTTCATGGTAAGGTGGATGCTGTGCAAAAGAAATTACGTGCTGTTTCACCTGCTTTTCGGGAAGATCCCTTGCGCGTGTATCGAGCCGCTCGTTTTTGTTGCGAACTTGCATTTACAATCGATAAAGAGACGTTCTGCATGATGCGGTCAATGCGAAGAGATTTGGCTCACTTATCTGTTGAACGCGTGTTTGAAGAATGTCATAGAGCGATGTTGACGAGTGACCCCATACGGTTTTTTACGATGTTAAACCACGCTGGCGTTTTATCCGAGCACTTTCCCGAGATTGTACAACTTAGTGATGACTATGAACAGTGGCAGGAAATTCAACGAGCTGTTACATGGATGGTACAGAATTCTTCAGAATCCTTTATGCGCTTTGCCGCAATTGCATACGCGCTACCCCTACTTGACAAACGAAGTCTCTATTTGCGATTGAAATTTCCGAAGTTATGGCAACAAGCGCTAGAGTTTGTGTCAAGTGATCAGGCTTATTTTGATTATGGTACCAGGGAATTTGCAAAGCATATCGAAACTGTATTGTCTCACATGAAGCGTTCGATTTTCGGCATGAAGAGGTATTGTACCGTCATGGAGGCCATTGCTACAGCGCAAGGAAACGGACGAGCTGCTTTTTACACTTCGTTGCCGCAACGCTGTGAAGAGATTGAACGCGAGGTAAGGGCAGCGGGATTTGCGGCATCCATGAGACCAGAACTGCGGTCAGGATACTTGCGTACACAGATTGAGGATCGATTGTTCACCGCTATAAAAATGATGTTGTGATAGACTTATAGATAAACCTTCAATAAAGTTGGGAGAGACTAGATCTTGAGAGTGCGTTGTTTTCGAGGATATGGGCGGGTCCTAGGTGCGTGGACAGGATCAGTTTTACTTACCATCGCAGCTTTTTTAGGTTCGTGGAACATGACTTATGCAAATACAGCCAATACTGTGCGCATTGGTGTAAACGGTTCTTTAACCGGTCCGTTGCTACCTTATCGGTCACCGTCATCGATTTGGCATACGATTACCCACCTACAATTCGCTCCACTGTTGCATTTGACTTCCAAGTTAGACGTGTCGCCAGAAATTGTTTCGCGTTGGTGGTATTCCGCAAATGGCAAGACGCTATTTATGGACATTGCAAAAAATGCCGTTTGGTCAGATGGTCAACCAGTGACATCCGCTGACGTACAACTCGCGATCAATTACCTAGCGTCGCCCTATTACAATAATGTTCTTAATGGTGATGAAGGATACCGGGTTTCTGCTATCGTTGGTGCACAAACAGTCATGCTTGGACGAGCAAAGGATGTTTCAGGTTTTCATGTGATCAATGATCATGAGTTTTCCCTGGCGTTAAGGAAAACGAATCCTTCGATACTTACGCAAGACATTCAAGGCATAGTCCCATTGCCTGCCCATATTCTGGTTGGTACACCTTTTTCTGAGTTTTCTTCTACAGCTTTTTTTAAAAATCCTAGCGTTGGTGATGGACCCTATCTGCTGCAAAATAGGGTCGCTGGAGCTCTTGTCTTTGGTGCCAATTCCCATTTTGTATTGGGTTCACCACATATTGGACTTATCCAGTACACTTCCATATCATCCTCCGCTCTACCTGGGCTATTTCAAGCAGGAAGTATCGATCTATACAGCGGCGTAACGACTTCACAAGTGCAGCAATTGTCCTCTTTCGCCAAAATTGATAGGACCGCAAAAGATCAGGTTGTATTTATGGGTTTTAATGACCAATTGCCCGGCGCAAATGATACGGCGTTTCGTCAAGCGATTCTCTACAGTATTGATCGACAAAAAATCATCCAAGATATTTTATCTGGGTATGGTGTCCTTGCAAATGGACCCGTTCCGTCTTTTAGCAAGTATTTTGATCAGTCATTGACCAGTACCTATGGATATAATCCGCAAACCGCTCGTAATTTATTGCAAAAATCGGGATTTTATATCGGCGGAAGTTCCTGGATTACTACACCAAGTGGCGTGTCGTTGCACGTGATTCTTAATTATATGCAAGGTGATGCGACCAGTCAGGCAGTTGCTTCAGCAATTGTCCATGATTTGCAAAATGTTGCTATCAATGCCACGTTGCACGGCCCATTAACTATTGGGCAGATGGTGCAGGCTATGCAGGAACGAAATCCTGGCATAATTGAGGCTTACGTGATGGGATGGCAACTTGGCGCCGATCCAAGACCATCGACATTGTGGCTTCCCACGTCACCACTCAATCTTGCCACCATGCAATGGAATGACTCGAATCAGAGCGGAGTTGCTACGAACGCTTTGCTGATCGCTGAACAACAAACTGTTGCAGCCCAAAATGTTGCGTATCGGACGACCCTTTTAAAACAATGGCAAGATGTGATCAACAAAAACGTTCCTGTCGAATTCCTTTATGATCCTGAGTTGCTTGTAGCGAAGAGTCATCGGTTACATCATGTTGTCTTGTCTAGCTTGTATGGGCCAGATGACGCCTGGACATGGACACTTTCATGAGCAGTTGAAGGTTAATAAGGTTAACACGGATGCTTGACGGTTCAACCGTCATACTCTATCCTATTAATGAATGAACAGTCATTCGCTTATATTGGAGATGAATGTTATCGCTCAGAAAAAGGATGCTGCAAAGTACAAAGGGATACTCGATGCTGCCGTTAATGTGATGGCGAAGACCGGATATCATGGTGCGCAAGTTGCAAGAATCGCACGCGCGGCAGGCGTGGCTGACGGCACAGTGTATCTCTATTTTAAGAATAAGGAAGACATTCTAATTTCTATCTTGCGAGAGACGATTGACCAGATTGTCACGTTATCAACGTGGCTGGAAGGCGAACATCCTGAACCATTGATCGCGTTACACAAATTGATCGAAGTGCATTTCTCGACGCTTGGTCATAATCCAGATCTGGCGTTGGTTCTTCAAGTTCATATTAGGCAGGCTGATCCTTCGTTGCGAGCTAAGGTCAGTGACATGATGACTCCTTATCACCGCATGCTCGATCGAATTTTGACGATGGGTCAGCAAACTGGGGATTTTTATTCGCCGATCGATACACGCATTGCCCGCCGCATGATTTTTGGGACGATTGACGAGACCGTGAATGCATGGATCTTCACAGGAGCGAAATATGATCTAATAAGTTTGATCGAACCGGTTTATAACATGTTGCTCCATGGAATTGGGTGCAACAATCAATGAGGGGGAAAGTGCCATGAACATTCTTGTCTGCATGAAACAGACTTTTGATACCGAAGCAAAAATTATATTGGATAACGGCGTGATTAGCGAAGAGGATGTGACGTTTATTGTCAATCCCTATGATGAGTATGCAATCGAAGAAGCAATTCGTTGGCGTGATGAGGTTGGTGGGACGGTAACCGTTATTACGGTGGGTAAAGAACGGGTGCGTGATGCGGTATTGACTGCGCTTGCTATGGGTGCGGATGAGGGCATTATCATCGAGGAGCCAGAGCAGGGATGTGATAGTTTTATGGTATCACAAATTTTGTATGCCGTAATTAAGGATAAACCCTATGATCTGGTACTGGCAGGAAATCAATCGGTTGATGACGGGTCATCGCAAGTCGCCATCCGTCTGGCAGAACTGTTGTCGATCGGTCATATTGGCAGTGTCGTACAGTTATCAGTGCACGACCGTCATGTTACCGCTCAGCAGGACCTGCAAGGTATCATACAAATCGTTGAGGGTGATCTACCGTTGTTGATCACAGCACAACAGGGTCTCAATGAACCACGTTATCCTTCTTTGCTTGGCATTCGCAAAGCGGCAAAAAAACCAATCGCCATGCTGACCATTGATGATCTTTTCCTTGATCCGGAAAAGATAACGAAACGATCGTTAACGGTAGACGTGTCATTGCCAAAAGCAAAAACGCAAGGGACGATACTGCAAGGTGAGGTCTCTGAGAAGGTAGCTGCTTTGCTCCATGGATTGCATGATATCAGTAAGATCTTGTAAGCGTTTTAGTACGGGGACGGGGGAGATTGACTGTGGAAAATATTGTGGTCGTAGCCGATGTACGTGAAGCAATTTTGCGCCATGTGTCATTTGAAATGGTGACGAAAGCATTAGAAATTGCTCAAGGCGCTAAGGTGACGGCGCTTGTTTTGGGCCACCATATAACGGAGTCTGCTTCGCAATTGCTACAGTACGGTGTACACGAATTGTGGACGATTGATGACCCATCTCTGCAGGTGTACCAACCACAGGTCTATGCAACTACTATTGAAGAAGCTCTCAAGCGTCTGCAGGCAGACGTTGTTTTTATGGCTCATTCAGCGTTGTATCGCGATCTCGCACCGCGACTCGCAGCTAAGTTTGATGCAGCGTTAGCATCGGATGTGATTGCCTTATCAAGGGAAAATGATGCTATCTATGCAACACGTCCCATTTATGCGGGAAAAGCATTTGCCAAAATCCGTATGCAAAGCAATCCGGTGTTTATCACTGTACGTCCAAATAATCTTGAAGCTGTACTTGTTTCAAAGAAACCGTCGAAGAGTATCGTGACCATGGAAATCAAGGTAACTGCTAGTCTGCCAACGATCGTCAAGGACGTAGTTCAAAAAGCGGTGGGCAAACTTGATTTGACTGAGGCCAAGATTATTGTGTCAGGTGGTCGGGGTGTGCAAAGTGAAAAAGGGTTTG
>DAHWJX010000035.1:0-3173 GCA_027343965.1 Caryophanales bacterium | reverse complement strand
GATGAAATCGTCCCCTTTGATAGAAGTGGCAAAAAACCTCTTTTCATTAGTTTAGACAGTGGGGAGAAGCGGGACACGCAATTATTGAAAGACATCGCGTCGCTTAGAGCCCAAGGTTTCGACTCTATCGCCGTCATTACGAAAACCGCATCCGAAAGCCGTGAGGCTTATGAATCATTAAGGATACAAGGCGGCGATGCTATTATGCTTATTACGAAGCAGACGCTCACCTTTGAGACAGGAGTGATGATCATTCCTGTGTATCTTGCCAAGGGGGTTGAGTTCGATGCGGTTATCATCTATGATACTTCTCCTCAGATTTACAGCCGGGAAAACGAACGCAAGCTTCTTTACACTGCGTGTACGCGGGCAATGCACCGGCTGTTGCTCTACTCAGTAAGGAATTGGTCGCCTTTTGTGCAGTCTTTGGATACGAATTTGTACGAGTTCGCAGGTAAATAGATGGCTCAAGCAACAGCAGTACAAACGACAAACCAGATTGCCGGTAAAAGAAATGATGTTGAAAAAGTGGCGAAGGTCACCGGACTTCCGCGAGCTGAAATAGAGAAATACTCAAGAGAATTCATCAGTGAACTTATAGTGATGAAAGGTATTTCATCATGATATTTTCGTCTCCATTGGTTATTGCAAAGTACACTTTTTCAGCAGCACATAGATGGTTGATCTGCGATATTTCTGGTATCATCAGCACAGGTGTCAGCACGTATGGCATGATCATGGTTTATCGAAAGGAACTGGAGAATGATCCGTGTTAAGGATTTATCGCTGTCGTTTGGCAGCCGAATTTTATTTGAAGACGTCAATTTGAGTTTTGATAAAGGGAATCGGTATGGATTGATTGGGGCGAACGGCTCTGGAAAATCAACTTTCATGAAGATCCTGGTCGGGGATTTTGAACCAAGTTCAGGCGTCGTGACGGTGATGCCTGGTACGCGGGTAGGGGTGCTGCGGCAGGATCACTACCAATTTGATGAACACAAGGTCATCGATACCGTACTAATGGGGCATCCGGAGTTGTGGAGGGTAATCAAGGAACGGGAACGGCTCTATGCCTTGCCGGAGATGACGGATGAAGATGGCATGCTGATCGGAGAATTGGAGAGTGCCTTTGCCGAAATGGATGGGTATTCTGCTGAGTATTTTGCCGCCGAGTTGTTAGAGGGACTGGGCATTCCAGTGGAAAAACACGAAGATTTGATGAGTTCCATGATCGGCGGATTAAAGTTGCGCGTTCTGTTGGCGCAGGTGCTGTTCGGCAGGCCAGATGTTTTATTGCTGGATGAACCGACGAACCATCTGGATTTGCACACGATACGCTGGCTGGAAAATTTCCTTCTTGGTCACAAAGGCACCATGGTGATTATCTCGCATGATCGGCATTTTCTGAATACCATTTGTACGCATATGGTAGATGTTGACTACAAACAAATTTCACTGTTCTCCGGCAACTACGATTACTTTGTAGCTGCTAGTACGTTGGCTCGTGAACAACTGCTTGCGGAAAACTCGCGCAACCTCGAAAAGATCGCGGAACTACGCGAGTTTGTGGCGCGATTCTCGGCCAACAAGAGTAAAGCCAAACAGGCGACCAGCCGGCAAAAACAGATTGAAAAGATCGAGGTACAGGAAATCCGGCCCTCCTCGCGGGTATCGCCATATATCAAATTTACCTATAAGCAGCCGCTGGGAAAGCAAATTCTGTCGTTGCATGGTGTAAATAAATCGTTTGGCGATCTAAAAGTGTTAAAAGACGTTAGCTTAGGGATCGCGAATGGTGAAAAGGTGGCTGTGATTGGGGCCAATGGGGTTGGTAAGACTACCCTATTGAATGTGATGATGGGTGAACTGACCCCTGATTCTGGAACTGTAAACTGGGGTCAGTCGGCATTGCCTACCTATTTTACGCAGGACCATAACGAGACTATTCGCAAAGACACCACGGTCTACGAATGGCTGAAAAGTTTCGATGATGAAGCGGATCAGCAAATGATTCGCAGTATCCTGGGACGGATGCTGTTTTCCAAAGATGAGGTGCAAAAATCAACCGAGGTACTGTCTGGGGGAGAAACGGCCCGGCTTATGCTCGGGAAGATGTTGTTGTTGCAGGGCAATGTCCTATTATTGGATGAACCAACAAATCACCTCGACCTGGAGTCGATTGATGCACTCACAAAGGCGCTCGCTGAATTTGACGGTGGGGTCATTTTTGTGACGCATGCTAGACAACTGATAACAGATGTCGCCAACCGCATCATTGAATTAACTCCCACGGGTGTGGTCGACTTTACAGGGACATACGACGAATACTTGCAGAAACGTGACGTTTTGGTGAGTGTTAGTTAGCATAGGCCGGAAGACCATGAAACTCTGGATCTTGCACAATCACGTGCAACATTGATTCTTGTTTTACTGTGGTAAACGCATATCCTGCAATTAATGTATGATCCTTATCTTGAATTAGAAAAACGTGCCCCAGCGTATGCCAAGGAGTGTAAATCCACCGCTAACCGGGCATTCCTGGGACAGAACCGTCATCGGGTAGAGATTTGACATGATCGCCAAGATCAATGGCCTGGTGCGCATATACCGGAACATTCCAGTAATCAACTAATTGGCATTTACATCCTCGTGTGCCTGGTTGCTAGGCATTCTTCGGCGCATAGCCTTCTTCCTTTAAGCTCACACTAAAGTGACCAGGCTTAGAAGGATTGTGTGGTGCACTGATGATGTTGAACAACCAGCAACTGCAATTGCGGGCGCAAAATTTTGCGCTAACCAATGAATTAGTTCTGCCCCACCTTACAGGTAGGGAGTTTTGGCCTGCTTTTAAAGCAGATATGGAGAGCTTACGATCATTTGCAAAAAGACTCGTGAAAGCTCGGGTAGAATGTTCACAGCCAGCTGAGGATTGGTTGCTCGATCATATGGCATTCATAGAAACTCAGGCTCAAGATGTGTTGCGAAAACTTCCCCGAACTACGTTGCATCAACTACCAAGATTGCGCAACACAGGCTTACCGCGTGTGTATGCCGTCTGCGAAGATTATCTTGATCACATGGATGGACGTTATGATGTTTTGTCTTTTGAAAAGTACGTTTTGTCCTATCAACAAGTTTCTGTGTTAAAGACACTGGAGTGTTGGGTACTTCCA
>DAHWJX010000031.1:0-5999 GCA_027343965.1 Caryophanales bacterium | reverse complement strand
AATTTTAGGACAATTTACGTCGTCAACTTTTGGACATTATTCATTAGCTGTAACAATAGTGCAGGGCAAAGACTAAGCTAAAAAGTCGTAGCAGGTTCATTAAAATGGTGAGAAACCCAGCAATAACAATCATCATAATTTTCTTAATCCATGATCCTTGAAGTAGTACTAAAATAATCGGCAGTAAAATAACCATGGCTAAAAAACTGTCAGATCCACTACAGACCGTAGACACCTGAACGGGAACCCAAGAACCCCCATGCAATATTAGGTAATTGCCATCAGTTGCCATGGCTTGGATCCACGAAATGATACGAGTAAGTGTGTGCATGCCAACATTAGAGATCACTTCTAGCGGTGGATTGGTGATGTTGACGATGAAACTATACAGTGGAGACCACGCTAAAAGTAGGTAGGCAAGTGGTCTAATGACACGTCGAGTGGATCCCAGCCCGAAAATTAGCCATGCGAGACTAAGTGACCAAAGGGGCCAAAAAAGAAGACCTATGCTCTGGCCAATAAAGACGGCTGGATTGCCTTTTACGGCAAAAAGCAAGATGGATCCGACGAGCAACAGCATGGGAATTCCAACGATACCATTGAGTTCGACATCATCACTGTAAGAGGTAGCTTGAAGTAGCGACCATACTGCCCAGAAAAAACTGAAGACTGGGATCCATACCAGAAAAGCATACGGCGTATCGGCCAGAGCACTTTGCCAAAGTGGCATGGTGAGAGGTAGGATGGGTATGATGCTTGCACCTAGCCAAATGGCAATCAACCACGTATGTGACACAAAGAACGAGTGTGTCACTTGTTTCTGTCTCATTCGTTGACTTCGGCTTACAGTAATTGGCTCATGCAATGTTGAAGGCGACATGCAATAACCCCTTTCTATCAAGCCTTACTTAGGGTGTTTTGTGGCACTGATTTGGTCAATACTTGATCAGAGATTTGATGAACGAAGGTAAAATAGTTTTCCACATGAATCGTAGCATCTAAGGGTAATGGGGCAAGTGAAGAACCTTTTATATACGTATCAGCTATCAGTTGCTTTAGCATCGACGGAAGGGCACGTACTAATGAGCTTTGTTGTATTACATTTAGTGCAACAGGTGTTGCTATTTCGGAACGGATGTATGCATTTCTACCTCGGTATTTTGCCGTGAAGGTGTAGACAGTGTCAATGAACAGATTTTGTGGGCCACTTACTTGCTTGGGTGGTAAAAGGACCCCGAAAACTGTGGCGGATATACCATTTCTAATGGACATTGTCTGTTTCGAGATAATCTGTGAACCGTGAAATAAAAGGCAATTGTGTTCTGAATACCCTGCCAAGGCGATTGGCTGATAGGTCCACCACCATTCAGTGAGCGCATAGTCACCAAAAATGGATGTATAGGCATAAGCCGTACTTTTTGCCCCAGCACCAAGTAGAGAGGAAGCATCATATTGACCAACGAGTGTTCGAGTCCAGCCACGAAGTTGTGGCATTAAGGATGATAACAGATCGGTTTTTACCACTAAGGGTGTTCCTGTTGTACCTAATGAAGTTTGGTAAAGCGGCATGAGCGAGATGGTTACCAACAACGACATGAACACAGAGGCGCAAAAACGAATCATACCGGGCTTGCGTAAATACATTCCCTTTTGAAAACGTTTATTATCAAGACCCATCCATTTACAGAAGTTAACGAGGATAAAAACCATAGCTACAAATAGTAGAATTCCGAGCATCGGATGAAGAATATTCAGAGAGAAAGTTGGTCCAATTGAATGAATGGAGAAGATAAGAATAGCCAATCGTAGCCAATTTGCAATTAGGGCAAGAATGACAGCTACGATAATAGCTACTGCCTTCTTAAGTAAACTTCCAGTAAATGAGACCAAGATGATTGGAAATAAAATGACTACGGCAAGTAAGCTGTCCGCACCGCTGCACACGGATGTTACGTAAACGGTAATCGCGTGAATACCATAGCGAATGACGTAGGTGCCTGATGCTGTTACGACAAGTAGCCAAGAAAAATGTTGACTTAGGATCCCTACAAATCGATTAGCAAATTCCAACAAAATAGGATTCGTTACATTTATTATGTCGTTATATAGAGGGGGCCAAGTTAACAATAAATAGGCGAGCGGGCGTATAACGTGTCTCGTTACACCTACACCAAACATAAGCCAAGCCAAACCCAAAGCCCAAAATGGCCAGACAAGTAATCCCACGCTTTGACCGACAAAATAATATTGCCAAGTTGTCATACCAGCGATCAATAGACTAGCCGTTAAGGCAAGTAGAGGCAGTCCCATGATTCCGTTCAGTTCAGGATCGTCATTATAAGAAAGTGCACGTCGCAATGTCCAACCTGCCCACGTAAAGGCGAACACAGGAATCCATACGAGATACGCGAAAGGGGTGTCGGCGAGTGCACCAGACCATAGCGGTGTTGTATATGGAAGTAGCGGTATTGAGCTTGCCAAAGCCCATGAGTATATCCAAAACAAAGATGTGGATTTTTGACGCGCTTTTTGGGTTCGCATAGAACGGGAAAGGCTTAGGTCAATTGACACACGTGAACCTCCTTGCTTATAGCGAAGAGGGACTAGGCCCCTCTTCGCGTCAAATGACTGTAGTGGTATTACTCACGAATTCGGTAGAACTCTTTTTTTGCGCATCAAGTACCATATGCCTAGCATGCCGAGTGGGAGTGCTGCAGCTAGGGGTGCTTCTGGTAAGGTATCGATTAACGGACCAGCCGTTGCTGTGTAATTCACTCCGCTAAATGTGTACTGGGTCGAGATATTCACTGTTTCTATTTGACCAAAATTCGGTATTGGCACTGTGTATTGGTCTGTAGTTGCATTGGACAGCGTTCCGGTTGTTGTCACGGGAGTCGTACCATCGGAAGGCGTAAATGTGAATTGAAGCGTCGGGGACGCTTGCAGTTGGTTATCCAAATTAGGCACGTTCAGCGTAATCGACGTTTGACCAGTTGATAAAGTTAGCCCGGATGCGACTGCTGTACTGGGCGTGGTTGCTGCAAAGGCCGGCGCGGAAGCTACAAGCGGTGCTATGACTAAGGTGCTGGTCAGGAATGCAAATTGCCACTTCTTCATCAGAGTTCCTCCTTTCCGATAGCGTTAGTTGCGTCATGAAAATTTGATGCAACTAGTGCATGCATCTGATCTCATTGTAACAATCTCCTGTTTTGCCATGGCTAAAATTAGAGGAGTATGTTGTTGAAGAAAACTTTAAGTAACCCTTGATGTAATCAAGAAGGGTCATAGGTTACACTGATTATTATGATAAAGCATATCGGGACTTATCGTTAGGAGCTGATAGCTTGAGTGTCGAGTCATTAAAAGTACCTGTGACGCATGCATACGTTCGACCACGTACATGGACAACTTATCGTTCTATGATTCGGGAGTCTATGGTTATGGGAATAGTTGCGTTTTTGGTGTCTTTTATTTTTGCCTTATTTCTCGTTTTACACTATCACATAGTGTATGGGGATGCCCTTACAAGGGTTCTGAATGCGTATTACGTAATTTTTCGTGGGAATTTACACGTTGCAGGTATCGGCTTTGTCTGGAACCCATTTCCGAGTTTATTTGAATTACCTTTTGTCATGCTCCATGGTTTATGGACCCCGATTTTAGTCGATGGATTGCCGGCCAACATGGTAAGCTCAATATTTGCGGGCATAAGTGTCTATTATTGTAATAAAACATTCCAGTTATTTGGTATATCTTGCCCATTCAGGATCATTTGGTCCATTCTATTTATGCTGAATCCGATGATGCTCTTGTATGGCGCGAATGGCATGAGCGACTCTATGATGATCGGCGCATTTATAGCAGCCACAGAGGGTGCGTTACGATTCTATAAGACTCAGGATTTGTCAGCATTGCTTGCAACTGGCATGTGGTTAGCTGTTGGATTAGGTCTTAGATATGAGGCCGTACCTTTTGCAACGTTTCTAATTGCTGGTTTAGCCATAGCAATGTGGAGGGACAGGATTAGATATTCCAAAATAGAAGGTACCGTAGCTATACTTCTGTTTCCCATAGTCTGTGCAGGAATCGTGTGGATGATCCTCAATTGGATGATTATGCATAATCCTTTGTATTTTTTGAACTCGCAGTACGGTAACTCTGCGCAAATTGCTCAAGGAACTTACGTAACAGGACTTACAACATATGCCGATGGTAATATTTGGAATGCTGTAGTCGCTGCATTCGGGTTTACAAAGTTATTTCTTCCTATTGTAATTACAATTCCATTGATTTTCTTAATCGCTCTCTTTTCACGACGTCATCATGATGGATGGATAATTGTACTGGCAACGGCATCTGTTCCGTTGTTTCGTAAGCGTTAAATAACTCGGTGGATAGAAAAAGAGCAAAATTCGTGTAAACTGAATTTCGCTCTATTTGCAGGCTTCTTGAACTTCTGGACTCCATGGAAGGTAATCTTCAAGAAATTCCGGGTGCTGACCGAACTGCACTCCCGGTAATTGGATGAAGACGTATTGAAGATATTTATACGGGTTAAGACCATTTGCCTTAGCACTCTCGATGATGCTGTAAACGGTAGCACTCGCCGAAGCTCCTTTTGGACTTCCGCTAAAAAAGTGCGGTAGTTCGTTTTATGTGGTGCTGCCTATTGCCGCATCAATCATGGAAGACCGAGCCCAGTTCATGCAGGATTATTCTATGATCCTATTGGATGAACCTTAATCTGTCGTGACCTAGTTTTTCTGCTACAATAGGTGTTGTGAAATATGGGTTACCGTGAGGGGATGAATATTCGTTGAATATATACACCTTAGTGGCCGCCTTTTTGGGAACCGGGGTGGAATTTGTTGAGGCTTTAACCATCGTACTTGCTGTGGGTACGGTGCGTGGTTTGAAAAGTGGAATTATAGGTGCATTGGCTGCCGTTGTGGTTTTAGCCCTTCTTATTCTGATTATCGGAGCTCCCCTTGTTCGCATCGTACAATTGCCTGTCGTGCAAGCCATTATTGGACTTTTGCTGTTGCTGTTTGGTGTGCGGTGGTTGCGTAAAGCCGTTTTACGGTACGCAGGTCTGATCGCGTTACATGATGAAGCCGCTGCGTTTGAGAAGGAGAAGAGACGTCTTCGTACAGCCGGAGATACAACAGTGACGTTTGATAAAGTTGGTTTTGGATCCGCTTTTGGCGGCACCTTTTTAGAAGGACTTGAAGCTGTTTTTATCGTTCTTACATTTGGTGCAACAGCTCATGCCATGTCAGCTGCGGCAATGGGTGCTGCTTTAGCTTTTGTTGTTGTGCTGTTGCTCGGAATTCTTTTACGAAAGCCACTTACGCTTGTTCCAGAAAATACGATGAAGTTTATCGTTGGTGTTCTATTGACGAGTTTTGGTGCTTTTTTTGTTGGTGAAAGCCTTGGCGCAGCGTGGCCGCAACGGGATTTGTCGATCATTTATATGGCGCTTACGCTCGTTGTTTTTACGTTGGTGTTTGTGTGGCGTGCAAAAATGACACTGCGAAAAAAGCAATATGCAGCACAGCAAGTTAGTGGGGCAGGGAGGACGTAACTGTGAAAACGTTGGTGAAATTGATTTTTGATGATCCTCGTCTTGTGCTTGTACTTGTTGTCTTCTTGATTTTAGCTGTGATTTTCAAGGTTGTACATCAGCCTACGCTGGTCGCTATCAGCATATGGGTGGGAGTCTTGGCATCTTTACTGAATGCCGTAAGGTATCCATTACAAAAAGCGTCAAAATAGCCATCAACTGTTCCCACATCCCTAGTTATTTTGGGTGAGGGAATTTGTAAATATGTTCCTCTTGATAATGACTTGCAAAATGAGCAAGCCCTCGCTATAATAAGCAAGGTAAGTCGCTTACGGGGATATAGCTCAGCTGGTAGAGCACCTGCCTTGCACGCAGGGGGTCAGCGGTTCGAATCCGCTTATCTCCACCACATATTCCTCGATAGCTCAGCGGTAGA
>DAHWJX010000001.1:0-2426 GCA_027343965.1 Caryophanales bacterium | reverse complement strand
TCATTGAACCTTTTGCCTAATGTTTTGATTAAGCAGAAAGCCATGGATCAAGGCGTTCACGATGCGGTTTTTGTAAGGGACGCAGTGGTCACAGAAGGTACCAGCAGCAACGTCGCTATCGTCAAGGATGGGGTATTGATTACACACCCCGCCACGGAGCACATATTGCATGGCATCACTCGCAAGGCTGTGTTGGAGTTGGCATTGCACCTTGACATCGAGGTGAGTGAGAGATTATTCCATCCAGATGAATTGTTGCATGCAGACGAAGTATTTACGATGAGCACACTCACTCAAATCGCGCCGATCGTAGAGGTGGATGGGCAGGCCGTCGGCTTGTCAGCACTTGCGTCTAACAGCATAGTGCGTCAACTTCAGCGCGCCTATGACCAACGAATTATGGCGGATACTGCGACCGTCGAAGCGTTGTAAGGGGGATTTATCGGTGTTTTTAGTTGCTGTTTCGATCATCATCGTGGTAGGTGTACTCTGGTTTGTGCTCCTGCAGCATCGAAAAGGGGACTTTTCGTTTCGAATTAAAAAATTGCAAAAGAGAACGGCAAAATTGGTATCTGATTGCTTGAAATTAAAAGGGGAATCCGAATTCTTAGCGCTGTATGAAGATACGCCAAAAAGTAAAGTGGTTGAAAAGCTGTTAGATCAACTGGATCAGGCCAACCAAGCTGCGATTGAAGTCACTGATGCCCTCGCAGATTTAAAGCGGCGTGCGCGTTCGTGGTTTGATTTCTCGGATCTTTATGTGGATATCGGAATACAGGAAGAGCAATTAGAGGGTGCGGAGAAAATGTACCAAGCTGCATTTCAGTTATTCACCAAGGTCGAGGCGGATGAAAAGAAAGTGTAAATTTTCGGTTCAGGCGTCGATAGCATGGTACAATCTGTTATGATATGACTGTTAGCCTTTAGCGACATCTTTTAACTCATATTTCGGGGGGATATAATTTCATATGCATTGGGTTCAAACCCTTATATTTGCCTTGATTCAAGGTGTTACCGAGCTGTTTCCCATCAGCAGTGTCGGTCATGGCGTCCTAGTGCCGTATTTATTTCACTGGCCACAGATCCAGGGTAATCCAGCGTTTTTGCCTTACCTGGTTTTGTTGCACGTGGGCACCGCAGTCGCATTGCTACTCTTTTTCTTGTCAGATTGGTTGAAATTCTTGCGCGCAATCTTTGCGTCACGAAGTACGACGAAAAAGGAAGTAAGAGTCGCTCGTAAGGAATTTTGGTTACTCGTTGTAGGCACCATACCTGCCGTGATTGTCGGCGGTTTGTTTGAAAAACAGTTGGCCAGCCTTTTTGCCAGCCCACGCGTCGCGATGATCTTCTTGGTGGTTAACGGCTTGATACTCATTGTTGGTGACCGTTTGCTCAAACGCCAAGGTACGCGCAATATGGCTGACCTTGATTTTGGACAAGTCATTGTCGTCGGTGTGCTTGAGTCCTTTGCGCTAATCCCGGGATTTTCCAGGTCAGCCATGACTATGATTGGTGGACTGATCTTCGGGTTGCGTTATGAGTCGGCTGCTCGTCTTAGTTTTCTTTTAGCAACCCCTGTAATCTTGGGGGCTGCTGTTAAAGAATTGCCGAAGCTTCGGCATGCGCACTCGATGCTAACCATGGGGCTTGTCGGAGGAGTCGTTGCAGGCGTAGCGGCGTATATCAGTACGTGGTTTTTAATGCGTTATTTTAAGTCCCACGAGGTAAAGGCACTGCGTCCTTTCGGGATCTATTGCGTAATCGTCGGTGTGCTGTTTCTAGGGTATAGCTTTATCGTGTAATGATGACATGCAGTTGTATGTTGTAAAATTAGGAAGGCATAAATGAACTGGCTGCATGACAGTTTAATATCTGAGGGGGGAGGACATGGGTGTTTCCTCAACAGCTCAGAGATTAGACAAACTGTCTGCAGCCAGTCGTCTTGTTATCGTGATTGGCACGCTGTTTGTAGCTGCCTCCAGTCTATCCAACATTTTTGTAAATGTGTATATCTGGAAGGTTGACCATTCGTTTGTTGCGATCGGCTTATTCAATCTTTTGCTCTACGCGTCTCTGCCGCTGGCATTCGTTATTGCTGGTTACTTGGCACATCGCTTTGGAGAGTTGTGGCTTTTACGAATAGGCGTGATCTTGCTTGTCGCCTTTTTCATGATCATTTTGATGCTCGGTGAAAAGAGTGCCCACCATGTCATCTGGCTCGGGATATTTTCGGGACTTGGCCAAGGGACCTACTGGTTCGGATACCACGTGATTACATTTGATTTGACGAATGATGCAAACCGGGGCCTATTTGGTGGCCTGTCCGGTCTCTTTGGTTCACTTGTTTCGATGGTGGGACCATTTGTCGCGGGCTACTTAATTGTTCACGGCGCACGATTCGCAGGGTACCATCTGGTGTTTGGCTT
>DAHWJX010000023.1:0-10855 GCA_027343965.1 Caryophanales bacterium | reverse complement strand
TAGGGACGGCCAACACGTTGGTATACATGAAAGGACGGGGCATCGTTGTTCGGGAACCATCAGTCGTCGCCATGCGTACTGACACGGGCGTCATTCGCGCTGTGGGTGAAGAGGCTAAAAAGATGATTGGTAGAACGCCTGGCAACATCGTGGCAGTTCGTCCGATGAAAGATGGCGTCATTGCTGATTATGAAACAACAACGACGATGCTTAAGTATTTTATTCGTCAAGCGCTGAAAAAGAAGTCTGTATTTGCTGGCAAGCCACGTGTGATTGTCTGTGTGCCATCCGGTATCACAGCGGTTGAAAACCGTGCTGTGCTTGATGCCACGATTCAAGCTGGAGCAAAAGAAGCACAAACGATCGAAGAACCTATGGCTGCGGCGATTGGTGCAGGTTTGCCAGTTGGTGAACCGACAGGTAGTATGGTCGTTGATATTGGTGGCGGCACTACAGAAGTCGCCATTATCTCACTTGGCGGTATTGTCACGAGTCGCTCGATTCGTGTGGCAGGCGATGAGATGGATGAAGCAATCATGAATCACATCAAGCGCAAGTATAATTTGATGATTGGTGAACGGACAGCGGAGGAGTTAAAAATTTCAATCGGCTCGGCACAAGTAAGTGAAGCATCTCAGGATGTTGAGATTCGCGGCAGAGATCTAGTCAGTGGTTTACCGAAAACAGTCACGATCTCGGCGACAGAAATGGCTGTGGCTCTCGCTGATACGGTTGCAAGTATCGTTGAAGCCGTCAAGGTAACGCTCGAAAAATCGCCACCGGAATTGGCTGCAGATATTATGGATCGTGGTATCGTATTAACAGGTGGTGGGGCACTCCTTCGCAATCTGGACAGGCACATCTCGCAAGAGACTGGGATGCCGGTCATTGTAGCTGAAAATCCACTGGATTGCGTGGCTATTGGTACGGGTAAGGCGTTAGACAATATGGAACAATTACGTGATCGACGTAACCAAGGGCAGCGTCGCTATCGTGGACGGTAACTTGAGAGGATGAGGGAGAGGCTGTCGTGTGGGTAGGTTCTTTTCAGGCGGTCGATTATTTGCGTTTCTTGGGCTAATCATATTGCTCGTGGTTTCAGCTGGAATCTCACAACGTTCACGAGCCATTGAACAGTCATGGCCGGGAAAATTTATTCGTGATGGTTTTTCGCTGATTAGTCGACCGTTTTATGAACCATCATATCAAATAGCAACATTTTTTCATCGCTTGCAGGATCTAAAGTCGATGTATGAAGAAAATGCGCAACTAAAATCGGTGGCTAACGTAGATGCGGCATTACGCACGACATTGCAGGAAAAATCGTTGCAGGTTCAAGAGCTTAAGCAAATGTTGCAATTCAAGGATAAAGAACCGCAGTTTAAGTTAGTATCTGCCCAAGTCACAGGCAGAAGTCCTTTGTCATGGAACTCAGACGTAGTGCTATCTGTAGGGAGCACAGTTGGTATCCGCCGCAACTTACCAGTTTTGAATGATTCCGGCGCTTTGATTGGCCGTATCGTTGCCGTTGCCCAGTATAGTAGTACTGTGTCATTGCTTACGACGACCGATTCGACGGATGGTGTATCGGCTAGCATTTTATCGCCCAAGCAACCTGCCTTTGGCATCGTGTCTGGTTCCTCGACGTCGCCGGGACTTTTGAGCATGCAGTTTATCTCACAACTGTCTGGGATAGCAAAACCGGGAGATGTTGTTGTCACATCTGGACTTAGTGACATTTACCCGCGGGGTTTAGTGATTGGTAAAGTGCAATCTTTTTCAGCAGATGGGTCGGGCATTACGCGATCGGCCGTCATCGTTCCCGCAGCTAATATGAACTACTTGGATTATGTTTTTGTCTTAGTACCAAAACAGGGGCAAGTACTATCATGA
Source organism: Caryophanales bacterium (assembly GCA_027343965.1). Classification (GTDB taxonomy): domain Bacteria; phylum Bacillota; class Bacilli; order Alicyclobacillales; family SLC66; genus JAKACU01. The sequence continues at coordinate 8,962 of DAHWJX010000023.1, read as the reverse complement.
AGAGTTTTGGTTTGTTTGTCCTGATTTTAGTCAGTCTCATTATCGAGTCCACGTTGCTTCGCTTGCCGGGAATTGCTGCGTATGCACCCAACTTGGTCATTATTGGGCTTGTGATGACAAGTATGTTACGCGGCTCTTCCTTGGCGTTGTTGTTTGGGCTTTTGATCGGGTTTATCCAAGATATTAACTTTGGTGCTTTCCTAGGTGAAACAGCTTTTGCTTATGCAGTAGTTGGTTATTTATCTGGTTATGTGCGGAGCCTGTTGATTCGCGAAAGCCTGCTTTTAGGGCTACTTTTAACAGGCGTTGGCACAGAATTGTTTTTATGGATTACGTTTGCTTTGGATCACCTACTCGGGGAAGTCGTGATGAATGCTCATGCGATGCTGCAGCTATCCACGCAAACTACGCTGTCTTCGATGGCATGTATGATTCCTCTTTATTTCATCTATCACCGTCTTTTTGTGAAAAAGCACGTCATCAGTTATAATGACGATTCGTTGCAAGCCTAAGCTGCATAATGCCGTGTTGGAAAAGGTAACCTACGCACAGGTTGCCTTTTTTTTACGGGAATATGGGCATGGAGCAAATGATGAAAGAGTCTTTGAAACCCGATGATGATGAACTCGTGAAGATGCGGGATAATCGCTTACGGATAGTACAACGTTTTTTAGTTCTATCGATGATGCTTTTGGTTTTGCGATTGGCTTATATGCAAATTGGTCATCAATTCCACTATCTAGCTTTGGCAAACCGCAATCGGGTCGATACGTATGCTACGCCATCTCCCCGTGGCACTATTTTTGACCATATGATGCGAGCTTTGGTCTACGATCGCCCGGCGTTTAGCCTTATCTATGCGAGATCCAATCGCTCTGTTCAGCCGATTGCAACAGCGCTCTCCCAGGTACTTGGTACGCCACCTAAAGAGTTGCAAGAGCGCATGTTAGCTGATGCCACAGCGGGCGTTCACTGCTTGATTGCAAGCCGTATCTCCGATCGTGCCATCTCTTTCGTTCGTGAACATCAAAGAGATTTGCCAGGCGTTGAGATTATTCCGGATTCGACGAGAACGTATCCGTACGGTGACCTTGCTTGCCATGTACTAGGCTACATTAACTCCATCCCTAAAGAACGCCGAGATGATGTGCATTTGGCTGATTTTCCGCCATCCACTAAAATTGGTTGGAGTGGCGTTGAACGCTCCTATGACGAGGTACTACGCGGACGTCCGGGGAAAATATGTATGGAAGTAGACAGTCAAGGCGTTCCGATTCGTCGACTTTTGCAAAGTAGGGAGCCTGCATCAGGACAAGATGTGGTACTTACGTTGGATGCAGCGTATCAAGCGTATGTGCAGCGCCTGTTGGTACAGCAACTTCACTACTTAAAAGCTCATGGTCATGCGCTGATGGATCATGCCATGGCTGTTGCCCTGAATCCGAATACAGGTGCCATACTCGCCATGGCCAGCGCACCAACATACAATCCACAATGGTTTATTGATGGCATATCCTATGAAGTGTATGAAAAACGATTTGCTCCAGCTGAGCGAAATTGGGCTACGCAAGCGCCTGTCGCGCCTGGTTCTGTTATGAAGCCATTGACCGCTCTCTTTGCGATGAAAGAAGCCGTTGTTTCGCCCTCTTCAACGTTACGCTGTGATGGAAAGTGGGATATCCCTTTCACGCAAGGTCCACCTATTCGATGTTGGACGCGTCATGACGATGTGTCGCTACGTTCGGCCCTTGCAGAATCCTGTGATGTGTATTTTTATAAAGCAAGCTTGGCTTACGGCCATTGGCCGCCTAAGGATGGTGTTGCCGTCACGACGTGGCTACAAAAGACGCGATTATCTGCATTAAGGCGCTTAGAAACTATGCAGCACCTTTTTGGTTTGGGCAATGGAGCTACGGGTGTTGACCTGCCGGAAGAAGTCAGTGGTTACGTTAACGAAGGATCAGGGCAAGTAACCGATCTGCCTTATACAGCAATCGGTCAAAATGAAGTATTTACGACGCTTGAGCTAGCCACATACACAGCGACTTTAGCGCATGATGGCATCCGTCCTACACCACATGTCGTAGAAAAGGCGGGGCGTGTTCCTTATAAAGTGAGGCAGGTCAACGCATTGCAAGCAAGCGGTTTGCATAACGAGCAATTACATGTCGTTCAAGAGGGCATGTATTTGGCATGCAATGCGCCTTCGGGAACAGCTTACGAAACTTTTCATCATGGGCGACCGTTATCGTATACCGTAGCTGGCAAGACGGGAACGGCTGAAACAGGGATTGCGGGTTTTGATAACGCTGTCTTTATTGGTTACGCTCCTTATCATCATCCGCAAATTGCCATTGCCATTGTTATTCCTGGAGGCGGGCATGGTGCAGACTCAACGGGACCTATCGCGCGTGCCATGTTCGATCGATTCTTCTCAGTAAAAGCAGGAAAAGCGCAGACTCACGTTGAATAGTGAGGTTTGAAGGCTTTTGACAGGAGGACAATTATGTCGAGATCTGCGAGGTCAGCACCCGTGAAGGTGTGCGATCTGGTGACGGTGAAAGGCATCCGTAACGGTTTGTTGTTTGTGCTGGCTGATGATGTGGATATCGCGGATGTGCTCGGAGAGTTAGAACATAAGCTTGAAGGACAGACCAAAAGTGATGGGACGATCACCGCTTACGTAGAATGTGGTCAGCGAAAATTAACGGATGAAGACGAACGAATGATTCGAAAGCTATTTGCGACACACGGTAATCTGATTGTTGGCGGTTTTGCTGGCGCTCCAACGGCGTCTAGTCTGCGGCGCAAAGATCCGTACGTATTTAAGGGAACGGTACGGTCTGGCATGATCATTGAACATGATGGTGATGTGGTGATTATCGGCGATGTGAACCCGGGAGGACAAATTATTGCCGCTGGGGATGTCTACATTATGGGGCATCTGCGCGGATCTATTCATGCAGGTGCGTCAGGCAACCATCAAGCCGTGGTGGCAGCGAATTACTTTGAACCATTGCAAGTGCGCATTGCCCATGTGGTCCGTCGCGCACCAGACGTCCGCACGAGGCCGGCGGAAATGGAATTTGCCTATCTCGATGGCGAACAGATGGCGATTGAGCAGATGGCTTATCTAGCACAGTTCAGGGCTAAGATGAGTTAGGTGCACGGATATGAGGAGGAATTTGTCATGGGAGAAGCGATTGTTGTAACTTCTGGTAAAGGGGGCGTCGGTAAAACAACATCCTCAGCAAACATCGGTACAGCGTTGGCTCTTCTCGGGAAAAAAGTATGTATGGTAGATACCGATATTGGTCTGCGCAATTTAGATGTTGTCATGGGACTTGAGAATCGGATTATCTTCGATGTGATTGATGTAGCATCTGGGTCGTGCCGTTTGGAGCAGGCATTAATCAAGGATAAGCGATTCGATCAATTGTTTTTATTGCCGGCGGCACAGACGAAAGATAAGCTTGCCTTAAGTGAACAGTCTATGCAAACGATCGTCGCAAAACTCAAAGAGCAATTTGATTTTGTGATTATCGATTGCCCAGCTGGTATAGAACATGGCTTTCGCGTGGCTGTGACTGGTGCAGACCAAGCGATCGTCGTGACGACTCCTGAACAAGCAGCCGTAAGAGATGCCGATCGTGTCATTGGACTATTAGAAGCGCATAAAATCTCATCGCCTAAATTAATAATCAATAGAATTCGCCCGCAGATGATGAAAAATGGTGATATGTTAGATATCGACGATATTATTTCGATTTTATCGCTTGATTTATTGGGTATTGTTCCTGACGACGAACATGTGATTCGCGCTGCTAACCAGGGAGAACCAACCGTGATGCGTCCCGATTCGCCAGCTTCGATGGGCTACCGTAATATCGCCCGGCGAATTTTAGGTGACCCGGTTCCTTTGATGAATTTGATTGCCGATGAAGGTGGCTTATTCAAAAAGATGCGCAAATGGATTGGATTTCGCTGAGTGCATCTGCTCTTGTAGTTCGACATACAACGCCTCATCCACGCATAAAGTTAGATGAAAAAGCTTGACCATCTAACTTTATGTGAGGAGGGGCGGCTTTGTATTCAGACGATGCGAAGAGCCGCACGACAACAAAACAAATTCGACCCGAGTACTCCATTTCCCCTGATGATGATTTATACAGTTCCCCAAGATCATGGGCTGGCCCTGTGTTACAATCGACCGAACAAAATGACGATGACAATACGATGATTCGCCCTTTGTCGCCACCACACCGTCCGTACAATGAATTACCTCATCGCAACAACTATCCAAGAAATAGTGAACGTCCTTATGGACCCTATGAGTCAACACAGTCCGGATCATTTTTACCCGTGCAGCTGATTGGTTCATTATGCTTGGTGCTCGCTGTGCTGTTTATCTCACACAGTTCCACACCACTTGCTAACCGTTTAAAAACGGATGTACAAAACATCTTGGCTCCCGATTATACGCAGGTTGATTTGCCGGCAAGTTTGGCAAGAGCTTTTGGCAATCTACCTAGCTCAGGCACAGCTACGGTGACCACTGCAGCAACGCCGTTTTATGTCGTGGCGCCGATCAAAGGATCTATCGTACGGACATTTTCTGTTGTAAGTCCTGAGGTCGTTTTTCAAGGTCATCCGGGTGCAACGGTGGTGGCAGCAGCAGAAGGATTGGTGGATAACGTGGGTGAAACACAGGCAAATGGTTACTATGTCACAATTGATCATGGAGGTCTCGGACAGACATTTTATGCTCATTTGGGCCGAATCGCTGTGCATGCACATGAGTATGTCGTTGCGGGTCAAACCATCGGATTCTTGCCAGAAAACAGCAGTCTTTTAACATTTGGTTACATTCGCGGTGGCTCGTACAAAGATCCGGCGACATTGCTGCAAGATTCTAAACCATGAAAATGTTTGGTATTAGGATTCACATCCATCCTCTATTTGTCGCTGTTATGGCGCTTGCTGTGTATGGGGGATTTGCGGTTGATCTCATCGTATGGTTTGTGGTGGTTGTTTTACATGAAATTGGGCATATTGTCGCTGCCCGCCGCTACGGCTATGTTGTCGAAGGTATTGAATTGTTGCCTTTTGGTGGTGTCGCACGCATGGCAGCATCGACACTGGGTTTTCAGGTGCGGCATGAGACCGTGATTGCACTGTGCGGACCACTTGTCAATTTGGTACTGGCGCTGTTGACAGCTATGGTGCATCTCGCTGGATGGGTTGGGGATCGCGGGGCAACCGATTTTTTGATGATCAACGGGATGATTGCTTTATTCAACTTATTGCCTGCTTTACCTTTGGACGGAGGAAGGATCGCCCGCGCAGGATTAGCTATGAGTTTGGGTTATAAGCATGCTACGAGAGTGGTGACTGCCATGTCGTTCTTCTTATCGCTGGCTCTTATGTTGATCGGCGCATCGGCGCTGGTTCTTGGCTATACGGACGCTGGATTATTAGCACTTGGCGCCTTTCTTCTATTTTCAGCCTATACGCTTAGTCGACAGGCAAAATATGATACGTTACGCTTTTTAGATGCCAAGCGTCTTGAAAACAGCCGTATACAACCCGTAAAGACAGTCGCAGTTTTACCAACAGCCAGTATCGGTGAAATTGCAGGAAGTTTTGCACCGGGTCATTACCATTTGATCTATATTACTGAAAACCAGACGATGATTGAAGAAAAGGCTGTGTTGCACGCTATATTTGATGCTGGTATGTGGCGAGAACCGATTTCTGCATTGCTTTCACCATGATGCTTGTGGTATTCTATGCTTTGTGACGCACCAAAGCGATGTGTCAACCGCATGGGTATAGGTCTTTAAACGAATCTTTTCGTGCCTAACCAGCGAGTCCTACCTGTTTGGAGGTGCGCGTATGTACGCGATTGTTGAGAGTGGCGGAAAGCAGTTTAAGGTCACTGAGGGTGGCACGGTTTATGTGGAAAAGGTCGAAGCAGGCGTTGGGGAATCTGTAACGCTTGATAAAGTATTTCTTGTGGAAAAAGAAGGTCAAGTTACCGTGGGTAGTCCGTTGGTTTCTGGTGCAAGTGTGACAGCGACGGTTGTTGAACATGGTAAGGACAAGAAAATTATTGTCTTCAAATACAAGTCAAAGAAAAATTATCGTAAAAAACAAGGTCACAGACAGCCATTCACCAAGTTGCATATCGATACGATTAACGGCTGATCTTTATGATTCGTGCGCATGTGGTTTCGCGCAAAGTAGTAACGAGTTCGGACGCTTTGTCGGTGAAAGAACGCAGTATTGAACGTATTGAAATATCAGGTCATGCTGAGTCGGGCGAATATGGAAAAGATCTTGTGTGCGCTGCGGTCTCGGCCTTAGTGATTACCTTTGTGAATAGCGTGGAAATATTATGTGGATTCGATCTTGCGCCAGAAATTCGGTCAGGTTACGTATGCGCGATGGTGCCAGCCGATCCAGGTATACAGCTTTTGGCAGAGAGTCTCGTCGTTGGACTTGAAGGAATGATGCATGATCATGCTAAGTACATTGTGGTAAAACACACTTTGCTTGAAGATTTGTGAAGGAGGACAAGTTTTATGTTGCGGTTTGATTTGCAATTGTTTGCTCACAAAAAAGGGGTTTCATCGACTCGTAATGGTCGTGATAGCCATGCTCAACGCCTTGGCGTCAAACGCAGTGATGGTCAAGTAGTCACAGGCGGCAGTATCTTAGTGCGTCAACGCGGTACGAAGTTTTATCCTGGTGTTAATGTCGGACGTGGCAGCGATGACACGTTGTTCGCAAAAGTTGATGGGTTTGTCAAGTTTGAACGTTTTGGGCATGATCGTAAACGCATTAGTGTATACCCTGTGGAAACGGCTGTGGCTGTTGCGGAAAATGCATGATTGTGTTTTTGATTCCTAACCCAGTTGCTAAGCGACTGGGTTTTTTAGATTGGAAGTGATAGAGATGTTTATTGACGTAGCAAAAGTTGAAATTAAAGCGGGTAACGGCGGCAATGGCATGGTTGCGTACCGACGTGAAAAATATGTGCCAATGGGTGGACCTGCTGGTGGTGATGGGGGGCACGGCGGAGATGTCGTGTTCATCGTAGACCCTGGGTTGCGAACGTTGCTTGATTTTCGTTATCAGCGTCATCTGCGAGCTCCACATGGTGAAAATGGCAGGATAAAGAATCAACATGGCGCCAATGCGGATGATTTGTTGGTGAAAGTACCGCCGGGCACGATAGTTCGTGATGTATTGACACAAGACTTGGTGGCGGATTTGACGGAGGTCGGTCAAACTGCAGTGATTGCCAAAGGTGGGCGTGGAGGTCGCGGTAATGCTCGTTTTGCGACTTCGCGCAACACAGCACCTGACATGGCAGAAAAAGGAGAACCTGGCGAAGAAAAGACAGTGATTCTTGAATTGCGCCTATTAGCGGATGTTGGTTTAGTGGGTTTTCCGAGCGTTGGCAAATCCACGTTGCTATCCGTAGTTAGTGCCGCTAGACCAAAGATAGCTGATTATCATTTTACGACCTTGACGCCAAATCTAGGTGTCGTTTCTTTAGGTGATGAACGGCAGTTTGTGCTAGCTGATCTTCCTGGCTTGATTGAGGGCGCACATGTTGGATTGGGCCTTGGACATGAGTTTTTGCGCCATATTGAGCGGACACGGGTACTCATTCATGTTGTCGACATGGGGACTCAAGAAGAGCGCGATCCAATCGCTGATTTTGAGGCAATTAACCGTGAACTGTCCATGTATGATCCAAAATTGTCTGTTCGTCCGCAAATTGTTGCCGCAAACAAAATGGATTTGCCTGGAGCAAACGAACGTTTGCAGCGATTTATAGACGCGTATCCGGATGTTTCCGTGTTTGCTATATCGGCCGTATCACATCAAGGGATCGATTTGCTTATGCAAAAGGCGGCAGAACTTTTAGTGCTTGAAGAACAAAAGCCTACCGTTGAAGAGACCACACAAGATGAAGTGGTTTATCGATCGAATGAGAATCCGATTCGCTTTACAATTCAACGAGACAATGATCTGTTTATAGTGCAAAGCGCAGAGCTTGACAAGTTGGTGGCGATGTCTGATTTCAATCAATATGATGCCGTCTTACGCTTTCAACGAATTATGCGCCGCTCGGGAGTGGACGATGCCTTACGAGCTCACGGCGCAAAAGATGGTGATCAAATTCAAGTTGGTGACATGATCTTTGATTTCGTTGATTAGTTTGGAGGGTGCAACCGGTGTATAAAGGAAACGATGGGATAACCCGTGACTTTGTAGCAACGGGTATTGTCGTGCATGGTGAAAAAGTTGCGTTGGTTCTCCATCGCAAGTTAAAGCGCTGGTTACCTCCAGGTGGTCATATTGATGCTCCTGAATTACCTGATAGAGCGGCTATTAGAGAGGTTAAAGAAGAGACTGGGCTCGACGTTGTGTTGGTGGCCGACTATGAGCCAGCGGGATTTTCCCATGCGTTAGCACGTCCTGCAGGTATCCAACTTGAGGATATTGAACCCGGGCACCAACATATAGATTTGATTTACTTTGCCAGACCCCTAGGTGATACGACACTGACCGTAAGTGACGAATCGATGGAGATTGGGTGGTTTACGATTGATGAGATGCGTTCAATGGGTGTAACCGATGAGGTGATAGCTTGGAGTCAAAAAGCGATCGTAGCGATGAATGCGGTTCGTCCATGATCGATGGACACATCTTGCAATTGATCCTCCCTAATGCTATTCGTTTGAGTTTGCTTGATTATATGCGTGAGGTATTGCCTTATGAAGGCGGTGGTGTGTTGCTAGGAAAGGTGCATCGCGGGGGTCCCCCTGTTGATACAACCTTTTGCGCACATCGCTTTTTTGCATTGTCAAACATATTGTATAGTTCGACAAGATTTCTAGCAGACCCTAAACAAACGGTGGCAGCAGTACTTTGTTCCCGCCAAGAG
>DAHWJX010000143.1:0-8197 GCA_027343965.1 Caryophanales bacterium | reverse complement strand
CAAGACTTGATACGTGCCATCGGCAGAGAGAACCTCAATGACATCCCATTTCACCTTCAATAAAACGGAGGCTCTTGCCTGGCATTGTGGCAAAGGGAAACGCGTTGATTCAAACGATAATTCGCTGTACTTGTTTAATCGGGCCTGATCGAAGTGATAGATTTCAAACGGCAAATTAGAGACCCCCGAGCACCATGGCATCACTTCGTAGACCATCCATAATTTGTTGGAAATATGCCTTGATGCTCAAGATTTCGTCTTTGCTTACACTATTCCAATCTACATTTTGATAGAGTGCGGTGAGGTTCTGCAGCGCTGAAAAAAAGCGTTCAGTACGTTCAGTGTTCGTTATAAAGATGATATTCAACGCCTCGCCAATGACCCTCACGTTATGCTGACTATGAACCATTGATACAGCTTTTTGAAATGCATCAATTTTGTCAGATACGTTCAACGAAAGAAACTCTGGTAGTTTGATAAAACGAAGCAACGTTCTCAATTCATTCTGTGATCTCCTTTCGAGTTCTAAAACGCGAACCTCAAAAGCGTAACCACCACTACGTCCAGCTTGCACAATTTGCTGAACCAGCCCCCAAGTTGTCAGTTTTACGTTATGGCTCTCAGCTTCATGGATAGAGGAAGTATCAAGATCATTAATGATTTGGTAATGTCTTTTCACTGTAGACGTCTTCCACCCTGTGAGTCGGCAAATGATCTGATTCGATAAGTGGTTATCCTTGTACAAAAGTAATACCTCAACCGCAGCCCAATACGAGAGCTCTTCCCGATTATGAAGCAAGCTTACTATAAGCAACTTTTCCTCTTCAGTGTCGACCCTGTACACAGTGACTAGGACATTATCCTTGCTGTCTAGTCCATCAAATGCAGCATATCCATGCAATAGAGTGTAATCCTGAGTATCCAGATTCCAGATCACACTCAGCGGGATTTGCTTTGCAGCCAGATATGCGTCTGGACCTACTTCACAGCGATCTAGGCGTTCGAAGAGTGGTTGCATTACGATTTTTTGTACAGGTATTTTTCTGTTAACCCTAGAAATCGCCACTTTAGCCCCTCCACAGGTATGATAATAAACCTATGCAGGGCCAAATTTGTCCTATTCTAACTATCAACGTAGCCGTATTTTGAATTCCAAACGATATTGGAAATTTATTCTTGAAATGAAGTGGATAGAGTGCCCGATCCTGTTAGTGCAGTCCATGTTGACAGTCCTAAAACTAAAGAGCAATACATAGCAAAGGCAAAACTATCAAGTGGTATTATGGAAACACGCGAATAGGTATACGACTATATCGTAAACCCAAAGATGAATTACTACTACACGATCCGCGGAGGTCACCAACCATGCATCATAGGACAGAGATCTACAGCCGGAACACACTACATCCGTACGCACCCTGATGACACTGCTAAGGACAATCTGCTTTCGCTGCTACGTTTTTGAATCGAAAATTTCATCTGCAGTTTCGGACACTGCGGTATTTGCAAAGCAGTTTCCACCAAGCAACAGTTTACGAACTTGACAAAACTCTCTGAGCTTGTAGTCAATATCCGATGCTTAGAAAGTTTTTATCACGCTATTCCTCAAAACGAGAACTGATACAATCAAATATAACCTTTTCCAGATGGCTACAGTTAAAAACGGACTGTACCGACGCATCGAAGGCCTTATCCTTATCCACTGCGTCCCAATCCAAGTTAAATCCCACTTCCTGTGCAAGGCAACGGAAATATTCTCGTTGAGTCCGACCATTACCTTCACGGAAAGGATGAATGATGTTAATTTCCCCCATAAAATATGCTGCTCTCTTTGCAAACTGTTTTCGGGAAGTTTTTCTCAGATAATCGTCATTTTCCAATTATCCATATACTTCATTGAATTGTGAATTAATGAACTGAAATCTTGCAAACGGAGTATTGCCCTTAGATATATCCTCATTTCTGATCAAACCTGCAAACGGATACACGTCCTGAAAAATATATAGGATAACAGTACTTTGACTAAATGAACATCTTATCGGTTAAGGGCCAGATCTAACGCCGATTTTCTGAATTCGTCATGCGTCATTTTTCCCTCTACGCGTTTTCGCACAATGTCTTCTGAATCCTTTGACACAAATTGCCCTTCGATAGCCAATGTTGCCTTTGCATATCTGAGCGCCTGTTCAATTGTGTATTTTGAGATGTTAGGAGTCTCAATGACTCTCATTACACGATGACACTTTATGTGTCGTCGATTATGGTTTTTTAAGGTGGATGGCACTCGACTTGTACTACGAATTATTACCATGACAAGACCACCTAAGCTTCTATTATAACCCCATCTTATTAGTATACACCATGGCGAACACCTACCATATCGACCGTTTAGTGCCTAATTACATTGACGTTTCTGTATCAACTCAAAAGAAAAAACTTTTGCTAAGCAAGCAGCCAGCTTACATCTATAACCATTCCCACTTATAATCAAAAGAAATCGTTTGGCTGCTCTTTATAGATGGTTATGTTTATGAAGATAAATGCTCTACTATCTCCTTACGATTTCAGCAGGAAAATAAAAGAAACTTGTCGAATGCATATAGAGTTCGTCGAAGTGTGCAGTAATAGGCTATAGTTCGATGATCTCGCTCGGGGGAGCTACTTATAAGTTACATGCAAACCATAAGGTAAGTGGGGGAAGTAGGATGAGCACACCACAGGTCTCGGCTACAACGGACAGTGTAGCTACTGATGAGATTAACTGGTACGCCATGATTAAAAATTTTGGCAATCAACATGGCATGACTTGGAAGGAAACGCTTCACTGGATTTCTAACCGAACGAGCTTACAAGTCGCCTGTGAAGTTTTCGGCGTTTCTTTATCGCCATTGATCGCCACGCGCTATACAGAGGCTGATAAAGAGATACTGACACTCCTAGGTGACATTCTTGATAAGGAAGGCTTTTCCGTACCGCGCTTGATGGAATATCATCGCGTAAAGTACACAAGAAAGGAGCAAACCCGCGTGGGATTCTCATTGACCAAAGAAGAGTACCTCTTGGAACGTGCCAAAGGCAAGAGCAAGAACCGCATCGCAAAAGAGCAAGGCATCAGTGGCCCGGCCTTATTTCACTGGTTACATAAGTGGTCGTTGATCGAAGGTTCTGAAGAACAGCAGCAGATCAACGACTTAGTCGGTAAGGACAACATCACCGCCACACAACAAACACTTCCTAGTAATCCACGTAGGGAGCATACTCAACTTGCCCCTACAAAAACAAACGTTGACCTATCCAATGCAAGATCGCACATCAAAATGGTGACGAGCCTTGAAAAGCCATCCCTACCTACTACCGATACTGCGGCAATCATCCTTTCAACCATTCAGCTATCGCTTCCTATCACGTCCTGTGGCGAAGTACGGACAACCTCATCAGACAATGGCAAGCCCCTAGAACAGTCTAAGCAAAGTGCCATACATTTGGCATTACAGATGCTACAAGACGCGGTCTGCAACGCCTATAACGACCTCTCTGACATGTTAGGAGAGCAAGTGGCCAATGAACAGATTCAACGCTATGTAGACCATCAAGTAAGCACATTCTTATCAAGCAGATAAGTTCCAAAAAGAAAGATAAAAATGAAAAAACACGGCTTCCTACTCAAGAGGCCGTGTTTACATCTATAAGTGAATTCGCCTTATACTAAGCTTTCGTACCATACCCGTAATGGTAATAATAATAATTCTCGCTTTTCGTGAGTTTCTTCTTATTGAGTATCGTCCCAATAATCTTGACACCGACAAGATCCAAGGACTCCTTCGCCTTCTTCAAGGCCACCTTGCTCACCTGATGAGCACTAACGACAAAGAGCACGCCATTGACCTCCTGCCCCAGTAGTCGTGCATCCGCTACCGAAAGAACAGGCGGAGAGTCGACGATCACAAGGTCATACATCTCGGTAAGTTGTTTGATGAGCTCTTTCATCGCTTTGGATCCCACAACTTCTGCGGGATTTGGCGGAAGTGCACCGCTTGTCAGCACATCAAGGTTCTCGACTTTCGTGTGCTGGATGGCTGATGTAAGCTCGCTTTGCTTGATCAATACACTCGTCACACCGGTTTGATTCGATAGCTGAAATACCCTGTGCATCATCGGTTTACGCAGATCCGCATCGACAATGATCGTGCGGCGTCCTGCTTGGGCATTGACGATCGCAAAGTTAGCGCCTGTCACCGTTTTGCCTTCTCCAGGCATGCTGCTTGTGACCACCATCGAGCGAATCGGTTCATCGACACCCATGAAGTCAAGGTTCGCGCGAATCACACGATACACTTCTGACACGGTGGAATTCGGATTTAAAATGGTCACCAGGTTTTGCTGTCTATCCGTCTCTTTCATCATAAACACCCTTTGCACTTAGTCGCGTTTTATAGCACTACTTGCTGCCGTTTGAACCACAGCACTCGCCGAACTTTGCACTGCCTTCGCAGCTTTGCTTTCTGTCGCAGGATGAATCAAAGGAACGACACCAAGTACAGGTACACCAAGAATTTGCGCAGCTTCTTCTTCCGAACGAACCGAGTCATCCAGATATTCGATCAAAAAGGCAAGACCGACACTGACCATCAGACCGAGGATGAACGCAATCGCGATATTTTGCTTCTTATTGGGACTCACTGGCGGCGTATTCGCTTGAACCACAGCAGGATCGATGATCTGCACGTTACTCACTTGCATGATCTGCACGACTTTCTTTTGAAACACCGATGCCAGAGTATTGGCGATGTTAGCGGCAAGATCAGCCGAGTTTGCTTTGACATTTAAGGTAATGACTTCGGATTGGTTATTCGATGTTAGTGAGATCATACTGGCTAATTGTGAAGGTTTATAGGAAAGTTTTAAGTCTTGTATCACATTATCTAAAATAACGTTACTCGTCATAATTTGACTATAGGTTTGCACCAAAGATTCATTGGCTTGAATGGCACTATACAAAGCATCCATCGCGGCTTGGCTCGGCGTCGTCTTTTGGTTTACGAGTAGCGTGGTACTTTCTTCGTACGTCGGTTTGATAAAAAATTCACTAGCGATACCGCTTACCAAGGCCGCGATCACCGTGATGCTGACGATCATCACCCACCAGCGCTTAATGATGGCCCAATATTCTTTCAAAGAAATTTCTGCTGTGCCCTCCATACGTAACCTCACTTGTACTCATAGTCTTGTCGCGCTCTATTATACACGGACAATCATGTCGGTCAAACACGAATATAGTAATTTACAGGCGAAACTTGTCTTTTTCACTATAGAATTCCTTGTCAATTTCCGCAATCTTTTTTATGATAATCTTATAAAAATGGGGTGAAACTTCTATGTCCGACTTCGTTGATCTTCACACGCATATTCTCCCAGGCCTTGATGATGGACCGCTTGAAATAAACATCTCAAACGCCATGGCGCGTGCTTGGCTCGCCGATGGTGTGACCAAAATCTTCGCCACGCCACATGGCTTTTCACCTTCGTACCACGCCGACCCTGCCGTGAGTCAAAAGGCCCTTCTCGATCTTCAGACGGCTTTGGTTGCGCAAGGCATTCCCCTCGAGCTTCAAATTGGTATGGAAGTCAGACATCATCGCGATCTCCTTTCTCACCTAGAGCAAGGCGTTGCCTTATGTCTTGGTGCTAAGAAGGTCGGACCGCGCTTTCTTCTTTTGGAATTTCCCACAAGAGAATGGCCCAGTGAAGCGAACGAACTGATCTATGAACTGCGGCTTCGTGAGATCACGCCGATCATCGCGCATCCAGAAAGAAACCTCATCGCGCAAAAAGATGACGATAAAGTCGCGCAAGCGATCGAAGAAGGCGCATGGATGCAAGTGACCACAGGGTCCATCACGGGGGAATTTGGCTCCTTATGTCAAAAATTGTCGAGACGGTGGATAGGCGAAGGTTTTGTCCATTTGGTAGCAAGCGATGCACATGATCCACAGATTCGCAAACCAGGCTTGCAAGTTTCCTATGATTGGATTACAAAGAAGTGGGGATACGTGAATGAAGCAACGAGATTTGTCGAAAATGCCGAGCTAGTTTGGCAGACGTCAAAGCTTTCGTAACGAATAGAATACAGTAACGTGATTTCGGGGGACATCACTATATGGCAGATCACCTTAAAATGCTAACAAGAATACATAATTTGTTGCAAATCATCGGACTTTTAGTCTCTTTTATCTTATCGTATAATCTTTTTTTAGCGGTCAAATCCAAGATACCTTTTCAATTTCACTCTCCGCTAAGCTTGATGACGCTAGGCATCTTACTTGTCGTGTGGGGCATCGTGCTTGCCATGCGTCAAGAACATAGTCCTGATCTGAGCAAACCTTTTTATGACCATGTCATTCATACGCTCAAATCCACGATCTTTTCGCTTCTACTCTATGGCACGACCATCTTTCTTTTTCACCTCAATCAATTGAGCCGCATCATCGCAATCGGCTTTGCGATCATCAGCTTTGCCTTATTTCTCATAATCGTCTTTATCCTAAAAACCGCGTTTAAAATGATGAAAAACTCCGATCGACGACTCATCATCGTACCGGATGCCGATAAAGAATCCCAAGCTGCCTATCAAGAAGTAGCCAGTGCTAGCTTTGCTATCTCAGGCTCTATGGATACGATGCACTTGGCCTCGTCGACATCACAACTTGGCACCGTGGGCGGCCTTGAAGCGTACCTTGAGACAAACGCCGTGGATTGCGTGATGCTCTATCCCACGCTTGCTGCCAAAGAGATCGAGTATTGTATTCGCGCTTGCCAATTACGCGGTATCCCATCTGAACTGTTGATCGGGCAGCTATCGCTCACCGCCGCGCGCCATGAGGTGATCGAGATGCCCTATGGAACGGCAATTCGCATCTTGCCACACCGCAATGCACCTTTTGGCCGCGCTTTTAAACGCCTGACGGATATCTTCTTAGCAGGGATTGCGCTGATCATCTTATCACCTGTCTATCTCATTATCATGATACTCATCAAGTGGACAAGCCCTGGCCCCGTCTTTTTTGTGCAAGAGCGTGTAGGACTACGAGGAAGAACTTTTCCTTTGATCAAATTTCGCAGCATGGTCGTCGATGCGGAAAAGATCAAAAAATCCTTGGAACATTTAAATGAGATGTCAGGCCCTGTCTTTAAGATCACGAATGATCCACGCGTTACTCCCATCGGGAAGTTCCTGCGAAAGACCAGTCTCGATGAACTCCCCCAATTATGGAATGTGTTTTTAGGCCACATGAGTCTCGTCGGTCCACGACCTCCCTTGCCTTCGGAGGTGGAAAAGTACGAACCATGGCAGCGCCGACGCCTATCGGTTCGCCCTGGCATCACGTGCATCTGGCAGATCAGCGGCAGAAACAACGTTGATTTTGATCGCTGGATGATGATGGATCTGAGCTACATCGATCAGTGGTCGTATCTGCGTGATTGGTATATACTTTTCAAAACGATTCCTGCCGTGCTATTTCATGACGGTGCCAGTTAATGATGGTAATGGTAGATGATGATGAAGACGGTGTCTGGTTAATCCTAATTGCGGATGGGCCATGGAGGTTTTATGCATAAAGGTAGCGATGTACATAAAGACGTACGTAGGAACCATAACTACTTGCGTGACCACGTGATTGACACTGTCGTGCGCTTTGTGCGCGACTACCCCCTGCTGTTGCTGATCGTCATGACCGGCATCTCGGGATTGATCCTGCAAAGTTACATGACCCACCCTGGACTGCAAACGTCTGGAGCGACGTTTGTCTTGGATTTGGTGCTGTGGTTCTCTCGCAAGCACTTGAGAATTTTTCGTGGTTGGGCGAGCCTTCTTGCGATTGTCGCGCTCAACTTGCTTGCGATCATCGCCGTGAGCTTAAATAACGTAGACCCGTTTGAACAGTGGGTAACGAGTCTTTACATCATCTTGATCAGTTGGATCTTGCTGTTGCGCTTGGTGAAGTGAGAGAAACCCAATGAAACGATATATGGATTTGATGGTCGACTTTACGCTATCGTAAAACGTAGCTTACTCTATTGGTCGCGCATGTATGATGAACAAATACAACGAGGCCGAGACTATGGCGTTTTACAACCTGCGATTGTGATTCAGATTCTGGACTTTGTGCATATCACCTCGACAGAACGCTTTCACACA
>DAHWJX010000131.1:0-5486 GCA_027343965.1 Caryophanales bacterium | reverse complement strand
ACTCCTCAACGGGAAGAGAAAGTGCACCTGGCCAATGACCTGCGTCATATTCTTCGGATGGTCGAACGTCAAGCAACACCGGTGACTCGCGTTCAAAACGGTCTGCAAGTGTGGTTGCTTCAATAGCTTCTAGTTCATTTTTATCTCTAAGAAACGAATCAGTTACCTCTCGCATTTCTGCATAATAGCGCTCAGCCAAACTTCGCAAGGTAAGAAATAAATCACACGTAGCATCGTCTGCGAGTTGGTAGATCCGTGCAGTACCCTGGGGACTGACTTTGACCAAACGGGCTTCGCGTAAATGTTGTAAGTGCTGCGATGCATTTCCAATCGACATTGCACTTTTACGAGCCAACAATTCTACGGTCATTGGTCCTTGACACAAGAGATCTAAGAGTTCCAAGCGTCGTGGGTGCATCACGGCCCGACTAATACGCGCGATCTGTTCATAAATCGCATCCTTGAAGGCCCGATCGGCATTCATTGCCTTACCTCCGTTATTCAATTGATCAATAGAATAATCTATGTAAAAATATAGACGACGACATATCGAATGTCAATGCACTTGTAGCAACCAATACGATTATCTGATGCAGGCTTCTCAAAGCAGACGCCCAAGGTAGCTGCTTTAGCTTATCCATGGTGACATATCCATCTGAAACTTCAAGGGTGGCGCGGCCGGGGGGTGTAGCTCCGAATGAGGTGATGACTGTTCCTACCCCGTGTTCATGCGCCGCCAGCATAAAGTTTTGTAAAAAGCACGATGCGGCCACCTGCAGCCGTCATAAGAATGGTATTCACTGCAAGACGGTACAAGTTGTACTTATCTAGCCAATCGCAATCATTCTATCAATTGCAACTTTTGCACGCTCACGAATTCCGGCGGGTACTGTGATGACGTGTGTATTTTCCTTTAATGCCGTTAGAACTTTGGATAACGTGATCATTTTCATGAACGGGCAGATGGCAGTTCGGTTCGCTGCGAAGAATGTTTTCCCTGGATTCGTTTTTTCCATTTGGTGGATGATACCTATTTCGGTGGCAACAATAAATTCTTTTGATGTCGAGTTTTGCGCGTGTTGTAACATTCCGCCGGTGGAAAGCATATGTGTGCGTTCTTTGGGCAAGAGTCCCTCGGATAATAGAAACATACTTGAAGTCGAACAACCACATTCCGGATGAACCAACAATTCTGCTTGTGGGTGTTTCTTGAAGATTCCTTCTACGTCAGCCGGTGCAATACCTGCATGTACGTGACATTCACCCATCCAGATATGCATATTTTGACGACCTGTAACGCGTTTGACATAGGAACCCAGGAACATATCAGGCAGAAAAAGGATTTCTTGATCGGCGGGAATGCTTTCAACAATTCTGACAGCATTAGAAGACGTACAACAGTAGTCACTTTCAGCTTTTACTTCTGCCGTTGTGTTCACGTAAGAGACGACGACTGCATGTTTGTGCTCTCGTTTCCACTCGAGGAGTTGTTCAACCGTGATAGAATCAGCCAGTGAACAACCGGCATTGATGTCGGGCAGCAGAACTGTCTTCTCAGAATTAAGTATTGCAGCCGTTTCAGCCATGAAATGAACTCCGCAAAAGACAATAACTTCTGCATCTGTTTTTGCTGCCGCCCGTGCAAGCATAAGCGAATCACCCAAAACATCAGCAATATCTTGTATCTCTGGTAATTCGTAATTGTGCGCGAGAATTATTGCATTGCGCTTCTTTTTCCAAGCTGCAATCTCTTCAATTAGGGAATGTTCTACCGCTATCGACGCCATCTCAGTTCGATCCCTTCTAGATCAGTCTATACAGGAGTATATACATATAATTTGATTATGATCAACTATTACTATTTAGCTGTAGCCATTTCTGTATATACAGATGTAAAATAGTAAGTATACACTATGCGATTTATTGAAATTTGGGTAAATTTCCCGCGTGCGCTGTGACGTCATACAAACATTTGATACCGAAATCTCAGGAGGTTTGTCTATGTTTCTCGCCGATTCAACAAAATTGCTGATTCGACTTGCATTGGCTGAAGATATTGGAAGAGGCGACTGTACAACAGAAGCCATTATTGATGCGCATCTTCAAGCAAGAGCGACCGTATATGTAAAACAACCAGCACGAATTGCTGGATCGAGAATGATTGATGCTGTGTATTCTGAACTTGGTTCTGAGGTGCGAGTCGAGTATCTTGTCGACGATGGACAGGATATAAGCGGCGAGCGAACTGCTGTGTGTCAACTGTATGGACCGGCCAGATCCCTATTAATGGGTGAGCGCACTGCGTTGAATTTTCTTGGACGGCTCACGGGCATTGCAACGTTCACACGAGAAGCTGTTGATCAATTAAAGGGGACTTCCACCAAATTGCTCGATACACGAAAAACGACACCAGGATGGCGTGTACTTGAAAAGTATGCGGTGAAAATGGGTGGGGGACACAACCACCGTTTTGGCCTAGATGACATGGTACTCATAAAAGATAATCATATTGCGCTGTGTGGAGGGGTTGCTGCTGCCGTACAAAAGGCGCGTGAGAGCGTTGGACTATCTACAAAAATAGAGGTGGAAGTTGATACACTCGCTCAACTCAAGGAAGCTTTGACAACCGATGCAGATATGATATTGCTCGACAATATGGATTTGCCGACTTTACGTAAGGCAGTACAACTAACGAACAACCATGTCTTGATTGAAGCTTCTGGAAACATGACGGTAGATCGCCTCAATGAAGTTGCACAAACTGGTGTTCACTATATTTCTATGGGTGCATTGACTCACTCAGTGACCAGTGTCGATGTGGGATTAGATGTGACGTTTGAATAAGAAGACCGCCAAAAAGGAGTAACTATAATGAAGGTTTTATATGCTGATTTCGTCGTTGTAGGAAGCGGACTTGCAGGTAGCGTTGCTGCGTACTTGCTAAGCACTCAAGGAACAGTGCTTCTTCTATCCAAGGCGTTGCCAGCCGAGAGCAATTCTTTTGCCGCTCAAGGGGGTATTGCGGCGGCTGTTGGATCAGATGATACTGCTGAGTTACATGCGAAAGATACCATGGAGGTGGGTGTAGCATTATGCGATAGCGAGGTTGTGAGCTATCTTACGGCAACAGGACCCAAATTAATTCCATGGTTGCGAGACATTGGAGTGTTATTTGATCAAAATTCAATGGGGGATATTTCCCTGGGATTAGAAGGAGCCCATAATCGGCACAGGATTTTACATGCAGGTGGAGATGCCACTGGGCGTAAGGTAATGGAGACCGTCATGGCGGCATTAGAAAAGAACTCAAGTATTCAACGCGTGGTGAATGTACATGTGCTTTCTCTTATGCAAAACCAAAATAAGCGCGTCATAGGAGTATTCGGTCAATTACAAGGAGAACCTTTTGAACAGATTCGGTGTTATGCCAGGCGTGCGGTCATCCTTGCGACCGGTGGGACGGGGCAGTTATTTCAACGAACGACAAATCCTTCTGGTGCGACGGGGGACGGAATTGCCTTGGCTTACCACGTGGGGGCAGGTTTGCGAGATCTGGAGTTTGTGCAATTTCATCCAACGACACTCGATCTTGAGGGGTATCCATCATTTTTGATCTCCGAGGCGGTTCGTGGTGCCGGTGGTACATTAGTGGATCATTTGGGCGATGCCATCATGAGGGAGTATCCACGGGGAGATTTAGAACCCCGTGATGTTGTAGCACGTGCCATTTATAGCAGGTTACAACAAGGCAAGAAGGTCTACCTAGATTGCCGAAATGTTCTGGATTTTGTAAAGAAATTTCCAACCATATTTGAAACTTGTCGTTTGTATGGAATCAATCCGGCGCATGATCTAATTCCTATATCGCCTGCAGCTCACTTCATGATGGGGGGAATCAACGCTAAAATCAACGGACAAACTAATGTTCCAGGACTCTATGCCATCGGTGAAGTAGCAAGCACAGGATTGCATGGAGCTAACCGACTAGCGAGTAATTCGTTACTCGAATGCCTTGTGATGGCGTTCTCAATAGCGGAGCATATGGAATGTACAAAGTTTGAAGAGGATCATGATTTTCATGAATATAAGGTTTCCGCTACCCTATTACCGGATAGCCAAGAAATACTTGGTGAAGTACAAGCGGTGATGTGGAAGGCGGCCGGTATTGTTCGAAATAGAGATTCCTTAGAGCATGGGTTGAAAGTCCTCACTGTTTTACAGCAAAGTTATCCACTGTCGCCAGCTATCTGTACTTCTCGGTTGATTCTTGAATCTGCCCTATCTCGACAAGAAAGTAGAGGCGCGCATTTTCGAAGCGATTTCCCCAACCTTGATCCCAAAATGGATTATGTGCATACCGTTGTTTCCTAATATGGGATGAAGTTTATTTAAGCGCCCGTTTTGGGCGCTATTTGTTCTTTATTTTAATGAATAACACGATGATTTGGTTTATCAACCCATCATGGATCACAATCACCATCAGGTCTTTGCTCATGAAGTATTAACACGTTCACGCTATCATGACATCCCCGTTTCACCGGAGTATTGGTTTCGTGCGGCTCATACGCTGGAACGTTCGTTCGAAGCCGATTGCCTCGTTTTACAGCATGTTACTGAACAGTACATACGATTTCCTAGGGCATTCGCTCATTTTCCTCTGTTTATCAATGTTGTACCCACCACATTGTTGGATTCTCGTTTTGTTCCCTGGGAAACAGCGAATGCTTCGTTTGCTTCTAGACTACATGGGTTCTAGTCATGCGGTTGTGGCTGAAGGTGTGGAAACCCTAGATGATTTGATGACCACTTCTTGGAGAACCATGTGGGGTCGAAGTTTTTTCTATGGATACAAAAGAACAGAAAGAGTTTTCACTAGAACGTGAACTGCGATGGTTACGAACGTATTATGATCCTACTCACTAAGTGCCGTTTGTTGGTTCTAGTACTCAATATGATCGGTATTGATGCTCATACCTCGGATAAATTGATGACTCATATTCCATGTGGTCCCTTGCTTGATACGGTAAAGCATGCTAATGTAAAAATATCTTCTGTAGCATTGATGGAAGGGCCAAATTCTGTCTACTTTTGACAGAAACGGGGGATCCAGTAATTGGGGTGAATTGGTTTGCATCGCCCGTTGCAAACCATAGGCGAGCTAAGCGCCGAATCCGTCAGCTAACCTCGTAGGCGAATACAGTACGTGCTGCATTCCTTTCTTTCTTCAGATTTATCCATTTCACATTATTTAATGATGTCTTTAGGACTGTCTCTTAAACTGTCATGATCATCGGCGTAGCCGTAAAATCTTTCCGTGTTGATGCCGTGAAGCGGCCTAGATATCTATCCAGATCTGGGGTCGATAATTATTAGAATTGTCTTTTTATATGCCTAGAAAGGGAGGAACTTGAATTGAAGGTGGGATTGATTGGATTTGGGAAAACGGGCAAAATGGTAGCAGGCGAGATACTAAAGGATCAAACGTT
>DAHWJX010000115.1:0-20893 GCA_027343965.1 Caryophanales bacterium | reverse complement strand
CATGGGTTCCGTCACAAGGTATGTTGAATGGTCTTTGGTTTATTGCATCCGGTCTAATTCCTTTTATCATTCGTCGCCCTGGTGCGGCATTGATCGCTGAATTGGTAGCAGCGATGATC
This sequence comes from Caryophanales bacterium, assembly GCA_027343965.1. Classification (GTDB taxonomy): domain Bacteria; phylum Bacillota; class Bacilli; order Alicyclobacillales; family SLC66; genus JAKACU01. The sequence goes on along the minus strand of DAHWJX010000115.1, from coordinate 20,774 downwards.
GAACAAGCTTTGGGGAGTCAGTTTGGATTGCAAAACCTTGTGTGGGGTCTAACACAAGGCATTGGAGCTGAAATCGCATTTGCAATTTTTGCCTGGCGTTTGTATCCTGCACCTGTCATGATGCTCTCAGGGGCGCTCGCTGGAATTGGAGCCAGTCTAACTTGGTATTTTCAAGGCGGCAATGTTGATACTGGATCGATTATCTTTTTGTATTTCTTGTTCTCTGTGATCAGTGGTGCCATCGCCGGAGGAATGATTCCCAAATGGATTGGTGATGCCCTGTATCGTGCGGGTATATTACGCAATTTTGCGATCGCAAAGGATCGTGCAAAACGACCATGAAAGTTTGCAGTGCCGAACCATTGATCGTGATGAACGATGTGTCTATCACATATGAAGGGACATCTGTGCCAGTACTTCAGGATGTGTCTTTAACGGTGCATCGTGGAGAATCTGTCTTGTTTATGGGACCCAGTGGATGTGGGAAAAGTACGCTTGCGATGCTTTGTGCACATTTGATTCCGAGTTCTGTTGAGGCGAGCGTTGAGGGTAACGTGTGGCATGCTGATGCGGTGAAAACTCCTGGACAGGTTGGCTATGTTTTTCAAGATCCAGACGCGCAATTTTGTATGCTTCAAGTGGATGATGAGCTGGCGTTTGGCTTAGAAAACCAATCGATTCCTCGGGAATCGATGCCCTCTATCCTCAGACAAGCGCTTGCGTTAGCAGGTTTAGCGGTGCCATTTAATGCACAAGCAGCCATGTTTTCAGGTGGTATGAAACAACTGCTCGCCATCGCATGTGCACTAAGTTTGCAACCAACTTTATTGATCTTTGATGAACCAACCGCGAATTTGGATCCGCTTGCCTCCTCACAAGTATTTCATCGGATCGAGGAATTGCATCGCACAGGGCAGAGCATGATCGTTATTGAACACAAATTTGATGCGCTGCTCTCTGCCATGGACACGGTTGTTTTGTTTGACGAAATGGGCACTATTCATCGTATAGGCCCTACAGTTTCCGTGTTGCAAGAAGAGTGGTCTTGGTTGATTGAAAAAGGAGTCGTGGCGCCGTTTAAGGCGGCGCCACGTGCCTTAGTTCTAAGTAGGGATGATAATGTCAAAGACTCCATACTTTTTCAGGACCGAAGGAAAAATCCTCTGGATACTCCCATCGCATTGGCGGCACGAGATATAACGATGCAATATCGAAAAAAAACGGTCTGGGAACATCTTGACTTTTCTATTAACGCAGGGGAACTTGTTGCTGTCGTGGGGCCAAATGGTGTCGGCAAATCGACGCTATTGCAAATCCTTGCAGGACTACAAAAACCGAGCCATGGTGAGGTTACTGTTTTTGATCACGCTTTAGTAAAAATGAAATCACGCGATCGTTTTGCTCGCTTAGCTTACTGTTTTCAAAATCCGGAATTTCAGTTTATTTATGAACGTGTGGGTGATGAACTTGCGAATCGTATAGTTGGTGATGAGGTACCCGAAGAGATCGCATCATTATTACAGGAATTTGGTTTGCAAGGTACAGAACAACATAGTCCATTTTCTTTAAGCCAAGGGCAAAAGCGACGCTTGTCTGTGGCATCGATGTTACGAACCGACCATGATGTGTTTTTGCTCGATGAGCCGACTTTCGGTCAAGATGCCAAAACACAACAGGCGATTATGGAACGTCTATATGCATTGCATGTGTCTGGTAAGACGATTGTCATGACGACGCATGATATGGATCTGGTGAAACAGTATGCGACGAAGGTTTTGGTATTAGCGCAAGGCAAACTCCTGTTTGAAGGTACGTGTGCGGAGCTCTTTCAGCGCAATGACGTGTTGCATAAGGCGCATTTGCTTGATGATACGACGCTTTACGATCACACGGCCGTGGTAGGTTTGTATGATCGTGATGAGATGACGGGAAAAAAACAGACCTTACCAATCTTCCAGCTACACCCATCTGTTCTCTTTGTGGGTATGTTTGCAGCAACGATGGTAGCGATGTTTGCTTATACCTTGCCACAGGCTATTTTTATGTTACTTTTGCCCGTCGCCGTGATGATGGGTCTCGCTTTTATGACCCCGTTTAAGATTATTAAGTTAATCCTTCCGTTTTTGGCCCTTTATGTCTTGTACATGTGGTCAACAGTCGCTAATGTAGCCGTTCCACCAGGTGTGCATACGATCAATTTCTTATGGTACCGACTCAGTTATTACGGCGTTATTGAAGGACTCATTTTATCGATCAGGATGCTCGGCTCTGTACTCTTTGGCATTTTGCTTGTGACAACGATCGACTTTACAGACCTCATTATTGGGTTTTGTAAAGATCTCGGTGTGCCGCCCAAGTTCGCTTACGGTACGATGGCAGGATTGCGGGTCGTGCCACTGTTTTCATCAGAATGGATGAAATTGCGGCAAGCGCGTCAGGTGCGAGGCAATGATAGTCGGTTCACTTTTACGCGTTTTATTACGTATGCGATACCTCTTCTAAGTCAAGGTATTCGTATGAGTGAACGCGTTGCGATCGCCATGGAGGCGCGCGGATTCTTTGGACGCGCTGCCAGTTCGCGAAATGGGCGTTCCTTTTACCGTGATGTGGCGATAAAGAGTATCGATATCGAGTTTTTCATCTTTCTCGTTGGTGTTAGCCTATTTGGCTTGCTATGGCTAAGGTAATGTATACTATAAGCAAATTGACAGATAGTCATGAGGTGGATCGTGTGTCACAAGATATCTCGTTTACTGCACGAGATGAAATGATTTTATTACCTTTTTTACTGGAACAGTTACCATCACGAGGTCGCAACAAAGTGAAAAGCTTATTGACGCGAAAGCAGATCAGCGTAGACGGTCATTTAGTGTCTCGTCATGATTACGTGTTGCATCCTGGGCAAATCGTGACCGTGCATGCGCAAGGGTTTCGACCAGCTGGTTGGGCAACTTTGGCTTATGGTTTGAAACTTCTTTATGAAGATGATGACATCATCGTGGTGGACAAGCCGCCAGGTTTATTAACGATTGCTACGGATAAAGAAAAAGAACGCACCGCATATCGAGTGTTGATGGATCATGTACAACTAAAAGATCCTACTGCGCGTGTGTTTATTGTTCATCGCCTTGATAAAGAAACATCGGGTGTCATGATGTTTGCTAAAACAGAGAAAGTCAAGCACGAACTGCAGGACAACTGGACGGATGTCGTGTCAGAGCGATCCTATGTGGCTGTCGTGGAAGGCAATGTTGGAAGAGAACAAGGCTCCATTGAAACGTGGATAAAGGAAACAAGTACGCAACTTATGTATGTGAGCACCCGCGGTGTTGGTGATCTTGCTGTCACCCATTATCAGGTATTGCAACGGACCAAGCAGTACTCACTTTTGCGTGTGAAATTACAAACTGGGCGAAAAAATCAGATTCGCGTGCATATGCAACATATTGGACATAGTGTTGCTGGCGATAAACGTTATGGGGCAAAAACCAATCCTCTTGGACGACTCGCATTGCATGCGCAAATTCTTGCCTTGATTCATCCTGTTACAAAGAGAGAGTTGCGCTTTGAAACAGTGATTCCCAGTTCTTTTTTGCTGTTGACCAAAGCGGTCTAATACAGTTTAAATCAGGCTTAAAGGACGTGCGCAACCTCTGTTTATCGGGGGTTGCGCACATGGTAGTCAGGATATGCGCCGTTCGTTACCTGCCAAAACAGCGATGAGTTGCCATAAGGCACCGAGTCCGATCAATGTATAAATGACTCGGCTCATCGCTGTCATAGGTCCGAAAATGGCCGCAACCAGATCAAAGTGAAACAATCCGATGAAACCCCAATTGAGGCCCCCGATGATGACAAGAGCCCATGCGACCCAAGTCCAACCGCCCCATCTCATGGTACATCCTCCTTATTATGTAGCTGAAGATAGCTATCGTTAATCAGCATTCTCAAATTGAGCCATGGTATACTTGCCATGTACTGTATAATTTTTCTCGTGGAAAATGGAAGTGTAAGTTGATGAGAATGATTTGGATCGATGCTGATGCAGCACCTAAAGATGTTGTCACGACGGTTCATCGTTTGGCTGAAGAACTTGCTTTTTCAGTACGCACGGTGAGTTCCATTAACCACATGTTGACGGGTGACAACCATATAACGGTTGATGCAAGTCCACAAGCAACTGATTTGCGTATTATCAATGCCATTACGGACGCCTTGTCAACGATTGTTGTTACACAGGATTTTGGATTAGCTGCGCTGGTGTTGGTCAAGGGTGCCTTTGCGTTGTCTGTCAAAGGTATGGAATATACAAAAGACAATATAGATCGACTTTTATTTGAACGAGCACTCCATCAGCATATACGTAAGAAAGGCCATCGTAACACGGGACCCAAGGCACGAACGAAACAGGACCAAGAATTTTTTGCGAATACGCTGCAACGCATGATGGTCACAATCTTGAATCAAGAAAAGGTTTGAAGGAGTGAATGCCGTGTTAATTGGTTATTTAGGTCCAAAGGGGACGTTTAGTGAAGAAGCAGCTACTCGTTATTTTGCCGGTACGAGTGCCACGTTGATTGCTTATCCAACTGTTCCGGAGGTCATGGAGGACGTCAGCAAGGGCGTTATTGATCAAGGGATTTTGCCGCTAGAAAACACGATTGAAGGCTCGATCAATCTTACGCTTGATAGTCTAGCCGATGCTTCGAATGTGTTTGTGCATGGCGAATTGATTTTGTCCATTTCTTTGCAACTTTTAGGTATACCTTCTGCCAAACTGGACGAAATTGAAGAGGTGTGGTCGATCGCTCCCGCAATTTCGCAATGTTATAAATTTATACGTGGGCTTGGGGCCACCATGCAGTTGACGGATAGCACAGCATCTGCAGCGAAGTTGGTAAAAGACGCTGACGATGTTCACCGCGCGGCTGTCGCATCGGCATGGGCCGCTAAAGAATTTGGTTTACAAATTTTGGCCTCCGATATTCAGGACGTTGCGCTGAATCACACGCGATTTGTTGTGTTTTCACAGGAAGAAACGTTTCGATCTGATGCTGATAAAACAATGCTATTAATTACTCCATCGCAAGAACATGCTGGCATGTTGGCCAATATTTTGCAAGTATTTGCCACCCTTGAGTTGAACTTAGCGTGGATCGAGTCACGGCCGACCAAGGCGCGATTGGGCACGTATCAATTTTACATGGAAGTGCAAGTTGGAAAAAATGACGAGCGCATGGGTAAAGCGTTAGCGATTCTTGATATATTGGGCCATCAAGTGCGTGTTTTGGGTAGCTTTGTAGGGGGGGAATTGCAATCGACAGAGGCGTTAACATTGTAGAACTGGTCAAAATTCATGTACTTGAAAATGATTTTCGCGGAGCCAGTATCCTATGTCAACGAGTTGTAGCACAAGATGATCAGACGATTTTACGTGATGCCGTGCCATTGCTTCGTGCCTTATACTATGCTTATCATTTTGATCACGAGCGTGCCGTCTCCCTTTTGGGGGATTTTTTATCGCAGACAGATTTCCGTGTATGGCTTCGATTGGCGAAAGATAGACGAGAATCCGGCACAGTCTTCATCTTAGAAGAACTTGTTCATCAGATGACGATGAATCTACGTGGGGATGATTTAGGCGCTTTTTTAACGCGCTTTTACCGCTTTCGTGAAGTGTTGATGCGATATCTTTTGCAACAGTTTCCTGTACCGGATAACGATGAACTCTGGACTTACGGCCGAGCCCCACAGATGTTGATGCAAATTGGCAAATTGCTTATGAGCTCTGAGAAAAAAGAACACCTTGGCGCATACTTTTATTTGAAAAGCCAGCAAGTCGCACAGACGATTGACTTGCGCAATCATTCGATACTGGGTCATGGACGTGTCGGATTTTCGCATAAGGGCCTGTGGTCTCGGTACGAAGGATATGCGCGAGCGGGGGGGACAGATCAAGAACACATCGAACATTTTTCGTCCGATTTGCACTTGGTTATGGCAGACCTTGGACATGAGATAGGGCATAACCCTTATGATATTTTGAAAAATGCTATTGTATCGCTGCTGTCACAAGCCACGATCAGTGATCACTTTGTGCTTCAAAAACCTCATCGCAAAGATCATCCTCGAACGCTTCTACGCATTTACACCGGTTTGTATGAGTATCGTGGCATGCTTGCTGCCACTGAACAAGGGCTTTTACCAGCCTCGCTTGCAGGTCTTGCCGATGTGTCGCGCCGTTTATTGATGAGTAACATCAGTGAGCAAGATGCGACCATGCTGACTTCGGTCGTGAAACGCTCTCATGAACCGCAAAAATTCACTTTGTGGATGAAGCTCTATCGCGGAGAACAATATGCTGTGATGAATTTGCTTGTCGCGCAGATGCGAGCATTTTGTGTGCGCAGTGATTTTGGAGAATGGCTGACAAGGGTGTATCGGTTGCTTGAGGAGATCGTTTGGGTCTACTTTGGTCTCGACATTCATCAAAAGACGTTTGCTTTGCTGCACAAGAAAAGTCCTGTGGGTGCTGTACTGTATGACGTCAGCACAAGACATCAGGCGATGCTGCACTTGCTGATTAAAAAACTTAATGATCAGCCTGCATATGTGAAACAAACGACAGCACATCAATTATTGTGTGAAGATTGGGTGATGGACGTGCTACAGATGCGAACAGATGGCATGATTGGTCACGGTCTTACCTCAATCACCAAGGAATATATCGAACAACATAGTAAACCCCTAGATCATATCGAGAAAAGCATACTCTCTTTATTTGAAGCGTTAGGCGTTCCTCGATATCACGATTGTTTTCAAACTTTGCATAGGCTTATGGAAGATGTTGTGGAATGATATTTGGTGACCTTGGAAATCCTATCCCTTGAACTCAATGGGGGTGGTTTTATGGTGGATTTGTCCAATGCCTGGCCGAATTATTATGTCGGTTTTTTATGGCTTGTCGTGTTTATCGTGTTCATCTTTTTACGCTATCCCGATCATGGGAGGCATGATTGATGAACTGGACGAACAGGGCTAGGGAACACGCGGCAAGAGAATTTGCTTGGGACAAGTTGTTGCCCTCTGAGCAGCCCGTGTATGTATCATCGCTGGTGTATAGCTTTGGTGTATTTACTCTAAGCAGCATGGTTGTGGTGATCGTATCTGGGATCATTATCGCAGCCAAAGATCCGATGTGGTACCAAGTTTCTGCTATCGGTGGCTATCTGCGCGCGATTCATTTTTGGGGTGTACAAGCGTTCTTTTTTTTCATGACGATGCACCTTGTTGCGCAGTTCTTTATGGCCTCTTGGCGTGATGGTCGGGGAGCTACATGGGTGCTCGGTGTTCTGTCCTTTGCGATCAGTGTTCTTACGGCCTTTACCGGGTATCTCAGTCGCGGTGATTTCTTTAGCCAGTGGAATCAGGTGCAAAGCAAAGATGCGTTTAATGCCGCTGGCGCCGATGGCTTGCTTAACATTCTAAATAACGCACAAGTTTACGGTTTGCACGTGTCGGTGCTACCAATCATCTTGATGATTTTGGTGGCGTGGCACTTGCTTTTTGTACGCAAAAAAGGTGTGGTGCCGCCATACGACGATAGGAGGGCAAGGTCATGACAACAAGTGTCCCTGATGCACGGCGCAGCGATATGAAGGACTTTGACTTGATCAAGGAGGGCTTCGTGAGTCTTCTTATCATGGTTATCCTCATTCTCGTTGTGGCCGCTTTTGCCAAAGCACCTTATCGTCCTTCTGTGACGAATCGCCAAGTGGCCACGAGTGATCCAGTGCTCTTTACAAATACCACATTAGGGTACTTGGATGGTACTGAGGCAATCGCTAGTTATGGCCCCCCTTATAACAATGGATTTCAAGGTCAGCAAGGCGGCGTACAAAGTTTAGGAAGTTTTGCTCCACAGACATGGTGGGGGATACCCTATCCCATCAATACGACGCAAGATTTTGTGTTAAGGCCGCTTTCACAAGTGGCGCAAGCTTCGCAAAATCAAACGCTGGCAGCCGCTCTATCGGCTTATCAAAGCACCCCTGTCACACAACAAATTGCATGGGTGTCCACTTATCGTAATGCCCTGTCTCATGCCACCGTCGTTTCAGGACAGGTAGTTGTACCACCAGGTAATTATGGGCCACTTGCTGTGATCATCCCGGCGCAACTGCGTCTGGCCCAATCGGGATTGCTGTCCGGTACACTGAATCAAGAGACCAATCAAGGTCCATATCGGTGGAATGTTCAAAACGACCTGCTTTACATCCAGGGAGATGCTTTGCATAACGCAGCTCAATCAATCAACATGCTGGGTGAACAGTGGGGTATCAATCATGATGAGCAGGCTTATCCAGGTCCTTGGTGGTTAACGCCCTACACCTTTTTGTACCAAGTCCCACCATGGTCAACATCACCTGTAGGTGACATGTTAGCTGCCTATACCGTTGCTGTTCTGGTGATTATTTTAATCTTCGTTCCTTGGATTCCTGGTTTAAACCGGTTGCCAAGAGTGTTGCCAGTATATCGTCTTATCTGGCGTGATTGGTACAAACGATAATATGTGGATTTGACGGTGAGGCCGACACGACCTCACCGTTTGTTTACTTTTCTTGTTTAAAAGCTCGCCATCGATGTAGCCATTTTTAAGGCGATACTGGCTGACGATGTGCTTGAAATCGAGTACAGTATATCTTTGCTAGCCCAATAAAAATGGCTAAATTGGGCAACTGGTGTGTTTTTTACCCACATGTAACCTGTGGTTTCTGGTAATAGGTGCGTGGCTAAGTAAGTAACAATCTGCGTAGAAAGTTTCACGTCCGCGGTCGAAGATCCGGCTTCTACGTCGAATGTCCACTGACCTTCTTTCCATTTGACGAGTCCTAGCTGAGAATAAACGGTTCCCTCAATTCCAGATCCAAGATTTACGGTCTTTGACACAGTACCTGCATAAGATGGAGTCGCAGCCATTTGCTGGACGACCGATAATGCAGTGGGTTTTTGCACATAGCCTTGTCCACCAAAACTAGCAAAAGATGTTGATGCGCTTTTCAGACTTAAGTTGACTTGATAATGACCATAACTTGCCGTATCCTGCTCTGTCATCGAGGATCCTTGTGCGGCGGTAATGCCCAAATTGAGTGGGGCAAGTAGAGGGATTGCTGTTGCGCCGCTTAGATGATTTATCGCCGCAATCATTGCAGGTGCCGTTACCTTTGATGTGGATGACTGATACGTTTTTATCGAGGAAGCCATCTTTAAAGCATCCGTGGAACTGTGGTAATTGGCTACGGTCATGAGCGTTGTGCCAGAAAGAAAAGCCAACTGTGTATGCTCACCGTCGCCTGCATTTTGTACGACCATCTTACCTTGTTCACGAGGTAACGCCGCATTTTGCACTTGGGTGATGATCGCCTCAGCAACGCTGACATTTGCGGTAGGATTGCCATTGTTAACCTGAAATTGCCATGTACCCATGTGCCATGTGATGGTACCCGCATAGATGCCATTATACAATTCTCCAGTCACCCCAGAGCCTAGGTAAATGGGATGCGGTGTGCCTGTAAGATGTTCAGCATAGCTTAGTGATCGGTTTAAAGCGGCGTGAGCAGCGCTTAAAGTTGCGTACTTATCAGCGCCAAATCCGCCCATCCATTGTGCGAGTCCATTATATTGTGGATCGTTGATGTCGGGGCTATTGATAGGTAGTGGCTTGTTAAGGGAGCGGATAGTGACACTGTAGCTCGTAGCGTTAGCCTGGACGAGAGCTGTCAAATATTGCCCACTTTGCTGTTGTGCAATATAAGTAGGAGCCATGAGCGCAATTTTTGTGCGCGGCTGTATATAACTCATCGCTGCCGTAACAACAGAAGGGAAATTTGTTTGCGGCACCGCCGCTTGAGTGATAAGACTGTCTTGAAATCCCCACCCACACATTGCAGTCACTCCACAACTTACCACGAATAAAATGCTAGAAAGACGCCAATTCATTTCATCAATCTCCTTTGTCTCTATTTCAGCTTATTAGACGATGGAAAGCAAGATAAGTTTCATAAAATTGATTGACGGTAATCAATCCGTGGAATATAATACTTTTATCTTAATTCATACTAAACTGATGAGATATAAGGGGAATTGATATGCCGCGTGGGTTATCTTCGGACGTAATCGCTGATTTGGCTCGTACTTATGAGAATAAGTCGCCGCAAGAAGTAGTAACGGAAGCTGCAAAATGCATTTCCAATTTGACGTTTGCTTGCAGCTTTGGTGCTGAGGACATGGTGATTGTCGATATGATTGCTAAGCTCAATCTCAAGATCCCTGTGTTTTACCTAGACACCAATCTGTTATTTGGCGAAACCTACGCGCTTTGTGATCTGGCACAAGAAACCTATAAAAATGTGCAATTCGTGCAGGTCTTGCCTGCTGTGACACTGGAAGATCAAGCGCAAAAGTATGGTCAAGATCTTTTTAAAGTACGACCTGATCAGTGTTGTGCGCTGCGAAAAGTACAGCCATTAGAAAAACATTTAGAGGGTTTTGACGGCTGGATTACAGGCATACGCCGGGAGCAATCCCCAGCGCGGGCCAATGCGCAAACATTTGAAGTGGATGAGCGTTTTAATCTAACCAAGGTCAATCCTCTCGTGTTGTTTACAGAAGATGATGTGTGGGCTTACGTGCATGAACACAACGTTCCTTACAATTCACTTCATGACCATGGTTATCCAAGCATTGGTTGTGCTCCATGCACCAATCCCGTTGCAAAAGGTGATGATCCACGCAGTGGTCGCTGGGCGGGGTTTGCTAAGACCGAATGCGGTTTGCACCAAGATACATCAGCGTCCTAAGGAGAGGTAAAGATGTTTAACGGAATTTTGCCACATGGTGGTCTATTGGTACAGCGACAAGTTGAGGTACAACAACAACAAGAATATCTTCGCGAAGCGCAAACGTACCGCAAAGTAACGATCACTGATTGGTCGTTAAGTGATTTGGAAATGATTGGTGTGGGAGCATTCTCGCCATTGACGGGTTTTCTCGGCGAAGCGGATTATCGGTCGGTATTGCAGACAATGCGCTTGGCGAATGGTCTAGTGTGGACGATTCCTGTGACCTTGCCGATAAGTAAAGAGGATGCCAAAGAAATTCGAGAGGGACATAAACTGTCCCTGTGCGGTGCTGATGGCGTTATTTATGGGACTATGAGTGTGACGGAAGTTTACCCTTACGATCCATTACAAGAGGCACAAGCTGTCTATGGTACCACCGATCAAGAACATCCTGGGGTTCACCGTTTACTCTCCCAACCGCCATTTTATGTAGCTGGGTCCATCATGTTGTTAAAGCGAAAACCGATCCACGAATTTGCATCTTTGTATCGTGATCCAGCACAGGTTCGCGCCATTTTTAAGAACCGTCAATGGAAAACGGTGGTCGGATTTCAAACACGCAACCCAATTCATCGCGCGCATGAGTACATCCAAAAGACGGCGCTTGAAACGGTGGATGCTTTGCTGTTGCATCCTTTGGTAGGGACGACGAAAGCGGATGACGTACCAGCGCATATTCGAGTTAAAAGTTATGAGGTATTGCTTCAAAACTATTATCCGAAAGATCGCGTACTATTATCGGCGTACCCGGCGGCGATGCGTTATGCAGGACCGCGTGAAGCTGTATTTCATGCTATCGTGCGCAAAAATTACGGCTGCACCCATTTTATCGTGGGTCGCGATCATGCTGGTGTTGGAAGTTACTACGGAACGTATGACGCGCAAAAAATCTTTGCTCATTTTACGAGTGATGAACTTTCGATCAAACCTTTATTTTATGAAAATAGCTTTTATTGTGTGAAATGCGATGGAATGGCTTCGGAAAAGACGTGTCCACACGACGTAGGTGAACGCATCATTCTTTCTGGAACAAAGGTTCGGGCGATCTTGCGCGCTGGAGAAAGACCGTCACCAAAATTTTCCCGACCGGAAGTGGCAGATGTTCTTGTACAAGGTTTGGCGGAGGTGGTCCAATGAGCAACGAAAAAAAACAGTTGACAGTTGAAGAAATTAAAAAGAAGAGTCGGCATTTGCGAGGTGCGATTGTCGAGGAACTCGCCAATGGTAAGACGTATTTCACGGAAGAAGGCATTCAAGTTTTAAAGTTTCATGGCATGTACCAACAAGATGATCGCGATTTGCGTCAACAGCTAAAAAAAGAGGGTAAAGAAAAAGCCTACTCAATGATGATTCGTGCACGTATACCAGGTGGCGTGCTTTCATCGAAAGCATATCTGACGTTTGATCGACTGTCAGAACAGTTCGGTAATAGCACACTACGGATCACTACACGACAAACATTTCAAATTCATGGCATCCTTAAAAAAGACGTAAGACAAACGATTCGCTCTCTTCATGACACCCTGATTACCACACTGGGGGGATGTGGTGATCAAGTCAGGAATATTCTCTTGTGTCCAGCTCCTCACGAAGGATTATTTCATGAGCAATTACGTGTTCAATTAGAACGACTTGTTGATGCGTTATCGGCAAAAACGGCCGCTTACCATGAAATATGGTTGGATGGTGAGAAAGTGGCGTCAAACCAAGACGACGAAGAGCCACTGTACGGGCAAACCTATTTGCCGCGTAAATTCAAGTTGGCTATCGCCGTCGAGGGAGACAATTGTCTTGATGTCTACGCCAATGATCTTGGTATCGTCGCGCATCGTGAAGGTGACGTGGTCAGTGGGTATACGCTGTTAGTTGGTGGCGGTATGGGGCGGAATCACACGAAAAAGGATACGTACCCGCGAGTGGCTACTCCACTTTGTTTTGTTCTTCCAGATGATTTGGTGGAAACGGCGATAGCAATCGTGTCAATCCAACGTGATTATGGTAATCGTACCGACCGTCAACACAGTCGCTTTAAGTATCTGCTTGATGAGCGTGGGCTTGACTGGTTTTCGGGAGAACTGCAACATCGTTTAGGGCGCTTGCTCGTGGCTCCACGTGATCTCACCTGGTCACAGACCACGGATCATCTTGGGTGGCATAAACAAGGGGAACATACTTGGTTTTTGGGCCTGCCAATTCAAAATGGCCGCATCCATAATGCGGGCTCGTTACAACTTAAAACGGCGTTACGTAGTATCGTGGAACGATTCGCGCCCGAAATTCATTTGACGACATCGCAAAATATGTTGTTATGCCATCTTAGGGAAGACGATAAACCACTGATCGAAAGTATGTTGCGTGAGCACGGAGTTCACTTCGTAGAAGATATACCTACGATTGAGCGGTACGCCATGGCGTGTCCAGCCTTGCCAACATGTGGGCTGGCCATCACTGAATCTGAGCGGGTTATGCCAACAGTTCTTGCGAATCTTGAGCAGGTATTGGTCGAGCTTGGACTTGAAAGAGAGGAAATTTCCATTAGGATGACAGGATGTCCGAATGGGTGTACTCGTCCCTATGTGAGTGATATTGGCCTCGTTGGACGCGCTCCAGGTAAGTATGATGTATATCTTGGTGGTGATTTTTTTGGAACAAGACTTAATGAACTGTATGCGGAACTCGTTTCGCTATCCTCGTTGTCTGTCGTACTTTATGACATCTTACGTGATTTTAGGGATCATCACGTAAAAGACGAGCGTTTTGGTGCCTACTGTCATCGAGTTTCTGTCGAAGAACTTAAGAAACGCGCCGAATCACAGAGGTGAGAGGGGTCAATACCAATGAAAAAAGGCATCGTCTATCTTGTTGGTGCAGGACCCGGAGATCCTGATCTTTTAACCATTAAAGGGAAACGGTGCCTGCAACGTGCTGATGTGGTGGTATACGATCGCTTGGTAGCCAAAGCAATTTTGAAAATGGTTCCCAAGCGTGTACGTCTCATCGACGTGGGTAAGGAAGCAGGTCATCACAAAGTACCCCAAGAAGCCATATCAGAACTTCTTGTGCATGAAGCTTTGCAGGGAAACCGTGTCGTTCGACTGAAAGGTGGTGACCCTTTCGTCTTTGGCCGAGGTGCCGAAGAAATTAACGAACTTGTTGAAGCGGGAATCGTGTTTGAAGTAGTGCCTGGCATTTCATCCGCAATTGCTGTACCCGCTTATGCAGGTATTGCGCTTACGTGCCGAGGAATTGCTTCGTCCTTCACGGTGCTGACCGGACACAAAAGTGTATCTGAGGATGGATTTTCAATGCCAAATAAGTACACTGGTCAGGAAGGTACGCTTGTGATTCTGATGGGTCTTGACAACCTATCGTCAATAATGGATGAATTACTCAACAAAGAGTGGCCATCATCGACGCCTGTTGCGGTGATCGAATCAGGTACGACAAGGGAGCAAAACGTCGTCGAAGGAACCATTTCCACGATCGTTAACATGGTGAAGGAGCGGAGACTGCAGGCACCTGCCGTGATCGTGGTTGGGGAGGTGGTGCGACTGCGCGAAACGCTTTCATGGTATAAACCTTTTAAGCCAGTGTCCTCCATAGGGAGTCTTGCGGGTGGTCAAGGGCTTCTATGAATACAGAGCAGCCTGTTATGCAATCACACCATGATTCCTTAGGGATCATCGTCTTAGGTCACGGTACGCGAGATGAGCAAGGATATCAGGAGTTTCTTGTATTTGTGGATACTTTATCACAATGGTTGACGGTTTCCCTACCTACAGACAGTTGGTGCGTAACCTATGCCTTTTTAGAACTTGCAAAACCCGATTTTATGCAATCTATTAGGGAGTTGCATGCGAGAGGCATTCGCAAGATCCTCGTTGTTCCTGTGTTTCTGGTATTGGCAGGCCATATGAAACGTGATGTGCCGCTTTTGATAGAACGAGCTTTTCATACCTTTCCTGGATTAGCTATGCAGGTACTTCCTGCTTTTGGTGACGAGGATGCTATTATTCAAGGACTGCTAAAACGGCTGCATGATATGACGGCAAATGTAGATGTCAGCCGCTGTGCTATCGTCCTTGTATACCGTGGAAGTAGCGATGTATCGGCTATAGAGCAGGTGCAAAAAGTTGCTGAAAAATTAGCCGATGCTCTTTTAACAAAGCAAGTTATGATGGCGTCGATGTTTGGCGTAGGAGAGTCTGTCGACAATGTGGTCGCGAGGGTACGCCATGCAGACGTCGATAGGATCATCATCTTGCCATTTCTGCTCTTTCACGGTTTCTTGTTTACGAAGCTGCGAAACCTAGTTAAGGATCGAGAAAGTGAAATAGGTGTGGTGCCTTGTGCGTTATCTTCTTATTTGGGCGTTCAAGAAACGCTTGTAGAACTCACCGCGCAACGCATCCTCAATTTTATATGGAAGGTGAAATCATGAAAATTGCTTCTTCAATTACGGAACTTATTGGGCACACTCCCCTCATTACATTGCGTGGTATTAGTGAAGAAACAGGCGCCATAGTCGTTGCCAAAGTTGAAAGTTTTAATCCTGGTGGCAGTGTGAAAGATCGCATCGGATTGGCGATGATCGAACAGGGTGAGGCGCAAGGTATCGTTCATAAAGACTCTATTCTCATCGAAGCGACAAGTGGCAATACAGGTATTGCCCTAGCGATGGCTGCGGCGGCCAAAGGGTATCGACTTGTCCTTGTCATGCCAGATACCATGAGTGTGGAACGTCGTCAAATCCTTCGTGCCTATGGTGCGGACTTGGAATTGACGCCAGGAGCGCAAGGCATGAAAGGTGCGATTGCACGGGCCCAAGAGCTTGTTGCATCGGATTCTCGATACGTGATGATGCGGCAGTTTGAAAATGAAGCGAATCCAGAAATTCATCGGCAAACCACAGCCAGAGAAATTTATGAAGATACGGATGGACAGGTTGATTACTTGATTGCGGGGATTGGAACCGGTGGGACATTGACAGGTGTAGCTCAAGTAATCAAAGGCTACAAACCATCTTTTAAAGCGATTGCGGTTGAGCCCACAGGATCACCCGTTTTAGCTGGCGGTTCTCCCGGCCCACACAAGATTCAAGGCATTGGTGCTGGATTTATCCCACAAGTGCTTGATCAAAGTGTGATTGATGAAGTTGTCGCCGTAGAAAATGATGAGGCCTTTGAAGGCGCTCGGTATCTCGCTGCCAAAGAAGGTATCTTAGCAGGTATTTCTTCGGGCGCAGCCTATCATGCGGCAGCGATTTTGGCAAGGCGCAAGGAAAATAAGGGGAAATTATTAGTTGTTATTTTGCCTGACACAGGTGAACGTTATCTCTCGACCACGCTCTTTCAATAAGACAAGCATGTATAATCTATAATAAACGATCATATGTCCTCACAGAGATAGTTGCATTATCGAAGTGGGGTGGATCGTCTTGTGGAATGTCGTCTGGGTAAGTTTTTTGTCCGGTATGTCAACGCCTCTTGGCGGATTTTTCGTTACGCAATTTTCTTCAGTGACAAAAAAGACGCTGGCTTTTTTTCTTGGTTTGGCGGCAGGCATCATGATCACGGTGATTTTGGTGGACTTGATGCCTGCATCTTTGCGTGCACCTAGGGGTCAGGAGCTGTTCGTATGGGGTACTATGGCGGGCTGGGTGTTTTTATGGGCGATCCGACGTGTCGTTGCTCGGCTAGATAGTTCGGTCGTAGATCCCTTACAACCGAATTTTCGGCAAATGGGAATTTTTATTGCCCTTGCCATTGGGCTGCATGACCTGCCTGAAGGCCTTGCAATTGGCGCTGGACATGCTGTGGAAGCCCAAGTGGGGTTAATCCTTGCACTTGCTATTGCCATGCACAATGTTCCTGAAGGTATGAGTGTGGCTATGCCGTTGTTGATGTCTGGCATGCGGCGTCGTAATATTATTCTTCTAACGGTGGAACTAGGCCTCATTACACCGTTAGGGACACTTTTAGCTCTTTTGTTATTTCACATATCTCAAATCTTCATCACCTTATCTCTTGCCTTTGCAAGTGGAAGTATGGCTTTTGTCGTCGCGCGGGATATTTTCCCGGAAGCGCTTCATGCAAAAGCGAGTTTGGCGTTACTAGGTATCGGCAGCGGTGTGCTCATCATGATGGCGGTTCATGCCCTACATGTGTAGATGAGTCAGGTTAACAAGGAAGGATAGTGAACGATGCATATTGAGACGCTACTGGCGCAAATGGGCAATCATCGTGATGCAGCTACAGGTTCAGTTTCTATGCCCGTGTATCATACGACGACCTTTGCTCATCCAGGTGTAGGTCATAGTACAGGGTACGATTATAGTCGAAGTAAAAATCCCACGCGTTTTGCTTTAGAAGAAGAGTTTGCGATTCTTGAGCAAGCGTCTTTCGGATATGCATTTTCATCGGGGATGGCGGCTGTAGCGGCTGTTATGTCGTTGTTTGGATATGGCGATCATATTATCGCATCGCAAGATTTATACGGAGGAACGTACCGACTGTTTGAGACGGTAACGAAGAAGGCAGGTATTCATGTTTCCTACGTAGATACAGGGGACATTGCACAGGTGAAGGATTCGCTAAGCTCAACAACTCGAGCCTTATTTGTCGAGACACCTAGCAATCCGACGATGCGAATCACAGATTTATACGCGATGGCCGCGATAGCAAAAAAACATGGACTTGTCTTGATCGTTGATAATACGTTTATGACACCATTCTTGCAAAAACCGTTGTGCTGTGGTGCTGATGTTGTGATTCACTCTGCCACCAAATACCTAGGCGGACACAATGATGTTTTGTCTGGACTAGTTGCCGTAGCAAATGCTGAGTTAGCGGAAAAAATCGGGTTTTATCAAAATGCGGTAGGTTCCGTGTTAGGCCCACAAGATGCGTGGCTGTTAATGAGAGGCATGAAGA
Organism: Caryophanales bacterium; assembly: GCA_027343965.1. GTDB lineage: Bacteria > Bacillota > Bacilli > Alicyclobacillales > SLC66 > JAKACU01. The sequence goes on along the minus strand of DAHWJX010000115.1, from coordinate 2,941 downwards.
CGCTCGCATTGCGTATGGAGCGCCACGAACAAAATGCTAAGGCCATTGTTTCGTGGCTAGAGGCGCAACCTGACATCACGCGCATTTATTATCCGGGACGTGTTGAGCATCCTTCGCATGATGTTCACAAGAAGCAAGCTACGGGTTTTGGCGGCATGATCTCTTTTGAAGTCAAGGATCCTAGAATGGTTAACTCCTTGCTCAGTCACGTCCAAGTCATGACATATGCAGAAAGCTTAGGTTCCGTAGAAACATTGATCACGCATCCCGTGAGTCAGACACATGCCGACATTCCGCGAGCGATTCGCGAAAGCTATGGTGTAACCGATGGTTTATTACGGCTATCGGTAGGTATTGAGCATAGTGATGATTTGCTTCGAGATTTGGAACAAGCCTTCACGTTTGCTCGAAGCCAAAAATAGGATCCAAAGGCGGTCGTTTAGCGATGAAATTTGAAACGCGCTCCCTGCATGGTGAAGGGATGATTGACTCGGTCACAGGCGCGTCGAGTACGCCGATTTACCAAGCATCTACGTTTCACCAAGCCGATTTTGACCATCCACCTGAGTATGATTATGCCCGTTCAGGCAATCCGACGCGGCATGCACTTGAAGCGCTTATCGCATCGATGGAAGGGGTCTCTCACGGATTTGCTTTTGCCTCAGGCATAGCTGCGATGACTAGCGTTCTTCTGACGCTAAAAGCTGGTGATCACGTGATTGCTTGTGAGGATCTTTACGGGGGTACATTTCGTGCGCTCACGCGCATTTTTTCGCGCTTGCAAATCGCTACGACATTTGTCGATGCAGGCGATGCTGACGCTGTAAAACAGGCTATAAAGCCCAATACACGCATGCTATTACTTGAAACGCCGTCCAATCCCACGTTAAAGATCATCGATTTGCGGCAAATGGCAGACATAGCACAGCAGGCAAAGCTGATTACCGTCGTTGACAATACGTTTATGTCGCCTTATTTACAACGTCCGCACGAACTGGGCATAGATATTGTCGTACATTCAGGGACGAAGTTTTTAGGTGGGCATTCTGACGTTTTGGCTGGCCTTGTCACGGTGAACGATGAGCAACTTGCTCACGATGTGTATCAGATGCAAAACGGCTTTGGCGCCGTTTTATCGCCGTATGACTCATGGCTTTTGATGCGGGGCATGAAGACCTTGGCAGTTCGTATGAAACAATCACAAGAGACGGCACATTGCCTTGCGCTCTATCTTCAAGGTCATGACAAAGTGCAAAAAGTCTACTACCCTGGTTTGCCTGATCACCCTATGCGTGATGTTCATTTTCGTCAGGCGGCGGGTGCTGGTGCCGTGCTGTCCTTTGTGCTAGAAGACAAGGATGCTGTCAAGAAATTTGTATCGCATCTTTCGATTCCATTGTACGCTGTTAGTCTGGGCGCGGTGGAATCCATTGTATCCTATCCTGCACGCATGTCGCATGCAGCTATGCCCCCTGCGGAACGTTACAAAAGGGGGATTACGGATGGTTTATTGCGTTTATCTGTTGGTTTAGAAGATGCTGATGATTTGCTAAGTGATCTGCAAAATGCACTCGATACTGTCTAAGGCGTACAGCACAATGCAACAAATGCTTTGGGTAACGCGTCCGCCATGTGATCCCGATGAGCGACGACATAAAAAGGGCGCTCTGCTAAAAAAGTGTGAAACACATGAATGGGTGTCGTCTTTTCTAGACTACGCCATTCAAGATCCGAAATGATGGCAAACCCCATATCAGCTGATACCATCGTAATAATGAGGTCGGAATCATTCGTATGTGCGATACAGGTAACCATGTTCTTATCAATGCCAAGTTCAGATAATGCCATGTTGGCAGCCTCAGCAGTGCCTGAGGAGCTTTCTCTTAGGATAAAAGGACCGTCTCGCCATGATCTTTGTTCGAGACGCCGTTTGTGACCAATTACGACCAAGTGATCATTGGCTATTTCGATACTGAGTAAATCAGGTGTGCTCGGTTGTTTTCCTACAATACCGACATCAAGATGATGGTGACGCAGATGGTCTACTATGACACCAGAATCGTTTACTGTGACGGCAAGCTCTACATTGGGGTATAAGGTATGAAATTGTGACAGATAGCCGGGAAGTAAATGCTTAGAAGGAATTGTGCTGGAACCAATATGCAGCTTACCTGCCAACTGACCTGCCTGCAAACCAAGTGTTTTACTTAAGTTTTTCCATTGTTCGACGATAGCTCGACTCGTCTCGTAGACTTTTCGCCCAGCTTCAGTCAGTCTCAGGTGGCCCTCTTCTTTTCGAAGTAGAGGTGCGCCCAGTTCGCTTTCGAGTTTTTGCATTTGTTTGCTGACGCCAGGCTGGCTCATGTTAAGGGCTTCTGCAGCTGCCGTATAACCGTCAAGATCATAGATCTTTAGGAACGTTTCCAACCATTTGATATCCAAATCGCCGCGCCTCCTTCTCTACCGCAAAACGTATCATGATGCCGAGCTGGAGGCAACGGCGCATGGCGCATTTTTTAGCGATTTGTTTGTTGTGGATCTTGTGCTTGCGACAACCTGTCTTGCACGTCGTCAAGTACTTTTGAGACACTCGCAAACGCTTGTTGATTCTTCACGTCATCGGCCATTGGTGAATTTCTCGTTCTTGAATCCACATATCAGTGCATCCGTAGCGTGAACACGCACAATATTTCTATTCTGGTTTGCGGAATCTATTTGTCTCTTCCGTAACAATTGACTTTTTACAAGATCAATGGTTTATTTGAGCATGATTCATGTGATGATAAAAGGAGAGGGAGTTTACATAATGCCAATTCGGGTAAGCAAAAAATGGAATACTTTGGCTGCGGGGATGGTGTTATTTACCTTAGTAGGCATACCAGCATTTGCCGCCACAAATGGTAGTACAACCTCGCCACCGTCTCTTGTCGCATTGGGCGAC
>DAHWJX010000109.1:0-21478 GCA_027343965.1 Caryophanales bacterium | reverse complement strand
AGCCAGGGTTCTGTGTAAGACCAAATAAGGCGCAACCAACTGCTGCTAAAAAGAAGTAAACGGTGAGTACTGGGCGACGTCCAAAACGCTCTGCTACGTAACCTTGAACTACCGAACCAACACCTGCTGTTCCCATCATTAAGCCGATGTCGATAATCGAACTTCCGGAACCAAATCCACGGGCCATGAGAAGTACTGGGCCAAATACTTGCATGATATAAAATAGCACAAGAGCACCCGTGAGCTGAGCTGTTGCAATGATTCCGCGCTTAAGATATGGCGAGGACGCAAGTGCTCGCCAAGTTGGTTTGACGTTGGCTCCTTTTTGAATAACAGCAAGTGCCCGCGGATTGATCAATGTTACATCGTGAGGTAGTCCTGCCTCATTTTCCAATTTTTCCACGAGGCGTACCACTTCATCGCGCCGCTGATGTTTTAGCAAGTAGCGAGGTGATTCTGGTAACCATAGTGCCAAAGGAACGATTAACAGAAGTGGAATGCCACCAAGTAAAAAGGGAATTCGCCACGCAATATCCGCAGAAAATGCATGAAGTGCCCATGCTCCGACCAAGTTTGGAATCAGGTAAGCGGCTGTAAGAATTCCGTTGGCATAACCTACACTTACCGCCCGACGCTTTGTGCGAACAAACTCCGATAAAAATAGGTATGGCATTGGTAAGACCGCACCTTCACCTAGACCAGCGAGAAAGCGAATCGCTAGCAAGGCGTGGAAATTGGAAGCGGACGTGCCGGCAAGGGTCAAAATGGAGAAAAGTCCGATGCCCCATAAGACAGCTCGTTTGCGGCCCATGCGGTCTGCGATAATGCCAGCAGGAATCATACCAAGAACGACACCCAGCGTCGAGGCAATACCAAGTAGTCCCTGCTGTGAAGCGGTCAAATCCCATGATTTCTTCAAAATTGTAATGACCGATCCGACAATGCCTATATCAAACGCTTCAGCTAGCCATACTAAGGCCAGAAGGACGAGAATCCCGATGACTGATTTGGTCATGGGCATGCGGTCCAGGCGCGCAAGCAAATTTTCATCTTCATATAGAGTCCGTTGCATGTTGAGATCGCTCCTTTAAGATGGTGTAAAATAGGTGCATCTAGTGAGTTTCTGACACACGTGTGTGACCGATCACCCACCCCTTTTTTTCCGTCTTTTGGCCGACGATATAGCTGAGGTACGGAATGTGGGCAATAATTCGCGCTAGCAGGATGGAAACTCCGTACACGAAAAGTATGGCAAAGGGTAACATGAGCAATCGCTCTATATTGGTCGTGTGCAGACCGTAAACGAAAAGTTCCAGGTAATGCAAGACGATGGGGTGAATCAAGAAAACGCCAAACGATGCAGCGGCAGCAACTTTAACAAAGCTAGAAAACCATTGAACACGGGGTTTCAGCCTTGCGCTTGCCCACTTTGAACCCAATTGCCAAAGTGATAATGTAACGATCAGGCTATAAGGTATCATGATCGGTTGTAGTACCAAAACCAACATGTTTTCATCGGCATGGAAGACCGTACGATCGATCGCTTGATGAGTCCATAAAAGTATGAGCATAATGGCCAAGCTCCCATAGACTAGCCAAGGTCGACTGGTAAAAAATGCTTTGATTTGCTGATAGTGCGCAGCAACGATCGCACCACTTACAAACCAGAATTGATAGGTAAGGATATTGCGATCCCGATAGAAGATGAGTGTGCCAAGCCATCCGGGCAAATGGGAAATATTCATCGTCTCAAGGTAGGTTTGATTGAACCACATAAAGATCACTTCAAGTATAAAGCTTACAAGAAAGACCCAACCATGATATTTTTCAAGCTTGCGCATCAGAGGCACGAATAATGGAAACAAGATGTACAATTGCATAGAGATGACCAAATAATAGAGATAGAATTGGTTACCTGTCGCAATGCTAACAAGATAGGTTATTACAACGTGTAATGGCGCCCAATTAAAATTGTGCAAATATGTCCCTGTAAAGAGCAGATAGATAAGGGTAAAAGCAAGATATGGGATGATGATGAGTTTAAAGCGTTTGCCCCAAAAGTTGAGGGCGTGAATGGGTTTGTGATAGTACACAATGAAAAGTACAAGGCCCGTAATGAACATGAAAGCTTCACGTGTAAAGTGCAAGGCGACCAAAGCAACATCAAATCCTATGCGTGTCGTTGCTGTCGGTGAGGAAAATAAATTGAAAAAAGAGAGTACATGCACACAAAGCACGCCTAGAATAATGAATGCTCTCATGAGATCTACTTCATAAAGGTGTTCTTTTGCTCTTCGTGTTGTCTGCGTCTGTTCCATATCCACACTCCTTCCATGACGCTATCATAAAAGGAGATGTTTAAACTTATCTTAAAAGCGGTGAAAAAGAGATTCTTTAAGACGTCTTTAAGAGTTTTGGAGCATAATCAAATTACTTGCTAGGAATGGAGCGGTTACTATGTCAGAGCTCATCTCACAGTTGATTCAACAACTACAAGTAGATGGACCGCGTATTTTTTTTAAAGATCATTTTTATTCGTCGCTTGATCTGAAAAAAGATGCTGCTAAAGTTCAGGCATCCCTGCGAACGGCAGGAATTCTGCCAGGACAACGAGTCTTGTTGTCTGAAATTAATTCTTATGGATTTTTAGCCGCCTATTTAGGGATTTTATTATATGGAAGTGTCGTGGTTCCAGTGAATCCATTTATGCCGTTACCCGAACTTTCTAAGGTTATGGTACGGGCTGCAGTTCATGGTGCTGTGGTATCACGTCAACTTGTGCCTTATATTAAGGAAGTTAAAGATGTTCCGCTCACGTTTATTGCTAGCATTTTGAACGATGATGAGCAATTTTCATTTTCTTATTGGACCTTGGAGGGCATTGCGTGGATTTCACAAGATACGAAGAAATTACCTTCGGAATTGCACCGTGAAACGATCCAGGCTGATGATGGTGCCATCTTACTTTATACTTCGGGCACGACAGGCACGCCAAAAGGTGTATTATTAACGCATGGTCAGGTAATGGCAACTGCGAATCATGTTATTGCGGCACACCGTTTGACGCGAGACGATATATGCTATGCCTTTTTACCTCTATTTCACGTCAATGCTCAAGTCATTGGCTTTCTGTCAACTCTTTTAAGTGGCGGGAAGATGATCCTTGATAAAAAATTTAGTGCATCGCGCTTCTGGAAGACCATTAGTGAACAGCGTATTACGTGGGTGTCTGCTGTGCCTACCGTCATCGCCATTTTGCTAAAGTCAGAGACAGATATCATGTATCCACATCATTTACGCTTTGTCCGATCTGCATCGGCTCCATTGCCAGAACTTCACGCCAAGCAATTTGAGGAACGGTTTGGCCTTGCTGTGATTGAATCCTATGGTATGACGGAAGCAGCAAGCCAGATTTGCGTTAACCCAGTTCCACCTGGCATTCGTAAATTAGGTTCGGTTGGATTGCCAGCGGGTGTGGATGTTGCTATTAAAGACAGCGATGGCATCTCACTTCTTCCCTTTGAAGTTGGTGAGATTGCTATTTGTGGCGACAGTATAGTCAAATCGTATGAATCCGGTGATACATCAGGAACTAGTTTTCGTGATGGTTGGTTTTATACAGGCGATATTGGTTATACGGATGATGAGGGATACGTCTTTATTACAGGGCGCAGTAAGGAGATGATCAATCGCGCAGGTCAAAAGATCACGCCTCGTGAAGTGGAGGAAGTGATTGGGCAGGATGACATGGTGCAATCTGTTGCGGTCATTGGCTTACCTGATGAAATGTATGGCGAAAGGGTTGCGGCATACATTGTGCCTAGGAGTTTTGTATCCATGGAAGTGAACGCCCTAGTCGAACGCTTGAAGGATAAATGCAAGCAGACCATTTCAGCGTACAAGTGCCCGTCTGAATATCATATGATCGATGAAATTCCAGTTGGACCAACAGGTAAAATTCAACGAACTCGTCTAAAACAACAAGTACTGGCTGAAAACACGATGTGTTTGGGATCAGTCTAAACAAGGGGAATCTACGATGTCTAAAAATATTCGATTTACATCGCTAATCCTATTTGTGTTGTCTTTTGTCGTGATTTTTACGACAGGTGGACTCGCAAGGCTTATGCCAAACGCTAGTCAGCAAAGTAACAAAAGGCATGCGCCTTATGCTCCGATTCGCGTCATGACCGTTGGATCATCCGTCGCAGAGGGTTGGGTGGATACGGAAGGCGGTTATCTGGCGCGTGGTTTTGCTACATTATCTGCACAAACGGATCATGCGTATACGGTGATACGCAAGGCAAAAGCTGGTGACACATCTACTAAGATTACGGCACAATACAGCGGTTGGCTCAAAACAGTGCACCCACAAGTGGTGGTTTTGTCATGGGGTGGCCTCGATGACGCCAATGCGAAAACGCCGATGCCGCAATATGACAAAGCTATTCATGATCAAATTGCCTTGGCGTTGTCACATCATGCTGTTGTCATTGTAGTAACCCCTCCTGTAACTCGAGCATCTTACACGCAATATCGAGTACAAGAAGCCGCATACCTAAACCGGGAAATGGAAATTGCTCGTTCCTTCCATAGTTCTAATGTTGTAGTTTGCAACGTATTTGATCAAATGAAAGCATACCTCGTGGCACATCATCAGACCTACGTGCCTTATATGGCAGATGGTTGGCATCCCAACAGTCGTGGTCATATCTTAGGAGGACAATTATTGTCACAGGATTTACTAGCGCATTACGGCCAGAGAGCTATTTCCTTTCATGGCTGACGATAGGATAAGAGGGAAGGACGCACAGTGGATTTAATAGGTTCCATGATTCGACATCTTGCGTTTCCGCTAATGGAAAAAGCAAAAGGTAACCATATTCGGCAAAATCTTTTGGAGTTAAAAAAATCAGAGTCCCTTTCATGGGATGCACTTAAAAAGTTACAAAAGGATCGGTTACGACATCTTTTACAACACGCTGTCACGTCTGTTCCCGCTTATCGTGATTTTGCTTCAATGATGCCATTGATCGAACAGGATCCGCTTTCAGCTTTGACGCGGTTTCCTGTTTTGTCGAAGGATGTTTTTCGTGAAGATACCGAAAAATATTTCTCTGAAGCAGCTGACAGAAGCCAGTGTATTCTTAACCGAACCGGCGGATCCACAGGTAAGCCATTAACTTTTTACATGGACAGGCATACGGTGGAATACTATGAGGCTGCACGTTATCGTGGACTATCTTGGTCTAACATTCGTGTAGGTGATCCGTGTGTTATGATTTGGGGCTCTCCAATCGAACTTTCCCAACAAGCGCAAAGAAAGCAGCGAATGAAGGAACGTTTTTTGAAAAATCGTATCGTAATTCCAGCTTTTAACTTACGCAAAGAACAACTCCTGGAATATGTAAAGACTATTGAATCTTTTCGCCCTGTTTATATCTATGGATGGGCAACTGCACTGGCGTTATTTGCAAGCTTCATGTTAGAACAGAAAATCAAGTTGTCCATTCCCATAAAGGCAGTCGTCAATACGGCAGAGACGCTTTATCCTTATCAACGAGAATTGATTGAACAGGCCTTTGCATGCCCTGTTATCAATGAGTATGGCGCCCGCGATGGTGGTATTATCGGTTATGAATGCTCACAGGGGCATCTGCATTTAACGGTTGAAAATGCTGTTTATGAGGCCGTCGATATAAAAACTCTACAGCCTGTCGCGCCGGGGCAAAAAGGGTTGTTGCTCGTCAGCGATCTGCATAATTATGTGATGCCTCGGTTGCGGTATCAATTGGGCGATGTTGTTGTGATGGCAAGTGATCCGGCTTCGTGCGAGATTACATTGCCTGTTCTGGAAAGCATCGAAGGACGAGAGAACGACACTTTTCTTGCTCTTGACGGTTCGTTTATTAACGGGCAATATTTTACCAATGTCGCGCGAACCCTTCTTTCGATCAAACAGTTTCAAGTAATTCAACAAACACCAAATGATGTTGTATTGCGGCTCGTAGATCATGAAGGGCTAAAGGCACAGGACATTGATGAGTTTAAAATGGGTATAACCAATCGCATGGGTGAGGTTATGATTCGTGTGGAACGAGTCAAAGAGATTGCACCGGCAGATTCCGGCAAGGTTCGTGCGGCCATAAGGAACTTTGCATTACCACGATAGAAGGTGGTTATATGGGCGCCATGTGGCGCCCATTGTACGTATTTGTAAAACGCGATTATTTTTTACGTCCACGCATCACAAAGTAGACGATGCCTACTATAACAATGACGGCAATAATAAGATACCGAATGGTATGTCCTCCGATCACTTGACTACCTCCTTTTCACGATCATTCTTGAACGAATCTACTATACTATGAATCGACAAAATAAACACCTGCTTGCCAATATCAAGCATAATTCGTATAATAACTTGGAAGCGCTTGCATAGGGATGATTTTGTTAGCGCAGATAGAGAGATGTAGTTGCGCAGGGCCATCAGGGGGATGCATAAAAGAAATCGGAGGGTAATCCCTCCGATTTCTTTTATAATTCACTTAGTTTGTGAGACTCAATGCGCGTAATTCGATTGCTTTGATCGACATGTACGATATGAGAAGTCGTTTTTTCATACTCTTCATCCGTCATTTCACACAGTGATAAAATAATGACGAGATCTGTTGGTTGAAATAAACGTGCCGGTGGACCGTTTAGACAGATGGTCCCTGAGCCTGCTTCAGCTGGAATAGCATAAGTGCGCCACAACGTGGCGTTGGCAACATTAGTGACTTGTACCAGCTCATACGGTCTGATATCGGCCGCATCCATCAGGGCGCGATCGACCGTGATGCTGCCTACATAGTCCAGTCGAGCTTCGGTAACGGTGGCGCGATGAATTTTGCCTTTGCAAATCGTCCTTAGCAACAAGACACTTCCTTAAAATCATAATTGAAACCTGTAACTCTACTATACCACAAATTCCGAAAAATCGTGAGCCAGCATGACTTGGGGGAAGATGGATTTGGCTTCTTGCAAAAGGAATTCTTCTTGATTGGCGTAGCGTGCACTTAGGTGCGTCAAAATGAGGCGTGACGCGTGTAAAGAACGTGCCATGTAAGCTGCCTCGGCTGCTGTACTATGGCCGCTTGGCCTAGCGAGCTCTTGTTGCTCTTGTGAAAAAGTCGCTTCGTGCACGATGAGGTCAAGATGACACAGAAACGGCGGTGTGTCATCCAAGGGGCGTGAATCACCAAAAATGGCAAATTTCTTACCAAGGATAGGTGCATCAGTCATGTCGCGACCGTCTACGATGCGTCCATCAGGTAACGTGATTTGCTCCCCTTTTTTTAAGGATGCATATAGCGGGCCAGGCGGAATATCGAAAGTTTGCGCTCGTTCTGGGTGGAATTTTCCTTGTAAGTCGGTTTCGTACATTATGTAAACTAAACTTTCCAGCGTATGGTTAAGATGATATGCCTGACATAAAAGGGGGCGATGAGATCGTGGATACAAGGTAAAAAAACCATGTTGATCATAGATTCTGGACGGAAATTGACCGTTATTTTGAACTTCTTCGATAATGAGATCGTAACGCAGATGAGTCTGCGTGATTTTTAACGTGCGTTCAAGATAGTCGACAATCCTTGAAGGTCCAAACAAGTGTAATGGTGTTTGACCGCCGGATAATGATCTGGTGGCCAGCAGACCGGGTAATCCATAGATGTGATCACCATGCAAATGCGTGATGAAAATATGTGAGATGTGCTGTAAAGCCATTCCACCACGCAAGAGTTGTTGTTGGGTACCCTCTCCGCAATCAAATAACCAAGTTTCTTTTCCCTGATCAAATTGTAAGAGTAAAGCAGATACATTTCTGGTTCGTGACGGTGTTCCTGCACCAGTTCCTAAAAACAGCAATTTCATTGCGCTTGCTCCAGATAACGTTTTTTCATAAACCGATGACCAGCTCTCACATAATAACGATGGGATAGTACGTAACCAGCAAAACCGTCAACGGTCGCAACGCGGCACCAGTGTCGATTAGTTCTTGACAAGAGATGCAACATTTGCCCCTCACGTATTGTTTTGATACAAAAACTACCAAATAGTTGCGGTTTTGACCATAAGCTCACGTCGTGGCGAATCACTAGAATTGTTACGCAAATGCATTCCTGCCTCGCCGTATTGCGCAATGTAGTCTCACCTCGCGAATTTTCTATGCTTAGTTTGTCCACATCATCGCTGTATCATCATTTCGTGACGAAAATTGACTACTTGACAATCAAGTGACGTTTCCGCTAGAGTAAAGACATAAAATCATATAGGAAAACTCTTATCGAGAGTGGCGGAGGGACTGGCCCGACGAAGCCCGGCAACCAACATGGTTTTTTATCCATGAGAGGTGCTAAATCCAGCAGGCATTGCCTGAAAGATGAGAGAGAACGTCTGGATTACAGCCGCTTCTCCTCGAAGGGGTTTTTTTATTTGACAATGAGGAGAGGATATTGTGACCGAAAAGAAACCAGGATTTGCAACTAGGGCAGTACATGCAGGACAACAACCAGATCCTGCGACTGGCTCGCGTGCTGTACCGATTTATCAAACGTCTTCCTATGTTTTTCGCGACACTGAGCATGCGGCTAATCTTTTTGCTTTAAAAGAAGCTGGTAATATTTACACGCGTATCATGAATCCTACGCAAGATGTTTTTGAACAACGTATAGCCGATCTTGAAGGTGGAGTCGGTGCACTTGCACTCTCTTCAGGACAGTCTGCCATTACTCTATCTCTGCTTAACATTGCTACTTCTGGCGATGAAATCATTTCCTCCACAAACTTGTACGGTGGCACCTATAATTTATTTAATGTAACGTTGCGTCGTCTGGGCATTAATGTAAAATTCGTTAATCCTGATGATCCTGAGGATTTTGCACGGGCAGTCACACCAAAGACAAGAGCATTTTACGTTGAAACAATCGGCAACCCACGTATTGATGTAGCAGATCTTGAACACATCGCGGCGCTTGCCCATCAAGCCGGTGTACCGTTAATCGTGGATAATACGTTTGCCACACCATATCTTTGCCGTCCATTTGAGTTTGGGGCTGATATTGTTATACACTCCGCAACCAAGTTCATTGGTGGGCATGGTACAGCCATTGGTGGTGTGATTGTTGATGGCGGTACGTTTGATTGGACGAACGGAAACTTTCCAGGTCTGGTTGAACCAGATCCCAGCTATCATGGCATATCGTATACAGAAACGTTTGGAAATGCGGCGTATATCGTTAAGGCACGTGTGCAATTACTGCGTGACTTGGGGGCTGCAATTTCACCGTTTAACAGTTGGTTGATGGTCTTAGGTTTAGAGACGTTACATTTGCGCATGGAGCGGCATACAAGCAACGCTTTAGCGGTTGCTAAGTGGCTTAAAAGCAATCCTAACGTGGAATGGGTCAATTATCCTGGCCTTGAGTCAAGTCCTTATTATGGTCTTGCTCAAAAGTACCTCCCTCTAGGAGCAGGAGCGATCTTTACATTTGGTATTAAAGGCGGCGTGGCGGAAGGCGCCCGCTTTATCGACCATCTCAAGGTATTTTCGCATCTTGCCAATGTCGGTGATGCCAAATCACTTGTGATTCATCCTGCCAGTACGACGCACCAACAACTTTCCGAGGAAGATCGTCTGGCATCTGGCGTGTCGCCAGAATTGATACGTTTATCGGTTGGCATCGAAAACGTCGATGATTTGATTGCGGATTTGGACCAAGCGTTACAGTTTGCACTTTCCTAAGCAAAAGAAGAGGCACAGTACCCTTAGACAGGGGCCTGTGCCTCTTTTGTTTTTTTGTCGTAATAATACAGTACAACAAACAAAATCAGGCAAAGGATGACAACAGGAGCGCTTGTCCATTGCGCGGCATCCCAGTGAAACAAAAATCTGGGGCTATCTCCACGTAACATTTCGAGTAAGAAGCGTTCCACATTATAGAGTGCTGTCTGAAACAAAAAAATCCAGCCAGGTGGCCATCGCCTTTGCTTGAGGATAAGCAGCAGAGCGAAGATGAGTATATCTCCTTGACCTTCCCACACTTCCGCGGGCCAAAGTGGGTGATCGCCATAGGTAGCACGAGCAAGCGTTCCTTGCGGGTAAAGAAGGCCAAAATTGCTACCCGTTGGGGAGCCGAAGGCGTCACCGTTCATCAAATTGGCGTCACGACCGATACTTTGACCGAGAATGATGCCTGGGGCACAGACATCAATCAATTCAAGAAAACTTAGTTTTTTACGTCGTATGTAGATATAGCCTGTGATGAGGCTTCCGACGATACCACCTTGAATGGACAATCCACCGTTCCAGATAGCGATGATTTGTCCAGGATGTTGGCTGTAATAGCTCCAATCAAAGAAAAAAACCTGCCAAAAACGGGATCCAACCAGCCCTCCGATAAAAAGGAGCGGAGCAAGATTTAGCAAATGTTCGACTAAGTACCGTTTTCCTTCGATTTTTGCCAAGTAGACTGTGACACCGAGTCCCAATAAAAACGCCAAAAGAAATAAGGTACTGTAGGCTCGCACAGGGAAGGAGCCAATATAAAACCAATACTGATGCATGCGTGTCCCCCTTGTCCATCTTAGAGTTGTTTTCCATTATATCGCATAAAGTTGATCTCCACCTTAAGGCGGATAGTACTTGATACGCAAGACCGTAGTCAAGACGAATTTCGTACGATAGACTGAAATCATTCTTTTAGGTAAGGGAGAAGGGAGCAGATTACCGTGAAAAAAACACTAGGAATCGTCCTCATTGTCTATGGAGCGTTGATTTTATTGTCAGCTCTAGGCCTGTTGCATTTTTCCATCGGGTACTATTTTAACTTATTGTGGCCTGCTCTGCTCATTTTGTGGGGTGTTGAGATGTTGATCAGCCATGTTGCGCATGGCAGGCACAGTATCTTTTTTCCAATCGTCCTGGTCGTTATTGGACTTCTTCTCTTGTTGCATAATTTTGGTTTGTTTGGCTTTGTCCTAGTCCATCCTATCTCTCTCATCTTCGCCGTTCTCGTGCTTTATATTGGATTTTCAATCATTTCGCCTCGATCATTTCGTTTTCGCCATTACCATCATTTTGAGATGGATAAAAAAAAACTAAAATCGAGGCGCGTGGGCGAGACTCGGCTAGGTGATGAACCTTGGCATCTTGAGCCATTGTACATCGATAACATTGCTGGATCAGTTCGAATCAACCTTGCCACAGCAACGTTATCCGATGGAGAAACACCCATCGAAATCATAGGCGGTTTTGGCGAAGTCCGCATTCAGGTGCCAGCAGGCATGGCTATCGATGCTGCGACCGAGGTGACAGGAGGGGAAGTTCGGTTATTTGACCGTCATGTCAGTGGTTTAGGTACCAATCAATTAGCGTACGTTGACGATGGATATGCGACATCTGCAAGCAAAGTTAAGATCCGTATACGATTGCGCTTTGGTGAAATCCGTGTGACGAGGGCCAATTAGGCATGAAAGATCGAATGATCTTTGTTAGCGTTCTAATCGGCGTGTTCAGTGCGTTATTATCCATTATCCAAATGCTTTGGTTTACACAGTCCACAGTGGATGATCGCATGACGACGTGGGTTTCGTCAGTGACAGGATATTCACTAACGATTGCAAAACCTGTGACTGTCACGGCCATTGCTATGGCGGTGTTCATACTATCAGGTGCTCTATCACTCGTGATTATTTTGTGGGCTTATCGTGAGTTACGACATGGTTTAGCCACGTTAGCTGATGTAAGCGCGATGTATCTTGCTGGAAGAGTAGGTACAGAAACAGCAATCAAGGGTCATGATGATCTCGCTACGACGGCCTCCAACATGTATAAGTTGGCGAGTCAAGTTCAGGATCAAGCGGTGCTATTGCAAAAAGTTACCGTACTAGAGGCGGCGAAAGAGGAAAGAGCAAGGCTAAGTCGTGAATTGCACGATCGCGTCAGTCAGGATTTGTTCGGGTTATCATTAATGTCACGCGCACTGATGTTACAGTCTCAAAAAACAACGCTGCTGCAGGGTGACGATCGAATTGCAGAGCTCGATGCACTGATTTCAAAAATTCAAAGAAATCTGCGTGGTATGTTGCTAGAATTGCGTCCTGTTGAATTACAAGAACGTTCACTTGAAGACGCTTTGCGGCAATTGAGTCAAGAATTATCAGGGCGCCTCTCGATAGATGTAACCGTACAAGTTTCTCCGAGCCAGCAAGACGAGACGCAGGAAAGTGTGGACCAAGCGTTGTTTCTTATTGCACAGCAGGCTCTCATCAATGCGATGCGTCATGCCAAAGCTACGTCGATTTCTGTGCGACTTGATCGTGAAATGGAACGAACAGTCCTATCGGTGACCGATAACGGCATTGGATTGGATGAGACCAAAATAGGGGTAATGTCTGTGGGATTTGACGCGATGCGCGAGCGGGCGATGGAAGTAGGGGGGCACTGTATGTGGCAAACTCCAGCGTATGGTGGGACTGAAGTACTGGTCATTATTCCTCGAAGACGAAAATAGACGGAAGATCATGTAGGGGTGTCTAAAGATGATTCGAATCCTACTCGTGGATGATCATGAGATTGTACGCAGAGGTCTACAAGTCTATCTTGGCTTACAAGAAGATTTTCTGGTTATAGGTGAAGCCAAAGATGGGCAAGAAGCGGTAGAACGGTACCGTCAACAAAAACCTGACATTGTGTTACTCGATTTACAGATGGAGCCGGTTGATGGTGTAACTGCCTTGCGGCAGATCAAAGAAATCGATGCACAGGCAAAAGTGATCGTGTTAACCAGCTTTTTAGATCCGGCTCATGTGCTTCCAGCTCTTGAATCCGGAGCCGTGGGATATCTTGTAAAAACCACGGATGCGCAAGCCATAGCTAAGGCTATTCGCGACGTCGTAGCAGGAAAGACCATGTTTGATGCTGAACTCATGCAATCCATGGCAAATGGTATCCAGCAAAGGGCTGTTCTGCAAGATTTGACGCAACGTGAGTTGGATGTTTTAGGCCTACTTGCTAAAGGGCTTTCCAATCAGGAAATAGCTGATATACTCTTTATTGGCACAAAGACAGTGAAAACACATGTGAGTAATATATTGTCAAAATTGAGCTTACACGATCGTACGCAAGCTGCGATTTATGCTATCGATCATGGTATAAAATGAGCCATTTCATCATGGACTAGTGGCACACCCATCCAGACGAACTACTTGATTTGGTTGTGAATTTTGCCAGTTGGAGTATAATGAAATGGTAAAAAAGACACTGTTCATTTTGAAGGAAGTCTGGAGGGAAGTATGTGAAGGAACGCGATGCACAATTTTTGGAAGGTCTCGAGGATGTAGTTGCCCTTTCATCCGAAATTTGTTTCATTGACGGTGAGGAAGGCAGACTCGTCTATCGTGGATATGATATTCACGATTTAGTAAGCGGGGGCTGCTCCTTTGAAGAAGTCATTTACTTATTATGGCATGGTGAACTGCCCACACAACAGCAATTGACAGATTTTCAAGCTGAACTCGTGGCAGAGCGGGGACTTAGTTCTGAAGTTGTTACTACCTTACATACGTTGCCTAAAAACGGTAATGTCATGGAAATGCTTCGTACATTGGTTTCAGTTTCGGGCCTCTTTGATCCTGAAAATACAGATTCTTCTTATGAAGCCAGCGTGAGAAAAGCTATTCGCCTTGTTGCCAAATTTCCAACCATGGTCACCGCCATTGAACACTATAAAAATGGACAAGAAGCGGTACAACCTAATCAGAGCTTGAGTTATGCCGGAAATTTTCTTTATATGTTGGATGGGAAAATCCCTAGCGACTATAATACAAGGGCTTTTGAAATCGCTTTAATTTTGCATGCTGATCATGAACTTAATGCATCCACATTCTCTTCACGCGTGACCGCAGCCACACTGTCAGACATGTATTCAGCGATCACATCAGCTGTGGGTACATTAAAAGGACCGTTGCATGGCGGGGCTAATGAACAAGTCATGCTGATGCTCAAAGAGATTGACGATGTGGGTACAGCAGAAGAATGGATCACACAAGCGCTTAAAGACAAGCGTCGTATCATGGGTTTTGGTCATCGCGTTTATCATACGGAAGATCCGCGTGCTACGCACCTGCGCCAAATGTCCAAAGAAATGGGCGAACGCGCAAATGATACCAAGTACTATGAGATGTCTCAGATCATCGAACGCGTAGTTAAAGAACAAAAACATTTGAACCCCAATGTAGATTTTTACTCAGCATCGACGTATTACAAGATGGGAATTCCAATTCACTTATTTACTCCCGTATTCGCGGTTAGCCGTATCTCTGGATGGACTGCGCACGTGCTTGAACAGTATCGCAACAATCGTTTGATTCGTCCCCGCGCAGAGTATGTCGGGATTCGTCGTCGGGCTTACGTGCCATTGCAGGATCGCTAAATCCAAAAAGTTACAAGAGTAGACTCCTTCGTGGCGGGCACAATACTAGCACGAAGGAGGTGGTCAGCGTGGCACAAGGACAAAAATCCAACACGCTATTAGTGAAAGGCGCAGGTCGGGCTCTGGATCAATTGAAGTATGAGGTAGCTGGCGAATTAGGTATTCAACCCCCTCAAGATGGTTATTGGGGAACGATGACAACGCGGGACACTGGATCAATTGGTGGCCACATCACTCGCAAATTGGTTGCGCTTGCTGAACAGCAACTTGCTGGTCGTTCTCAATAAGTTCTCCAGTTTGGAACCCTCGCCTAGCGGGGGTTCTTTTATTGTATAAATCTGTCTCCCGCCCATCTCATGAAAACGGCTTGACCGGTGGATGGTCAAGCCGTTTTACGTCTCTCGCCGGAACGTTAATGAATGTGCGTTTGTTCTGAAATATCACTCAGGGCATCCCCTGCTTCGTCAATGTGGATATCGATGACGGCTAGGTCGCCAAGAGCCACCATACCTATCAAGCTACCATTTTCTACGACGGGTAAGCGTCTGACTTGTTCTGATGCCATGAGTCTGGCTGCCTCGTGTGCATCAGTTTCTGGACTACAGGTGACTGGACTCTTAGACATGCAGGTTGTCACGGTTGTCGTTTTGGGATCTTCATTAGCGGCAATGCATCGGATCACAATGTCGCGATCGGTGATGACACCAGTAAGTTTATTGTTTTGCACCACAGGCATGGAACCGATATCATGCGACTTCATGTCTTTGGCGGCTTCAAAGCATGTCGTATCCGGAGAACACGTGATGACGTTTTTAGTCATGAATTCACGGATCTTCATGTACACACCCCCCTTATATCAATTCGGGCTTTAGTGTGTGCGAGATAATGATTTTTTACGCACCCAGTTCATCATACTGTTGCCGATTCCATAAAATCCCCATATACCTGTAATGACGTGTAGTGCATTTTCAAGGGGTAAGGGATAAGGATCTAACCACGCAGGAGAAAGCGTGCCAACAGCTCCCCAAGTAAGCAGGAGAAGGCCGACTGTGATCGCATACAAGCGCGTTTGGCGAATGGATCCGTAACGAGCTGCGGTTATTCCAATGATGCCTATGATGAAATGCATGTACATCATGTTGCCACCAACGTGAAACATATGCCATAAGTGATCTGTAAATAGTCCTAATACGCCAAGCGCAAAATATAACCAGCCTGTTACGCGAGCATACCTATAATCGGCCATGTGCACGCCTCCTAAGAGAATCATGCAACAAGTTTATGGGACAGGTTAACGCAGTAGACCTTTTCAAGAAGGGAATGATGCTAAGTGACAGAAAAAGATGCTGTATGGAGGGAGACACCTCTAGACCATTGGTCAACGGCCATCGATCCTTCCATTATGGCTGGGGATGAGTGGGTTGAACCTGGTGACCCTGGTGTAGCCAAAGCTGCCACGAAAGACGATGAAGAGAATTTTGATTTAACGAAGCAAGCTATGATGGGTAAATTCCAACATCCTCAACATGATTCAAGCTATGGGACAGATGTCTAATCTTGTCGGTGGGTGAGAAGTTTTCTCACCCATTCTTAACAAAACCGCCAAAATGCGTTATAACAAAGGACAGGGTGTATTCTTGGCGAAGTTAGGTGAGCAAGATGAAAAAAAGGCGTCAACATAGGTCTTTAGGCGATCGCCTTTTGGAAGGCATCTTGTTCTTTGCAGCGGTATTTATGATTTGTGTTTTTTTTCTCCTCATTTATAAATTTGCAGTTGGATCGCAACCAGCGTTGCGCAACATTGGTCTACTTAAATTGAACTCAAGCCACTGGAACCCTGTACACGGTCAGTATGGGGTGTTACCACTGATTTATGGAACATTTGCGACTTCCTTACTTGCCGTCATTTTAGCTACCATCACCGGTGTGGCGTTAGCTATCGTTTTATCTCAGTATGATTGGCCATGGTTTAATCGTCCAATGTTGTTGTTTGTCGATGGTTTATCGGCCATACCAAGTGTTATCTACGGGTTATGGGGACTTTCAATGTTATCTTTTTTGCACCTTGGAGTTGGAATTTATGCGGCAGGTGTCGTGCTTGCTCTCATGGTTCTACCGACGATTGTCAGTACGGTGCGAAAGATTATGAACGATGTCCCGGACGAATTAAAACAAGGTGCATTAGCGATTGGTGCAACGAAAGAAGAAATGATTCACATGGTTGTCTTACCTTATGCTCGGCAAGGTATCTTAGGTAGTGCTGTACTTGGCTTGACAAGAGCCATCGGTGAGACGATTGTGATTGTGATGGTATTGGGTCCTAAAGGGCAAACCTTGACTGGCGTGTTGGTGAATGATTTTGGTTTGCGAACCAATGCGCTTGTAACATCATCACTGTATGAAGTTGCGTTGCTACTTTGCCTGGTGGCTATTTTGACTTCGATAGGTGGACGGCTATTGGTTCGATCAGCGAAGCGCGGACGGAGGGTGCCTTTATGAAAGTGCAACCAAAGTTCCGTCAAATAAAAAGCAAGCTTTGGCTTTTTTTGTGGTTTTTTTTGGGTATCGTTGCTGTGCTTCCTGTGATCAGCATGGTGGTGGAAGTGGTTGTTCGCGGGTTGCAAGGGCTATCACCGGCTGTACTTGATCAAGTAAGCGCTTCATCATTTGGTGGTAACCTTATTCATGCCATAGCAGGGACGATCATCATAACTTTGTTGACAGCCGCTGTGTCTATCCCGGTCGGGCTTATGGTCGGCGTGTATTTGGCGGAATACCCTAACCATCGCTTCATGCGCATTTTGCGTGGCTTGGTGACTACGATGGCTGATCTTCCTGCCGTCATAGGTGGATTATTCGTGTTTAGTATGATAACCACGCACATGGATGATTGGTCGATGATATACAGCTCCATTGCGTTATCGTTTGTGCTTATGCCGCGCCTTATTCGCGACACAGAGCAGATCTTTCACAATGTACCTTCCATAATTCGTGAAGGAGCACTTGCCATTGGTGCGACCAAATGGCAACTGATTTTTTACGTCTTGGTACCTAGTTGTTTTCGTTTTTTGATGCGACAGTGGTTGCACGGCCTCGCCCGTGTCATGGGTGAAACGGCGCCGCTTATATTCACATCGTTTGGCGACCACGCGGTGTCGTTGCCTTTGGCCGCCTTTACTTTTGCAAAGGGGCCAATGAAAGGTTGGATTCTTGAAGCGTGGGGAAGATCTTTGTTGTTGTTGGTTTTTGTGTCCATCCTGCTGCTTGTCTCAAAGCAGATCAGTCGCAGGGTAGTTCATTGAAAGAAGGCTAGGCTTGTGGCAGATGTTGTGGCAGCTCATGATGTTTCTGCGTATTATGGACAAACCAAAGTGTTGCGTGGCGTAACTCTTGAGATCAGACCTAATGAAGTGACGGCAATCATTGGCCCACCGGGTTGCGGAAAATCTACGTTTGTACGGTGTCTCAATCGATTGCTTGAAGCGATACCTGATGCGCGTATGACAGGTGACATCTTTTTAGGGGAACAAAACGTATACCATATGACGGCAGAAGAGACGCGCAGAAAAATCGGTATGGTATTTCACCGACCTAACCCATTTCCGACCATGACCATATTCTCGAACGTGGCGGCCGGTCTGCGCCTTCAGGGATTGCGCAACCGTTCGAGCATAGCCGATCGCGTCGAACGATCGTTGCGTTCTGCCATGCTCTGGGATGAAGTGAAAGATCGCTTGCAAATGCCTGCCGTCCTTTTGTCTACGGCACAGCAACAACAACTTTGTATTGCACGCGTTCTAGCCGTAGATCCATCGGTTTTGCTACTTGACGAACCTGCATCGACGTTAAGCCCGATGGCGACACTGCAAATCGAGGAACTTATTGAGGATTTGAAGACCCACTATACGATTTTGATCGTGACACATAACCTTCAGCAAGCGGCACGAGTAGCTGATAAGACAGCTTTTTTTCTTAGTGGTGAAATGATCGAATATGGAAAAACAACACACCTATTCACGACACCAAAGGATAAACGCACAGAAGATTATGTGACAGGCCGCTTTGGATAACTCAGCGGCCGGGCGTAGCTTTATTTCGTGCTGGGTATAAGATAATCTGCGGTTTTTTCTCCCAACGGCGCAACGATGGGTAAGGATCAAAAGCCCACTCTTGCGTTCCTGTATCACGATAGATTCCAAAATGCAGATGGGGAGGAAACTTGCCAGATGTTCCGGGCCTTCCATAGCCACTGCTTCCCACATAACCGATAACTTGACCAGGTCGTACAATCACGCCTTGTTTGATGCCTTTGGCGTACGATGACAAATGCGCGTAATAAAAATACATATTATCGGCTGATCGTAACCCCACACGCCATCCTCCTAAACGATTCCATCCGATCAATTCAACATAGCCATAACAAGTACTAAGAACTGGCGTTCCATAGCCTGCGAAAATATCAGTGCCCTCGTGGATCCTACGTCCTCCAAAATTGCGCCCTTCGCCCCATGTATCGCGAAATGAATAACTGTACTTCTTGTGTACGGGAAAGCAACGATCTGTTAATTGTGATGAAGCAAATTTTGCGTAAACGTGTGACAGCGCTAAAATGCGTTCCACGGCAAGCGTGTTGTTAAAATGATTCCATAACACATTCGATTGTTCTTGCTCCGTGCTACCACCTTGACGAAGCCAATTGGCCATAGCGGCACTACGATCATAAGGATTATCCTGATCCGCATTTCTATCGTGATCTCCATCAAGACCGCGACCTTCAAAAAGTGCAATGCGCGCAGGGTTTTTATCATCCATGACTGGATTTAAGAGACCTTGCCATTCGAAAGGTGTAAAACGAAAACCAATCCTTTCGGATGGCATATGCTTAGGGCGCGTGATGCCTGTAGGTGGCTTGGTTGTTCCCCCGTACGTATCTAGGGCAACTAAAAGTGACCATGGTACATGATAATGATTAGCCGCCTGTGTGTACCATGCGGGAATGGGAGCTTGGACAGGCTTGGTCGGTAACGGTGAAGTTGCAGTCATCGCGAGCAAAGTAATAGCAACCATGGCGTAATTCATGATAGAAGCATTCACCCCACACATTGCGAATGCTTCTAGTGTGTATGGAACCTAAGATATTTACACATCCAGCTTTTAACGGTGCATACCGAGGTTGTTCACGGAGAAACTATGGTCGGTTTCACTACAACTTTGCGGAGGCGATGACATGCAACAACAAGTTCAACAAAGTATACAAAGGGCCATGAATCTGTGCCAGCAAACCTTACAAGAGCTGCAGATGGTATCGCAGCAAGTACAAAGTACCTCTAATTATGCGTATGCTTCACAGGCGTCGACTACTTCGCCTGGAATGAATCAATATACTCCTTCTTATGGGTCCTACGGATCTTATGCAGGAGGCTATCAAGGAGGATATTCATCTGGTGCAGTAAATAATGTGATGGCAGCTGATCGCTATGTGGATCAGCAAGAATCAATGCCGAGCTACCACAATTACAATACGCAAACGCCGAGCTACTCGGCATCGCAAAGTGTTAATTACACGTCGCAGGTTAACCCGAGTGCAGTCCAATCTGTCATGAGCGCTGATCGCTATGCGAGTCAAGATGGATCGATGATGCAAGGGATGCAAAATCCGCAAGGAACACAAGGGTATGGGTATAGCGGAGTTAATGCTGTTATGCAAGCGGACCGCACCAACATCGCTTACTAAGCCGTCACGGTTAAAAAACACAAGAAAGGCCCGCCATAGGAGCGGGCCTTTCTTGTAGCGAGATTGCTTTATCCGATTCTCATGAGCCGCAAACGACGAATGCGTTCTTCCGTTGCTGGATGTGTACTGAACAATCCGGCAAGCTGCTGTCCGCGTAAGGGACTGACAATGTACATATGAGCCATAGCCGCCGCAGCTGTTGGCTCTTGGCGACCTGATCGATCACGCGTTGTTCCAAATCGGGGTGCATGATCAAGCTTTGCTAAGGCATCCGCAAGCCCGTCGGGATCGAGCGTTAAGTGAGCAGCCCCGGCATCCGCTTTATACTCACGGCTCCTGGAGATCGCTAACTGAATCATCGTCGCCGCAATGGGGGCAAGAATCATCAAAGCGATATCAGCAATCCAGTTTTGATCACGACGATTGCCATTGCCTACTTCGCCCCAAAACATACCCCATTGCAACATCTGTGCTATCCATGTAATAGCACCAGCCAAAGTTGCGGCCATAGACGCTATTAAAATGTCTCTGTGACGAATATGCGACATTTCGTGAGCTAGCACACCCGCCAATTCTCGTTGCGTCAACAATCGTACTAACCCTTGATTGACTACGATGGCTGCATGCTGAGGATTACGCCCCGTAGCAAATGCATTAGGTTGATCTGATGGCGATACGTAGAGTTTTGGCATAGGTAAGCCGGCGCGTGTTGCCAAGTGACGAACAAGCGTAAATAGTTCGGGATGACCTTGTTCTGTAGCGGGCTTGGCTCCAACCATAGAAATAGCGATTTGATCGCTAAAAAAGTAGCTTGCGCCATTCATGACGATACCTATGATAAGAGCAATCGCCGCACCGCCGCGTCCGCCGATTACACCGCCGATCACAACTAACAGTATTGTGAGAATACCCATCAGCATCCATGTCTTTAATGAATTCAATGGAGACACCATCCTTGTGACTTGGCGTTGTAGAAATCTAATTTATTATATCACGGTGGTACCATCATGAACGAATAAGTAAAGGTCGCACCAGTTATCACCAATATGGATACAATAAGTGCAGATGCAACAAAGAATTTATAGGATTCAGTGGTTGCAAATTGAACTCACTGGTCTTATACTAACATTCGTACGTTTGGCAGTACACTTTTTTATGCAAAAAAATAGGAACCAGCATCCTCTTAAAGGGTTAGGACCTCACAGGACTAACTTTCCCCCGTGGTGGATGGCGCAGGTCCCGCCATGCTTGGGAGGGCATGGGATTTTGT
>DAHWJX010000108.1:0-2661 GCA_027343965.1 Caryophanales bacterium | reverse complement strand
TCGGATCAACGATCGGTATTGTCGGCGCCTTAATCATAGGTCAAGCGGCCGTCGAGGCAAACCTTGTCAGCCCGATTGTCGTGATTATCGTTTCCGTCACTGGTCTGGGGTCTTTTGCCATACCGAATCAAGAAATTGCTTTTGCTGTACGCATTTTACGATTCGTGTTTCTTCTATCAAGTTCACTTTTTGGTTTTCTCGGAATCGCCATCGTTTTTAGCATGACCGTACTACACTTAGCATCAATATACACCGTTGGCGTTCCTTATCTAACCCCACTTTCGCCATATCGAAAAAACGAAGAAGGCTTTGTACGACGAAGTGTACTCACTTACGAGAGTTTTCCACTTTCCTATCGAACGCAAAAAAGTCAAGCGAGTGACTCCACTTCGGGAAGTGCAAACTAGTGATCAAAGCAGGCCATATTTCTGGGCGGCAGGCGACTGCTATCATGACCATTATACTGATAACCAAATTAATGAATCCTATCGCCACCATTATCATTCGCTGGGGCCAATCCGCGGCAGATACTTTAGCTTTTTTATCGGGTCTAATCATGCTTGTTTTAGTCTTACCAATACTCCCATTGGTAAAGGATACGCCAAAAACCTTATTTGGTTTGATGCGTGAACATTTCGGCAAAGTACTAGGCACCGTCTTTTCGATTTTTCTTTTCATCACATTAAGCCTTGATACAGCCGTTGTTCTGCGCGCTGATGTGGTGCAGGTTCAATTGATCTTTGCTCCACAAACGCCCTTGCCCATCATCGAAGGCTTAGTCTTACTCGTTGCGATATACGCTTCCTACCTCGGATTGGAAGCAATCGCAAGAAGCAATTTGATCGCTTTCTCTTTACTCGTCATACTCATCATAACTTTATTTATTTTAACGCAACTTTTTTATGCTAATTGGATGAACATGGCGCCTATTTTAGGACCTGGAATTCCCACTTTACTTACACAAAGCATCCTGCATGCTGGTTTTTATGGAGAACTGTTGATTCTCTTTAACCTGCGCCCATTTGTTCGAGATTATAAGTCATTTAAAAGGAGTGTTTTTAGCAGTCAAATTATTTCTGTCTCAGTTTCTATCATAGCATTTGCCCTTTTTCAACTCGTATTCCCATACCCTTCATCTGGTCATCTATTCTTTCCGTTTATCGAACTTGCGAAACTTATTTACTTTGGACGATTTATCCAACATATCGAAGCTGCATTTGCTATTACCTGGCTTATCGTCGGCCTCTTACGTATTACAATCATGGTCTATGTTTTATCCTTTATGATGGCCGACATATGCAATGCGCAAAACGTGAAACGATTCATACCATCAATCGCAGTACTTATCTTTTATGGCACACTAATTCCACCAAGCCTTGTTGCTGACGTTGATTTTAAAGACGTGCAATTGATGCAATATGGCATCTTTGTATATGGTCTATTGCCTACCGCAATTGCGGTAGTAGCCTACCTACGAAAGAGGAAAAACAACAAAAAAAGTCCATCAACAGAACCACAAGGAGGTCCGGCTCATGTCGGCGAATAGATGGCCGATCAGATTACGACAAAGCATACTTTGGTTTGTCATTAGCGTCACGACATTAACCACCACAGGCTGTTGGGACAATCACGAGCTTGAAGACCTCGCTTTTATTGACGCCATTGGTGTTGATGAAGGACCTCACGAAAACTTTGAAATCACTTATGAGATCATGAACGCATCGACAGAAGCAGCAGTTCAAGGTAAACGCACTACAGCGGGTCGGCCTGTATATGCGACAGTCATAGCCAAAAATGGGATTGAAGGCCGAGTTTACACTAATGTCAGCTCTGATCGCATGTTGACGAATTCCCAGGAGAAAATCCTGATCTTAGGAGAAAAATTATTACGAAAACCGTACAGTCTCAATTTAATTGAAATGTTGGTGCGAGAAAGAGAGTTTCGACGTGATTTATTCGTTATAACATCGCTCGATCATGTTGATGCGGTCTTACGAAGTAACAATAGCAAACTTTCGACACTCCCTGATCGTTACCTTGAAAATATGCGCCGCCAACACCAATTTACAGCCTCCATACCCAACTCGTCATTAAATGATTTTCTCGTGGCACACGAAGTTGGGGACTGGCTTCCTGTGATGCCATTGATCGGTTTGCAACCGAAGCAAAGTACGTTAAATGATACCGTTTCTCGTGAAGAGATGCTACCAGGGCACATTCCGATTCGTGGTGGGGTGAACAAACTTCAAATGTTAGGCGCCGAGGTTTTTGACTATAAAGGGCTTGCGATAGGTCGTTTAACTGGACCAGAAGTACAGATTTATCTGACCATGCTAGGCCATGTTCAAACTTTTATCTATTCCTTGCCTGCTCACGGTGCAATAGATACTGTCATGTTGCTACGCCAAGATGTGCAACCTATGGTACATGTAAAAATGCAACGCGGTCATCTCGTCTTTGACGTTGATATACCATTTATCGCCACCTTACTTGCTACGAATGCAACGACTGACATTGTCCTAAACGCAACAGAAACGAAACAATTGGAAAGTGAAGTTGACAAAGTTTTATCGCAGCAGACAATGACCTTGTTTAAGCGCACCAAAAAGGAATTCCACGGTGATCTCTTCCAACTTTCGCATAATATCAAATGGCGTTTTT
>DAHWJX010000100.1:0-17717 GCA_027343965.1 Caryophanales bacterium | reverse complement strand
TTGGAAATCGTGTAGGCGGCTAAAACCGTCTCGTGGGTTCGAATCCCACTCTCTCCGCCAGTTGGCGGAGTAGCTCAGCTGGTTAGAGCACACGGTTCATACCCGTGGTGTCGGGGGTTCAAGTCCCTTCTCCGCTACCATCTCTTTGCCACTTTAGCTCAGTTGGTAGAGCGGTTCACTCGTAATGAACAGGTCTCCGGTTCGAGTCCGGAAAGTGGCTCCAGAATTCCTTGATTTAACGGGCTTTCTCACATAAAGAGAAAGCCCGTCGTTTTTGTCTGCTACTTTTTTCATGCCAGACATGACATGTGCATACACGTCTGCGGTGACACGGATGGAGGAGTTCCCCAAACGCTCGCTTACGCTTTTAAGGTCAACGTTAGCTTCAAGCAAAAGCGTGGCGTGGGTATGTCTGTGATAGATGTAATTTGATATTAGTTAATCGATTAGAGTGAATTTTTCACACCCGTAGCTAGAATAACTTTCCCACCTTTCTCCTCTATTATAGAGAGTTTTTTTATGTCAATATTCAGCGATCTAATGAGCTACATATATGGATTTAGCCACGAATACCGTAATAAACTGACTCAACTTGGTATTCGATAATCTTGTTCCACCAAAGGATGTCCCTACGGCAATAGATCTATGGAGAGTTTTTTTCGTTGTACGAAGATGCAAAATCTCCAGATTGACTGGCATCTCTGGCATGACTTTCCCCTTTTTTGAGCAGTATAGCTTCTGTAATATTCGCACATTGGATATTGTTGCGCCATACGTTATACGCTAGGCTGGCAGGAGGACCGCTTTTATGTATTTTTTATATGCTTGGCCTATATCTTTACACCATTTTTATAGGCAAACAGCTTACAATCATCACTGGTAGTTAAAGTTTCGCGTGAACGGCATCGCAAGGAGTGAACATTATGGGCGACATCATTTCAGTTGGCATTTTTCTGGTTGTGTTTTCTTTATTTGCATACTTTGTTCGGGTGTTTGATAGGGCTTAAATCATAGGGGGCGCCATTTGTGATTTTATTGCTTATTATCGCGATGCTGTTGATGATCTATTTGACCTACGTGATTTTTCATCCAGAAAAATTTTAGGGTTGTAAAGGAGAACAAGCCGTTATGACGTTGGCAGGAACTATGGGCATCCTTGCTACGATAGTTATTATCATTCTTCTCTCCGTTCCGATGGGGAGCTACTTGTATCGCGTCTTTGCTGGGGGATCCACATGGATGGATCACGTCTTTCATCCTGTAGAAAATGTGTTATATCGGTTGATGGGTATCCATGCGTCTAGTCAAATGGATTGGAAGTCTTACATCAAATCGATGCTCTTAGTCAACTTCGTTATGATGTTATTCGCGTATCTCCTGTTTCGATTACAGGGTAGTTTGCCATTAAACCCAGACGGTATAAAAAGCATGCCTTGGGATTTGGCCTTTGATACGGCAACCAGTTTTATCACCAACACCAACTGGCAAAATTATGCTGGTGAACAGTCGCTGTCTTATCTATCACAGATGCTGGGTATCACCTATTTGCAGTTTACGTCGGCGGCTACCGGATTTGTAGCTGCGATTGCGTTTCTACGGGCGCTTGTTAATAATAAGTCTCGATGGATAGGGAATTTTTGGGCTGATTTTGTCAAGATTCACACACGTGTATTACTCCCCTTAGCTACGGTGCTTGCTATCGTTTTTGTTGGGCTTGGTCTTCCCGAAACGTTGGCTGGGGCAGCCAGAGTGCACACGTTAAGTGGATTATTGCAGACAATCTCTCGCGGACCAGTGGCTTCTCTTGAAGCGATTAAGCAGTTAGGTACAAACGGTGGTGGTTTTTTTAATGCTAATTCGGCTCATCCATTCGAGGACCCTTCAGCGCTGACGAGCGTTCTTGAAATTATCGCTATGGGTTTGATTCCAATGGCACTTATCACGACATTCGGTATGTTTATTAAGAATCGTCGCCAAGCTCTCATTTTATATGTGTTTTTAACAGGGGTTCTCTTAGTAGGAACCTTTGTGATTTACAGCAGTGAGGCGAGTGGCAATCCGCTGATAGGTCATGCTCTTGGCATCTACGGTCCCAACATGGAAGGTAAGGAAATGCGTTTTGGGCCCGCCTTGAGCAGTATGTTTACTGGGGCAACAACGGCCTTTACAACAGGTGCTGTCAATACGATGCATGATAGCTTAACGCCACTAGGCGGTTTTATACCGATGCTATTCATGATGTTTAACGTGATCTTTGGGGGAAAAGGTGTCGGTTTACTTAACATTCTGATGTATTTGATCATTGCCGTTTTCCTATCGGGTTTAATGGTCGGACGGACTCCAGAGATATTTGGCAAAAAAATTGAAGCCAGAGAGATTAAGTTGGCCACCCTTGCGTTGCTGGTTCATCCGTTCATCATCTTGGTCCCAACGGCGATTGCGCTCGTTACGAAAGCAGGGACCTCATCGATTCTTAACCCAGGGTTGCACGGCCTTTCCGAGGTGCTGTACGCATTCACCTCAGTTGCAGCCAATAACGGATCTGCTTTTGCAGGGCTGAATGGGAACACGATCTTTTATAACCTTATGTTAGGCGTCGTTATGCTTGTCGGTCGTTATGTTTCTATTATTGCCATGTTTGCTATGGCAGGGTCACTGGCTGAAAAATCCATCATTCCTGAAAGTGTCGGAACGCTTCGGACAGATACATGGTCTTTTGGGGGCGTATTTCTTGCCGTCGTCATCATCGTTGGCGCGCTTACGTTCTTTCCAGCACTCTCAGTGGGACCGATTGCCGAATACTTTCACATGTGGATAGGATAGGAGAGAAATCTGATGGCTGCATCTGCTAAGCAATCCGTATCTGGTGATATCGTTCGTGGTGCCCTTTTGGCATCATTCAGTAAAATGGATCCGCGCATTATGGTAAAAAATCCTGTAATGTTTGTTGTAGAGATTGGTTTTGTGATTACCCTGGTGCTCACTTTTTTTCCAGATGAATTTGGTGGGAATTATGGACCTCATGAGTGGATCTTTAATTTGATTGTTACGATTATATTGTTGATTACGGTATTGTTCGGTAATTTTGCCGAAGCGATTGCAGAAGGCCGTGGAAAAGCACAAGCTGAAGCGTTGCGTAAGACCAAAACTGATTTGACCGCGCAACGCGTCAAAGCGGATGGTACGTATGAGATTGTTGCAGCAAGTATGTTGAAAAAAGGCGACATTGTTCGCGTGGAAGCATTACAAATGATTCCTGTTGACGGTGAGGTTTTACAAGGCCTTGGCAGCGTGGACGAATCTGCGATTACAGGGGAATCCGCACCGGTCATACGAGGGGCCGGAGGTGATTTCAGCTCGGTGACAGGAGGCACGAAACTACTATCCGATGAACTGATTATCAAAGCCACAGTAGATCCTGGTGAGTCATTTCTCGATAAAATGATCGGTCTTGTTGAAGGAGCAAGCAGGCAAAAAACACCCAACGAATTGGCTCTGTCCGTATTGTTGGCAGGTCTTACGATGATTTTTCTCATCGTTGTCGTTACGCTTGAGCCTTTGGCTCATTATGTTCATGGAAGTATTGATGTTGCGACCTTAATTGCACTCTTGGTTTGTCTAATACCTACAACGATTGGCGCCCTCTTGTCAGCGATCGGAATTGCAGGCATGGATCGCGTCATCCGCTTTAATGTTATTGCCAAATCCGGCAAGGCAGTAGAGGCGGCTGGAGACGTAAACACGCTCATTCTGGACAAGACAGGGACGATTACTATCGGTAATCGTCTGGCGAGTGAGTTCGTGCCTGTTGGAATTCATCAACAAGAAGAGTTAGTAGAAGTGGCTGTGATGGCTTCTTTATTTGACGAGACACCTGAAGGACGTTCTATTGTCACACTTGGCAAAGAATTTGGCGTCACCAAGGCACGAGAATCGTACCATGATGCTGAAAACATCGAATTTAGCGCAGATACACGAATGAGTGGTATGGATCTTGCTGACGGTATGGCTTATCGAAAAGGTGCCGTTGACGCCATCAAAAAATATGTCAATAACCATGGTGGGCAGATTTATCCAGACCTTGATGAGAAAACGGATCGCATTGCGCGAGAAGGCGGCACGCCTTTGGCGGTAGTCAAAAACAGCGAATTGTTTGGCCTTATTTATTTGAAAGACATCGTTAAGCCAGGTATGCGTGAGCGATTTGATGAATTGCGCAAGATGGGTATCAAGACGGTGATGTGTACAGGTGATAATCCCTTGACAGCTGCGACCATTGCGCTTGAAGCGGGCGTTGACAATTTCATCGCTGAAGCGAAGCCTGAAGATAAGATGCGTTTGATCAAAGAAGAGCAGGCATCAGGTAAATTGGTCGCTATGTCAGGCGATGGAACCAACGATGCACCGGCGCTCGCGCAAGCTGACGTTGGCTTGGCGATGAACACCGGCACGACGGCAGCTAAGGAAGCCGGAAATATGGTTGATCTTGATTCTGATCCGACAAAATTGATTGGAGTGGTTTCCATCGGCAAACAACTTCTCATTACTCGGGGTGCGATTACGACATTTTCAATTGCTAACGATGTAGCCAAATACTTTGCCATTATTCCAGCGATGTTTGCTCAAGTCGTGCCCGAATTGCGTGCGCTTAACATCATGTTTTTGACAAATTCTAAAAGTGCCATTCTATCAGCTTTGATTTTTAACGCGCTAATTATTCCGTTTTTAATTCCTCTCGCGATGAGAGGTGTCAAATATCGTCCTATGAACGCTACAAGCCTATTAATGAGAAATATTTTCATCTATGGCTTTGGCGGTGTGATCACTCCGTTTATTGGTATTAAAGTAATTGACATGATTATTACCTGGCTTGGCGTCGCTCATTTATAGGGGGTGGTTTACTTGACGAATCTTTGGCGTTCTATTCGCGTGACACTTGTTATGGCCGGTTTACTTGGCCTTGTTTATCCGCTTTTTATCCTTTTGATCGGAAATCTTGCATTTCCGTTTCAAGCAACTGGGAGTATGATAAAACTTCAAGGCCATGTTGTCGGCTCAGAATTGATAGCTCAGCAAGTAACCACACCAGGTCTGTTTCATCCACGACCCTCAGCCGTTAATTATGCGGGCAATGGCTCAGGAGGTTCTAATTTGGGACCAACAAATCCTGCTTTGATTCAAGAAATTAGAAATAATGAGCGTACCTTAAACATTTTGCCTGGAACAAAGGTATCCTCTATCCCGACAGATATGGTCGAATCGAGTGCATCTGGATTGGATCCTGATATTTCTATTGCGGATGCCATGCTGCAAATTCCACGCATAGCTCAAACAACAGGGCTATCGCAGAGTATACTCGTCTCTCTTGTTCATCAGTATAAAACGGGCCGCTTTTTAGGGATATGGGGAGAGCCTATGGTCAATGTGATGAAGTTAAATGTTGCCATTAAAGAATTGATGCAAAAATGAATGGTGAAAACGATCAATCACCTGAGCTTACGCTAGGCGTTGCTTCGACGCAACGTATCGCGGGTAAGTTGCGCATTTATATCGGTGCGGCTCCTGGCGTAGGTAAGACGTACACCATGCTTCGTGAAGCAAATGCTTTAAGCAGTCGTGGCATTGATGTGGTGATCGGTTTTCTTGACACACATAGTCGTCCGGAAACTATCGCGCAAATTGGCGACTTAGAAATTATACCGCCAAAAAGGATCACCTATCGTCATCGGGAATTTGAAGAAATGGACGTTGACACCATTTTACATCGTCAACCTCAGGTTGTTGTTGTGGATGAACTTGCTCACAGCAACGTTCCGGGATCGCGATTTGCCAAGCGGTATATGGACGTTCAATACCTGCTTAGTCAGGGAATTGACGTTCTCTGTGCAGTCAACGTTCAACACATTGAAACAGTAGTGGAAGAGGCACAACACATTATTGGCTTTCGCGTGCGAGAGATTATACCCAAGTCGTTTTTACAATGTGCGCACGAAATCCAAGTTATCGATGTCACGCCAGAAACGTTGCGTCAGCGCCTACGTGATGGAAGCATTTATCCGAAGGAGAAAGTGGAACAGGCACTGACACATTTTTTTCGCAAGACAAACTTATCAGAGCTTAGGGAACTCGCCCTTCGTGAGGTCGCAGAAAATGTTGATGAGCGACTGCAGATGTCTTTTGAGCGCACGAACATACCGGGCCCTGTGGGGGCTCGTGAGACAATCCTGGTTTGTGCAGGCTTTCTAGGAAGACTTGAGAGGCTACTTCAGACAGGAAAACGGGTTGCCGATCGGATGAAGGCTGAGTTGATTGTACTAACGATCATGGAAGCTCCGCTAACTGATTTGTCAGCAAAAGCGTCAGTCAAATTTGAAGAGATTGCGCAGATGGTTTATGCCTATGATGCTAAGCATTGTGTTGTCGTACGAAATGATCGCCATATCGGAGAAATCATTCTTGAAATTGCCACGAAGTACAATGCAACACAGGTAGTCGTGGGGCAGCCCAACAAAAATCGATCCTGGTTGATTTGGAAAAACAATCCCGTTCATTATTTATTGGGCCACATGAAGTATTTCGATCTGCGTATTGTTGGATGGAAGGATTGGAGGTTGCGTGATCGAAACACTTCTAGAATACCTGAAAGACAATCGCGAACGTTGGTCAGTGCAGGTCGTTTAACGATCTATGTTGGTGCGGCTCCGGGCGTTGGTAAAACGTATAAAATGTTACAAGATGCAAACGACTGGAAAGCAAGGGGAAAAAACGTCGTGATTGGGCTCATCGAAACACACGGACGCGCGGACACCGAGGAGCAAATTGGTTCTCTAGAGGTATTGCCCAAGCGTCAGATCTGCTTTGAGGGAAGGACTTACGACGAACTGGACGTTGAAGCTATCTTACTTCGTCAACCTGATGTTGTATTGATTGATGAATTAGCCCATACTAATGTTCCGGGTTCAGCAAGAGAAAAACGTTATCAGGACATTGAGTATTTGCTCCAACATGGCATTAATGTTGTCACTGCGGTAAATATTCAGCACTTAGAGAGTTTGCGAGATAAAGTAGAGCACATTACGGGGGTAAAAGTTCGAGAACGTGTACCAGATGGGTTTATGGATCTAGCCCATGAAGTAAAACTCGTGGATGTGAGCCCGGAAACCTTGCAACAGAGGCTCATGCAAGGGAAAATTTACGTTGAAGATAAGATTCAGCGAGCACTGGATCATTTTTTTCGTTTTGCTAATTTATCAGCTCTTCGGGAGATTGCGTTACTTGAGGTGGCTGATGATGTTGACCAACGATTGGGAATACAACGGCAGACGGAAAACGGGGCAACAGCAACGTCGCAACTGGTGGAGCAGGAGAGTATTCTCGTTTGTGTAAATTACCGACCCCACTCAGAGAAATTAATACGCCGTGGGTGGCGAATTGCTGATCGGCATCAAGCGCAATTGTACGTTTTAGTGGTTTCCTTAGACAATCATCTGACAGATGAAGAACATCGAGATTTGGAACGTATTCAGAACCTAAGTAAACAATTTGCCGCCAAGTTTGTGATGAAACATAGCACCGATCGAAACGTGGGTGAGACGATCGTCCAGATGGCGACAGAACTTCCGGTTTCCCAAATCGTTATCGGTCAATCACCCTTGCCGCGCCCTTTCTTAGCACGGTGGAAGATAAGCCCAGTCGATTATGTTTTGCAACATGCTGAATTTGTTGATCTTAATGTCGTCTCGAATGCCCGTGATGATAGGAGTTGATGATCACGAGAACAGACCATCTTCGACTCTTGCCGTATCTCTACGTGGTAGTTCTTGTAGCTGCATTAACCTTCATAATACATGTGATTGGGTTATCGATTGAACGAGTAAATGCCGCTGTCCTTTATTTAATTCCTGTTTTGTTGACAGCGACGAGGTGGGGGCGCGGTCCGGCATTTTTTGCCGCAACACTTGGTGTAGTAGCGTTTGATTTTTTCTTTGTTCCGCCGATGCTTAGCTTTACGGTATCCGATTTGCGCTATTTGGTCTCTTTCGCGGTTTTTTTGTTTGTCGCTATTATTACTACGACGTTGACAAGTAAACTCAAATTGCAAATTTATAAGATGCGTCAAAATGAAGAGTATACGAATGCACTCTATCTCCTTAGCAGAAAGATGGCAGCGGCTAGTAGTCTTGCTGACGTGGTCGCCGTGATGCATTCTATCAAACCAGCCGTCATTTATGGCAATCTCGCTCTTTATGTGCCAAATGGCGATCATGTCCTACAGCGTGTTGTTCTTGGCGATGATGATTTATGGTCATCGTTTGAAGGTGAAGAGCAGATTGTTATCTGGGTCTATGATCATCAAAAGAAAGCTGGTCGTGGATCATCTCGACTTGGGCAATCCAGCAGGGGTTACTTTCCTCTATGCACTGAGCAGGTCGTTTGCGGAGTCTTGGCCTATGATCTTTTCAATAACGATGAATTATCGGAGGAACAACTTCAACGTCTCGATACCATTTCCGGTGTGTGTGCATTGGCTGTGGCTCGTGTTCAACTTGCCGAACAAGCCAAATCAGTTCATCTTGCAAAGGAATCAGAGAGATTGCGAAATATTTTGCTTGATTCAATTTCTCACGAGTTAAAAACGCCTCTTGCAACGGTTATAGGTTCGATAACAGCCGTCATTGACGGTGATCATGTGCTTGCTGATGAGGATAAGAAAGAACTTCTATTGATGATTCGCGAAGGTGGCATGCGCATGAACCGACTTATCACGAATTTGCTTAACATGGTTCGATGGGAGACCGGGATGGTTCAATTGCAAAGAAGATGGTGCTATATCGATGAGGTCATCGGCGCAGCACTCGAACAATTGAAAGATACCTTAGCAACCCGTTCGGTCCTGGTGAACATACCTGAGAATATGCCATTCGTTTTTGTCGATGACGTGTTGCTTGAGCAAGTAATTGTTAATATTGTGAGTAATGCTGCTAAGTACTCGCATGAGGGTGAATCCATTGAAATTATTGTTATGCTGCGTGGTCAGGGATTGCAGCTCGCTATCTCTGATCAGGGCTTTGGCATACCGAAAGAGGAGCAGTCGCATGTCTTTGAAAAGTTCTATCGCACTCAAAATGCAAATCATCATCCAGGGACGGGTCTTGGTCTCACGATTTGCAAAAATATCGTTGAAGCGCATAATGGGTGGATTAAAGCTTGTGACAATGAGCGTGCCCTGCATGGGACGACCATTGTATTGTGGATAGCTACTACATTTCAACAAGATGTTGGCTTCGAGGGGGATGCTTTGCTGTGTCAACAGACGGAGCCAGTATCGTCATTATTGACGATGAACCGCCCATTCAGAAATTGATTCGAGTGACACTTCGTGCTCATGGTTTTATGGTATCTGAAGCATCCACAGGGCAAGACGGAATTGTCAAAGTGAGCACGTTTCGACCAGATCTGGTCATACTTGACTTGGGGTTGCCTGATCTTGATGGTGTTGACGTCTTATCAAGGATAAGAAGTTGGTCACAGGTTCCGATTATCATTTTGACGGCACGGGATCAAGAGGGAGAAAAAATCAAAGCGCTTGATGCTGGTGCAGATGATTATGTCACGAAACCGTTTAGTATGGGTGAGTTAATGGCGCGTATTCGGGCTTTGCTGCGGAGATTGCCCATGGGATCGAGCGAAGATGCCATCTTGCGTTGCGGTCAGATTCAAATTGATCTCTCACAACATACGGTGATGCGTGGATCCGAGCGCATTAAGGTAACACCAACTGAGTATGAGTTGCTTAAAATACTTGCTCAAAATAGCGGGAGAGTGCTGACACATAAGTATCTATTGCAACATGTTTGGGGTGGTCAGCAATGGCAAACTGAGAGTCAATATTTACGCATTTACATCGGACATCTCCGAAAAAAAATTGAAGACGATCCGGCTCGTCCGAAGTATATCATAACTGAACCTGGCGTCGGTTATCGCATGATATTTCCAGATTAACCAAGTTGGCGAAAGAAGAAAGTAACTACGTCATCACTCAATGTCGTAATGGTCGGAGAAATAGGAACGCCCACAGCATGGAATTCATGTTGGGAATGATGAATCAGGATAAGTTGCGCGCTATTGCCTGTAGATCGCAATCGACTGTACAGATCAAAAGACTGATAGGGAGGTTCTACCGTGTCTTCAAGACCTTGCAGAATTAAAAAGGGTGGATCACCAGGTTTGACATAATCAACGGCACTTTCGTTAGCAATCGTGGTTGGCGTGTAGTAGCCAAAAACTGGATTGGGCGAGGTGCCATGTGTTTTTAGCCAGTGTAAGGCAAACGGCCGTCGATTGGACGGTCCGAACATATCGACGACAGCGGAAACACTGCTTGATTCATTAGGCCATGTTCCATTGTTGAATTTTCTATCCTGTCCTGTGAGACCGATGAAGTTGGCTAAGCCTCCTCCTGCACTATCACCCATGACGCCGATACGCAAAGGATTGATCCCAAGTTCACTGGCATGCGCACGCAAGAAACGGATAGCGGCTTTTGCATCCTCAAGTTGTGTTGGCCATTTATAGGCAGGCGCCAGACGATAATTGATCGACACAAAGGTAAATCCACGCGATACAAGGCCTGCTTCGATGCGAGCAATCATTTCATCGTGCGGATTATATTGGCTTGTGTCAAAACCGATGACGGCATTGCCATACATCAAAAACCCTCCGTGAACATAAACGACAACAGGTGACAATGGGTACAAATGGTTAATTGGTTTAAAGATATAGAGCGTTTCCTTGGCGTTTTGGACAGTTTCGTAGGTGAGTCTCGTTCTTACACCGACGAGCAAGGGATTCCAGATGTGGTGATGTGCACTTGCCACCGACGTATCCGTAGATGGAGTGCCTTGAGCGTAGACTATGTGAAAATTCATGGCAGACAGTACGCTGAAACCTAAGCTTGCAAGATACAAGTTCCGCAATTTCACTTCTGTGTCCTCACTTGTCGAAAGAAAGATGTCATACTACAAGTTGTAGCACAAGTTCGCTAAAAATTCAGTAGGGTACGTTTGGTATAAGTAGGAACAAGCGGTTGCCGATACATAACACGCGTGCTATAGTAAGTGAATTCCAATTAAGATATGTGCCACTAGGGGAGCAATTTGCTGAGACACAGGACATTGTCCTAGAACCCTTAGCACCTGATCTGGATAATACCAGCGTAGGAAAGTGGCAAGATAGATGACGTTTGGTTACACAACGTCATGTGAATTTCTCCCCTTCCCTATTTGGAAATGTATGCCGAGGGTTACGGTATGGCTTATTGCTTACAGGATTGGACTGAACAGGTGGATGACACCCATGTATAAACAAAATCAGCATGTGGTACGAGCGTTGACGATCGCTGGGTCAGACTCAGGCGGCGGTGCGGGGATTCAGGCAGATTTAAAAACGATGCATCAATTTCAAGTGTATGGGTCGTCGGTGATTACTGCTGTCACGGCGCAAAACACCTTGGGAGTACAAGCCATCGTTGAGCTTGAGCCCTCTTTTGTGCGACAACAACTACAATCTGTGCTGCAAGATATTGGTGCTGATGCGATAAAAACAGGCATGTTAGCATCAGAGACTATCATCCGTGAAGTGGCGGAATTTCTATCGCAGGTACGACCTTCTTTTCTGGTCGTTGACCCCGTCATGGTTGCCAAAGGTGGGGCACCTTTACTTAAAATACATGCTGTCGATGCTATGGTCAACGATCTGTTGCCTTTGGCTACCATTGTGACGCCAAATATTCCAGAAGCTGAGACGCTTTGTGGTTATGCACTGGATACGCTTGATGATTGCCGTCGTGCGGCGGTTGACATCGCAGCCATGGGACCTCAGATCGTGGTCATTAAGGGTGGACACATGACAAAAGTGAGGGAAGGATGGGCGATAGATGTCGTTTTTCGTAAAGACGCTGGCTTTGTCATGTTGGCGACTGAGCGCGTAGATAGCAAAAAGAGTCATGGCACCGGATGTACCTTTTCCGCTGCGATTACTGCCATGCTTGCCCGAGGGGCAGAGCCGCTACAAGCTATTGCGACAGCGAAAGCATTTGTCTATGAGGCACTTATCGGCGCGCAGAGTTTTGATGTTGGGGCGGGTCACGGCCCAACTGATCATAGTGCAGACGTTCATTTTGAACTCGTCTTAGGAGAACGTGATTCGTATTTCTACGTAGACAACAAATGGATTCCTTGGGAGGAACAAATAAGATGATCGCTCAATGGCTGAATCAAGTTCGCAGTTCTCGCCCGTCATGGCCTATGCGCAAGCTGCCTCTGTGGCGCAGGGACCTGGTACGTTTCAAGCGACTATTTCAATGCTGGATGTGAAGTTGTAATGAACTTCGATAGGGAAAAGTTGCGCGAAGCTCTGACTCTTTATGTCGTTACTGATGATCGCCCTGATCATGATGAACTTTTGTATGTATTGCGACAGGCACTTGAAGGTGGAGTAACTTCGATTCAATTACGCAGAAAGCATGAGGATGGACGAGCGCTTGTAAAGCTTGGCCGAGAGATTCGTTGCCTTACACAGGAATTTAACGCGTACTATCTTGTCAATGATCGCGTGGACATCGCTTTGCTTACCGATGCTGACGGTGTACACGTCGGGCAATCGGATATAAGTTGCCGTGATGCTCGGGCGCTTTTGGGTCCGCAACGAATCATTGGAGTCTCAGCAGGTTGTGTTAAGGATGCTGTCGAAGCGCAGCAAGATGGTGCCGACTATCTGGGGATAGGGTCGATGGTTGAGACGGCTACTAAACCCGATGCCGACTTGTGCAGTCTCGAAGAGTTGCATAAAATAGGAAAAGCCGTTTCCATTCCTATAGTTACGATTGGTGGCATGACAAAAGACAATACATCTGCTATGGTGAAAGCAGGCGCATGCGGAGTTGCCGTCGTATCCGCGATTATGCATGCTACAGACCCGCGTGAACAAGCAACGATCATGCAGCGCATTGTTCGCGTCACTCGATTTGCATAGCTATAACAACTTTCAGGTGCTCCGTTTTGCGGAGAGAATAGGGAAACCGGTTAAAATCCGGTGCGGTCCCGCCACTGTACACAGCCTAGAGTCGACCGTCACCACCGCCAAATGCGTGAGAAGGTGATGAAAGTCGCGCTGTAAGCCAGGAGACCTGCCTGAAAGGGGTGCGTGAAACCTTCGCGGAGGGGTTTAACGGTGATGATCGCCTATACTTTGTGCCAATATCACGCGATTAGCCGAAACCTTTAACACGAGGGTTTCGGCTTTTGTCATTTTCTATACTTCATCTCAGAAAGGGGTGGCTTATGAATAATTTTTCCTTTCCTTTAGAAGTCAAACAATGTCGGGATCTTACATGCATCAAGGTGCCACCGGATAATTCTGTGGTCGTTGCCTGTGATTCCCTAGGGGGCATTGGAGAAAAAAGTCATGATGCTTATAAAACGGATCCGAAGACGCTTGGGCATTTTGCTCTGCGGGTGCCCTTGATGGAAGTTTTGGCGAGTGGGGCTATCCCGTTTCTTGTCATTGATACACTAAGCATTGAATCTGGTGAGATGAGCGAAAGGATTCTACGAGGCATGCAAGACTTGTTATGTGATGTGGGACTGCTCGAACAGGTTCGTTTTAATGGCAGCACGGAGGATAATGTGATAACGGTTCAGACAGGACTTGGTGTAACTGTACTTGGCTATGTAAAGAGTGATGACTTGAAACTGGGGATTTCACGGGAGGGACAGTCCTTAGTCTTGGCAGGATTACCCAAAAGTGCACCTCGAGATGCTATCGTTGTGGGTGACAAAGAGATACTCGATATCAACGATCTGATCAAGTTACGACAGCACGCAGAAGTATTTGACATTGTGCCTGTTGGATCACATGGCGTTCGCTATGAGGTCGAGCAGTTAGCAGCATCTTCAGGACTACCATTTACCTTGTTTATGGCAGAGCCATGGCTTGAATACTCCGGTGGTCCGAGCACTTGTGCTTTACTATCCTGTCATGCAAGTGCGGTAGAAAGGCTGGCATCGCTCATCAACGCGCCGATGCTGGAAATAGGAGCACTTACAGTCTACATGTAGAGTAGAAGAGGGAATTGTGACGGAGTCGGGCAATCAAGCGTGGAAATGATGGGAGGATGCTATCTTGAGTCTAGCGCTAGTACTGGGTGGTGCGCGTAGCGGTAAGAGTCGTTTTGCTGAACATTTGGCACAAGATCGGGTGTCCGTGCTTACAAGGCGCATGTTGTACGTCGCAACGGCACAGATCAGCGACGATGAGATGGCGCATCGCGTGCAGGAACATCAAAGCCGAAGAGGTGAGGGATGGTATACGGTAGAGGAACCGTTACATGTGGGCCATTTACTGCAAGAACAAGCGGACTGGCCAGTTGTCGTGGTCGACTGTCTATCGTTGTTGCTCAACAATTGGATTTGGATGGAAGATTGTGATGAGAATCAATTTTTGCAACGACAAAATGACTTAGTCGATTCATTATCCCATTACGTAGGTCAGGTGATCTGTGTCAGCAATGAGGTTGGTCAGGGGATCGTACCCGATAATGCGTTGGCTCGACAATATCGAGATTGGTTGGGTTGGCTCAATCAAGCGGTAGCTAAGGTGGCTGATGAGGTTTTTTGGGTTGTTGCGGGGATACCCGTGGATGTGAAAAAATTTGAGGCCAGGGTATGAGCCATTGGTTACTGGCAGGTATGGCGCTTACCGTAG
The DNA here is from genome assembly GCA_027343965.1 of Caryophanales bacterium. Taxonomy (GTDB): domain Bacteria; phylum Bacillota; class Bacilli; order Alicyclobacillales; family SLC66; genus JAKACU01. Next base: position 2,954 of record DAHWJX010000100.1, on the reverse strand, counting down.
ATCAGTGGTTAGGTGATCCATCTTGGTTGCCTCATCCTGTGATCGTTATCGGGCGAATGATAAACTACTGTGATCGTTTGTTCAACCGTAGCACGTTTTCATCACGAGGTGTTAAACGGTTACTGGGATTGCTGACTGTGCTTATCGTAGTCGGCAGTACAGGGACATTTTGTTGGGTGATTTTGCGGCTCTTGGCTTGGCTTTCTCCTTGGTTAAGCTTTTTTGCCGCCATCACAATCACATGGACTACAGTCGCGTCGCGCGGGTTGCGAGAGGCAGGTCAGGATGTGCATCGTGCGCTGCTTGAAGATGGAGTTACATCGGCTAGGCAACGCATAGCCATGTACGTGGGTCGAGATACAAGTAGCTTATCTGAACAGGGAATCATTCGCGCGGTGGTTGAGACACTCGCGGAAAATATCGTGGATGCGATCGTTTCACCTTTATTTTTTGCGTGTCTTGGTGGGGCTCCTTTGGCGATCTCTTATCGGACCATAAATACGCTTGATTCGATGATTGGCTATAAGAATAACAGGTATCAGGATTTTGGATGGGCTGCTGCGAGGTTGGATGATGTGGCAAATTATATTCCGGCAAGACTTACGATTATCTTCTTGCTGTTTGCGATCGGATTGTGTCGATTGGACGTACGTGGGGCATGGAAAGTTATGGTTCGCGATCGACATAACCACCCGAGTCCAAATGGTGGTATACCGGAAAGTATGGTAGCGGGCGCACTAGGTATTCAACTTGGTGGTGTAAATTATTATGGCGGCATCCTACATGCTCGCGGTTTATTGGGCGATCCTGATCGTCAGCTTGATGAACAAGATATTGTTAACGTTATACGCTTGGTAAACTTTGTGACGGCTTTCTTGATTGCCATCTTATTTATTTTGGGTGGAAATGTCATCGTTTTTGGGAGGGCATGGTCTTAATGAAGAATCCCCTTCGACGATGGTATCGAGAATTTATGCTTGCCATGCAGTTTGCAACGACTTTACCCGCGGTTCAAATTCATGATGTTACTGAACAAGAAGTGGTGGATAGTGTGATCTGGTTTCCCGTACTAGGAGCGATTCTAGGAGGAACTCTTATGCTGTCATTTCGGGTTTTGCATGCGGGACTTGCGCCTTGGCCGACAGCTCTACTTGTCGTCGTTCTCTATACCCTACTTACGGGAGCACTGCATATCGACGGTCTTATGGATACAGCAGATGCGGTAGGCAGTCGCGCAAAGAGGGAGCGGGCGCTAGAAATCATGCGCGATAGTCGCGTCGGTGCGATGGGAGCTATAGCAGGGTGTCTTTTATTGATTGGCAAGGTGGTGGCAATAGCTTCCCTGCCGCTAAATCACTCAGAAGCCTTGATCGCCGTTCTTACGATCTCCCGAGCGGCGATGGTATGGTCTATGACGATTGCCCCAAGTGCACGTGGGAACGAGGGCTTGGCAGGAATGTATGCGCAAAAAATTCCCCGTACTACGAGTTTTATTGCCGGAGCATTTGCCCTTGTCGTGAGTGTGGCTACGTTTGGCTGGATTCTTGGTATTGCTGTTGTCGGTTTTGCAGGTATTGCTACCTTTTTATTCGTGGGTTGGATGCGAAAACGATTTGGTGGCATGACTGGTGACACGTATGGAGCGTTACATGAGTTGATTGAGTTAGGTGGTTTACTATTTTTGACGGCTACTTTCTAACAAGGTGTGAGGTGCGCCATGGAACACGGAGGCAAAATTTATCAATACGCGACGGCGACAAAGCTTGCAGTCGGAGAAATCTTGGATTGTAGTGCAAACATCAATCCATTGGGCCCACCTCAAGGTGTGCAAGAGGCAATCGTAAAAGCGTTCGATGCGATACGGTACTATCCGGATAGCGATCATGAAGACGTTCGACGGGCGATAGCCAATCGATTTGCTATCGAAAAGGATGCTATTTTGTGCGGCAATGGCGCTACAGAAATTATTGAAGTTTTGATTAAAGGGCTCAGGCCTGGTCGCGTCATTGTGCTAGAGCCAGCATTTTCTGAGTACGCTGCAACTGCAAACAGATTGTTCTGCCCGGTCGTTTCATGCTCGCTTTTTGACGGAGACACCTTTGCCCTACCGATCGTGCAACTCGATTCCATGTTACATAGCGGGGATCTACTTTTCATCAATCACCCGCATAACCCTTCTGGAACTTCATGGTCCTTGCCATCGTGGATTACGGCAGTTATCTCGTGGGCTAAAAGGGGGGTTTCCATCGCCATCGATGAATCATTTGCAGATTTTTTGCCACAAGACGACCCGAGGACGCTCATGCAACATGCGGCGACGACGCCCAATTTGTTTGTGATTCGATCGGCGACGAAAATCTTTAGTATCCCTGGATTGCGATTCGGTTTTCTTGTGACCACGCGTGAAAAAATCGCAGCATTAAGAGCGTACAGAGACCCCTGGAGTGTGAATCAGCTTGCACAAATTGCAGCTTTCATCAGCTATCAAGATCAGCATTTTATGATGGAAACGGCAACGTGGCTGGAAAATGCTCATCGTTATATGCAAGATGCTTGGGCAACGGATGAACGATGGCGTATATTTCCCACTGCGGTGAATTTTTTTCTGCTCCGTTTTGCTTCGCCAAACGTATCTCGTCATGTTCAAGCTAAGTTAATGGAACAAAGGATTTTTGTGCGTTCTTGTGGAAATTTTGAAGAGCTAACAGATGCCTATGTTCGGATAGCGCTTTTATCGCCTAAAGATAATGAACGTGTTTTTCGAGCAGTCTGTAATGCAATATAAAACGGGGAGCCTCTGTGGGATAGGTGTTGCTCATGGTACCTTTGGGGAACTTCTGCAGGGTGAGTACAACGGATCCTCTTTTTTGGTGACACTACCGATTGCAAACAAAAGCACGGCTGTCTTTATTCCGGATAAGATAGCATCCGAAGTTCGTGGAGACAGTGTGCGC
>DAHWJX010000096.1:0-16418 GCA_027343965.1 Caryophanales bacterium | reverse complement strand
TCAAAATTGGGGATGGTCGCTGGTAATAAACTCTGGGATTGCTATATTCATCGCGATAATCGTGTTTCTCATTGTTTCACTGTATGAGCGAAAACGGGATAAAAAGAAGAAAGACTGAAATACAATTGGCGTTCTCACATTGAGTGAGAGCGCTTTTTTGTGGAGGTGAGCCGTATGGAACGGTTGTTAATGGCCGAAGAAGTGGCGGAAATGTTGAGTTTGAGTAAAGATCGTGTGTATTCGTTAGCTCGGCAAAATTTGATCCCTCATGTGAGGATTGGAAGACAATTACGTTTTTCTCATCGTGCAATAGAAGAGTGGTTTTCACACGGCGGAAGCGTATCATAGAGATTGGAAAGGGGGTGATACAGAGGTGAGAGGTAGCGTGAAAAAGTATGGTTCTAGCTGGTGTGTAACCTTTGATTTGGGCATTGATCCAGCAACGGGAAAACGGCGGCAGAAAAGGAAAAGGGGGTTTGCGACTAGAAAAGAGGCGGAAGCGGCATTGACGAAAATGATTACGGATGCCGAAGATGGGCTGTTTGATCAATCTGACCGGGTAACAGTGACTGATTTCTTGGAGCAATGGCTGGCAAGCAAAGAGTCGACAGTTAGAAAGAGTACGTATCGCTCATATGCGTGGTTAGTGAAAAAGCACATTGTTCCTCATCTTGGAAAAGCGAAGTTGACGGACTTGACGCCGATCCAGTTGCAGAAGTATTATACCAAACTGCAAAAACTGGACAAGCCGCTATCAAACAGGTCAATCCTACACATTCATATCGTGTTACAGGAGGCGCTTGATCGTGCGATGAAGTGGGGTTTGTTGAATCGGAATGTGGCTAAGCTAGTCGATCCGCCACGGGCTAAGAACGTGCAGTTTACGGTGTGGACGCAAAAAGAAGCTGCAAAATTCTTGAATGCTTGCCGTGAAGGTCGGTACTACATCGTGTTTCTGCTGGCAATCATGACAGGGATGCGTAAGGGCGAAGTTTTAGGCTTGCGGTGGCAAAATGTTGACTTCGAGTAAAGTGTGATTTCTGTCCGCCAGACTTTGAGTTATACGGGCAAAGGTTCGGAGTTCCAAGCGCCGAAAACTGAGCATGGCAAACGGGCAATTGCGATTCCTGCTCAATTGGTGGAAGCCTTAAAGCGTCACAAACGCCAACAGGCACAAGAAAAACTCATGTTGGGTCAAGAGTATCAAGATAACGATTTAGTCGTTGCTACACGATTCGGAACGTTTGTAACCGCGAGAAGTTTAGATCGTAGCTGGTACAAGTATTTAGAGGAGTCAGATGTACCAAAAATACGATTCCATGATCTGAGGCATACGCACGCTTCGTTAATGTTGCTGCAAGGCGTTCATCCGAAAGTTGTGTCTGAACGGCTTGGTCACGCGTACATTGGCATCACTTTGGACACAAACAGCCACGTCATGCCAGGACTACAAGAAAAGGCGGCGGCGAAGTTTGCAGATGAGTTATTTTCAGAGACAGAAAAAGACGATAAGTCGGTCATGTGATCACCGTGACCACGTTGTGACCAGAGATAAAAAAAGCGAATTCTCAAAGGTCTGAGAATCCGCATAAAATAAGGATTTTTAATTCACCCGGAGGGACTCGAACCCCCGCAAGACGCGGTTTAGGATCGGCGACTTTGATCGTTATCTCATGTGGTGGATGAACGTTTAGAGCAATCGTTCCAACCCATGATTAATGAATTGAATGTGTACCTTGATATCCTGAAGTTCGGCATCTATAAGGAGGTGCAAGAACCATGATTGTTCTTCAAGGATTGACGAAAGAGTTTTCAAATGGACATGGTATCTTCGATCTTTCTTTCACAGTGTCAGAGGGCGAAGTCTTTGGGTATTTGGGTCCAAACGGAGCTGGAAAATCCACAACCATTCGACATTTGATGGGGTTTTTGCGACCGGATTCAGGCATCGCACAAATCAACGATTTGGAATGTTGGACACATGCTGCAAAGGTTCAGGAACAACTTGGCTACCTTCCGGGGGAGATCGGCTTTCTAGACGGCATGAATGGGCTTGAGTTTCTCAATTTACTCGCTGGCATTCGCAAATTACGCAGCCTAGCGAGACGCAATGAATTAATAGACCGATTTGAATTGGACGCCAAAATGCCCATTCGTAAGATGTCCAAAGGGATGAAACAGAAGGTCGGTATTGTCGCGGCATTTATGCACCAACCACAGGTGCTCCTCCTGGATGAACCTACCTCTGGACTCGATCCGTTGATGCAACAGCGTTTTTTGGAACTAATTGAGGAGGAAAAGAGCCAAGGCGCCACCATTCTCATGTCGTCGCACATGTTTCCCGAGGTGGAACGCGTGTGTGATAGAGTAGGCATCATAAGGGACGGAAAACTGATCGCCGTGCAGGACGTCAAGAGCTTGCGTCAAGTACAGCGCAAGGTATTCACGGTCGGAATCGGCGATGAAAATGATGAGGCTAAAATTGCAAACGCCGGGTGGCATATTGTGGGGCGGCGGAATAACGAAGTCGATATTGAAGTGAAAGGGAACTATAACGAATTCATTAAGGTGCTGGCTCATTGCAATATTCGTGCCCTGGACATTCACCAGCTCAATTTAGAAGAGATCTTCATGCACTTCTATGGGACAGGGGAGGAACACTGAGATGAACGGTGTTTTGTATTGGAATGAGTTGAGAGCGAATGTGAAGACAATCTCGAGCTATGCATTCGGCCTGTTATTCTATCTGTGGATATTCATTTGGGTCTATCCGTCATTCGCAGGTTCACAAGCACTCAATACCTTATTGCGACAGATGCCCAAGGGATTGATGAAAGTGCTCGGCTATACCGTCGGCGTCACACACATCGGTGACTTTCTCGGTGGTGAGTTCTATAGTCTGCTGTATCTTATCATTATGGGCATCTACGCCATATTTGTTGCGACAAAACTGATTGCCCATCTGGTAGACAATGGATCGATGGCATATCTATTGGCTACGCCCTTGTCCCGTGTAAAAGTCGCGACCACGCAGGCGGCTGTACTGATTAGCGGAGTCTTTGTCATTGGATTTGTCAGCACTGTGGGAGCTTTGCTGGGCGTACATTGGTTTGTGAATCATCCTGACATGAACGCGACGTATTTCGTGCAAATGAATATCGTTGGAGTGCTGCTTTTTTGTGTGGTTTCAGCTTATTGTTTTCTATTTTCCTGCCTTGTTCGCGACGAACGAACTGCACTGGGTTTGTCGGCTCTATTGACCATTCTCTTCTATGGATTGCACATGGTCGGAGACCTCAGCACAAAGCTTAACTGGATGAATCATTTGTCTCTCTTCACCGTGTTTGATCCGCAGAATCTCATTCATGGACATGGACACTTCGTTATTGATTCGGTTTCGCTGGTTGCAGTCACTGTCGTATTATTAGGCGTTGCGATTGTAGGTTTTCGTAGACGGGAATTGCCGCTGTAAAGTGTGTGGCAATAATGGGTGGACTCCCATCTTGTGTCACAGAGTTGCAACAAAATTCGCTTATGTACAACTATTTATGGATTGCCTATGAGCAGGATGCACATGCATTCTGCTCTTGTAAGTTGAGCAGTTGGATTTCAAACCACAGACTGAAACTGACGCGATAAAATATTTTGGCGCATCAACGGATAAGTGACCTGTCACCGAACCTGTAGGCCATCTTGTGGATACCACCGGCAAGTTCTAATTCCGGAAAGAGGGGTTTTGTATGACTGAATCGACCAAGAAGCAAATACAACTTGTTGTCAACGGAATGACGTGTGATGGCTGTGAAAGGCATGTAACCCATGCTCTGCAAAGTGTAGGGGCAGAAAATATATCAGCAAGTTTTCGTCGGAATGAGGCTACCTTTGAGCTGGCTGATCTCAATCGTTTGGATGATGCGAGACAGGCAATTGCCGACACAGGTTATCAGCCAGGGGACGTCACCATCCTCAGTGAACGTCCGCAGGATGGCGCCATAAAGAAAGGCGGCAACTACGATTTTGATTTGCTCATTATTGGGTCTGGTGGATCCGCATTCTCAGCGGCAATTCAGGCTGTATCCCATGGTGCGAAGGTAGGTATGGTCGAACGCGGCACCATTGGCGGCACCTGCGTCAATATTGGTTGCGTACCCTCAAAAACCATGCTACGAGCGGGCGAAATTAACCACCTTGCGACTAGCAATCCATTTCAAGGGCTGAATACAAGTGGTAGCCCGGTGAATATGGCGCAACTCATCGACCGGAAAAATGAACTGGTCGGAGGCCTTCGCCAGCATAAGTATGTCGACTTACTTGACGAATATGGCTTGGAGCTTATTCGAGGAGAGGCTCGATTTGTGGATGAAGCAACGGTAGAGGTGAATGGTCGCCAGATTATAGCCCGCAATTTCTTGATTTCAACGGGTACATCGCCTGCCGTCCCGAACATCTCAGGATTGAAAGATGTTGATTATCTGGTCAGCACCACGGCACTTGATCTCAAGGAACTTCCAAAGCGATTGGCTGTTCTTGGGTCTGGCTATATCGCCCTGGAAATGGGGCAAATGTTCCACAACCTTGGTTCCGAAGTGACCTTGATGCAACGGAGTGCTCGTGTCTTGACATCCTACGAACCCGAAATTTCGGAGGCAGTCACAAAGGCGTTGACCGATCAAGGTATCCGAATTATCACTAGTTCTACGTTCAATCGAATCGAACAGGATGGGAACATTAAACGGGTTTATATTACAGTGAGCGGGAAGGAACAGGTCATCGAAGCGGAAGCGCTACTCGTTGCGATGGGTCGCAACCCCAATACGGAGAGCTTGAATCTGGAGGCGGCGAAGGTGAAGGTTGGTGACCGCGGTGAGGTTCTGGTGAATGAATATCTGCGTACCAGCAATCACCGGATCTATGCCGCAGGGGATGTGACAATGGGGCCGCAGTTCGTGTATGTGGCAGCTTACGAGGGTGCCATTGCGGCTGAGAACGCTGTTATTGGAAGTGATAAAAAAATTGATTTGGCGGTGGTTCCTGGTGTTATATTCACGAGCCCTGCAATTGCGACGGTTGGACTTACGGAGGAGCAGGCGAAATCCAGCGGACACGAGGTTCTGACTTCCGTGCTTCCGCTTGACGCTGTACCACGTGCTTTGGTCAACCGGGAGACAACTGGGGTATTTAAGCTTGTGGCAGATGCGCAAACCCGGAAGATTCTTGGCGCACATATCGTGGCGGAGAATGCAGGGGATGTCATTTACTCTGCTGTGCTGGCGGTGAAATTTGGCCTGACCATCGAAGACCTTCGTTCGACATTTGCTCCGTACCTGACCATGGCGGAAGGACTGAAATTGGCAACGTTAACGTTTGATAAGGACGTTTCAAAGCTTTCGTGCTGTGCGGGTTAATATGATGATGCAAAATAGTTGGCGATCTGCCCTTGCACAATTTTGCAAGGATTGCAGAAATGTATTGAAGAGACACAAGCCGATAAAATTATTGTGAGTTCGCAGATTTATGATCATCATGCACGCTTGTAATCGTACGAAATCGTATCCACCCTATTTATAGGGTTTTGTACTCGCATATTCGCCTTCTCCAAGTTGTACATCGACTCATATAGTAACAGCGCAAGGTATGAATCAGGAATGCGCTTAGGTACGGGACCGTATTTGAATAAGTCGGCACATGGTGTCTATAGGCCGGGCATGGCTTCTAGAGCGGCGTTATCCGATGTACTAATATAAACGGTTATGCAAAACATGCCCACCTGCGGCTGGGATTTTGAGTTGGCCACTCTTTCCGCTACAGAAACTGTGCAAATATTACGTAACTCCTACTTGTTAAAACCGATGTTTTGCTATTTGAAGCAAAGAGCGGACTTTTGTAGACGATTTTACCAGTAGCAACCGCTATTTTAACATCCCAAGAAATCAAAGTATTGGTTACATGAATATCCCAAACTGCCGCACCGACACCATCAAAAGAATACATGTACTGGTGATTCAACGTGGCGTGGTTTTCATGAACTTTTCTCCCTGTAGCTTGCTTGTACGGGGAGTGTATATCGGTCTGCTGAAAATTGACTTAAAGCAGGCATGTAATTGGCACAAAAATACTATTAACTGATACAAGACGGGAAAGGAGGGCAAGTCCTTTCCCGCAAGATTAATTGGATACGCGCAGCACGGTTTGACACTGCGGTCCATCTTTTGAGTCTCGGTTTTACTTGGTTAAACCGAAATGGTAACAATAGCACCGCCTTTTAGAGAAATAGCCTCTCGGTATTCGATTTTCGTTGATTCCCCCAAGGGTCGCTGACCTTGGGTTTTTTTTGGATGCTTGGTACCAAGAGATCGACCTGAAGTCGACCCTCTTGGCGGGCTTAGGCCAAAGAGAAGATACATACTCAGATCCAACACCACCCAGATTTAGATGAGTTTCATTCGATTGGAACACGCAAAGTAGAAGCGGCTGTACGAACCATCCTCATGCTCTTTTTCCTTCTCTTATCGGTACAACACGGCGGGTTCAGTACGCGAAGCTTGATTGTCCTGATCGCGGGTATCTTGGCATTAAGCCCATGGACCATCTGATCCAATACAGCATCATAGATTTGATGACTTGTATAACGTAACTTAGTACGTGGCACACTTAAGGAGTAAATCTAACTCTATATGGAGGAGATTTTGTTGTCAATTGACAGGGAACACGTGCCAAATCGACCATCGATGCCAGCTACCACGATGTGGTTATCGATGATTACCATGGCTTTGGCTTTTGTCACATGGTCGATGGTGTCGCCGATCGCGCCACAGATTCAAAAAACCTTTCATCTTCCTCTTTTTGATAAGAGTCTCATCGTAGCTACCCCTGTCTTATTAGGCTCGATCTTACGTATACCTCTTGGATGGCTCGCTGATCGTTTTGGTGGACGTCGCGTATACACACTCTTGATGCTATTTGTCATTATTCCTTTAATTGGCATGTCTACAGCGCACTCTTTTGCCACGTTGTTGTTTTGGGAAGTATTATTAGGTGCCGCAGGCGCATCATTTGCAGTCGGAATTGCTCATGTCTCTGCTTGGTATCCACCTAAAAAGCAAGGATTGGCACTTGGTATCACCGCTTTTGGCAATATCGGTACGGCGATAGCAGGCTTTCTCGTACCGTCGCTATTTTTAGCTTTAGGCTATCAGAAAACGTTTTTGGTGATGATTATTCCGGTTGTTGTAGGTGCTTGTTTGGTTTGGTTTTTTACGCGAGACCCGCAAAAAACAACTGATTCGACAGCACGCAAAGTACATTCGGTGCAGGATCGACCAGTGACAAAAGAACGGTTTTGGAGTAGTTCTCGTTTATGGACACTCGCTTTGTACTATTTCATCACGTTTGGTGGGTTCGTGGCTTTTGGCAACTACCTACCGACCTTATTGCAACAACAATTTCATCTAGCTCCTGTAACGGCAGGCATGCGTGCAGCAGGGTTTGTGGTGCTTGCCACGGTGATGCGCCCGATTGGTGGGTATCTGGCGGATAAACTAGCGCCGATTCGCTTATTGGCGATTACGTTTATCGTGATCGTGGTTGGCAGTATCATTTTTGCCTTAGGGCTGAATAATGTCGCGCTTTTAACGGTGGCGGCACTAGTGATTGCCGCGATGTTAGGGATCGGCAATGGGACGGTTTTTAAATTGGTTCCGTATTATTTTTCCACGCAGACAGGAAAAGCAACAGGGATCATTGGTGCCATCGGCGGCATTGGTGGTTTCTTTCCTCCTTTGGTCATGGGAGCTATTCAGCAGGTGACAGGGAGCTATGCAGGTGGCCTTTACCTCTTAAGCATCGTTAGTCTCGTGGCGCTTTTGGTTGTTTCTTTATCGCGTCGAACTGCTTCGTGAAGGGGGATTGATTATGTCAGGGCCAGCGCTTAAGCAACAAGACGCACATCATGCGATACATCATGCCGCGTATGGTGAGGCGCAAGAATTATTACATGTGGTCAAGCAAAGTGTAGAACAAGGTTTGCCTGAGGTTACTGCCGTGATTCAACTTTTTTTAGAACACTTTCAAATGCGCGTGATCAATCATGCAGATGAGGAAGAAAAGGGTTTTTATCAAGAAATCTGTAGGGACAATTCAGCGATGACTTCTACCATCGCTGCTCTGTCTCGAGATCATGAGTTAATGCGACAATTATGGCAAGAGATACAAGAAGAAGTGCGTCATGGAACACAAGTGGCGATGATTGCTTCACGATGTGAGCATTTACTATGGCTATCTGCTATGCATAGTAAAACTGAGGAAGCGTGGTTGTTTGAAAAGGAGGAAATGGCTGATGAAGCAGACTGATGACCAGCAACAATGGACAGCACAAGCCCTTGCAGTCGATCGCGATGATCTCTTGATGCTGCTTTCAATGCGATTTGCTCCTGTGCCCGCACAGGTAGAAGAGACCATTCGCAACATGAATGATTTGTATACATTAGAACGGTTGATTATCGTTGCAGCTAATGTTCCTTCACTGGAAGGTTTTATACAGGAATTATACAGCGGCACAGAATCGTTTCGCATAGTAGGGACACAGTTTGATCCACTTTCAAAAGATAGAGGTGAAAGTCATGGCGAATCATAAGCGCACACTTTTTAGTGCGTTTTCCCATTTGCAACGCGGTGAGCGTTTCAACAATCAATGGACGGAAGAAAGTCCTCGTTCGCGAGCTTGGGAAGATACGTATCGTAAACGTTGGCAACATGACAAAGTCGTCCGATCGACTCATGGAGTCAATTGCACCGGATCTTGTAGCTGGAAAATCCATGTGAAAGATGGCATCATCGCGTACGAGACACAAGCGACTGATTATCCGTCACTTGGTCCTGATACCCCAGAATATGAACCGCGTGGATGCCCTCGAGGCGCGAGTTTTTCGTGGTACGAATACAGCCCGCTGCGCGTTAAGTATCCGTACATACGTAGCGAACTCTTGGACATGTGGCGAAGTGAATTAAGTCAGGGACATGATCCTATTCAAGCTTATGCAAACATTATTGAGAATCCTAGCAAAAAGGCGAGATATCAAAGTGGTCGCGGAAAAGGTGGATTCATTCGGGCTACATGGGATGAAATTAGTGAACTCATAGCGGCGTCATCGATCTATACCATAAAACAATACGGACCTGATCGTATTGTCGGTTTCAGTCCCATACCTGCCATGTCTCAAGTTAGCTATGCTGCGGGATCGAGATATTTATCACTTCTTGGGGGAACGATTCTTAGTTTTTATGATTGGTATGCGGATCTGCCGCCTGCATCGCCGCAAATTTGGGGTGATCAAACCGATGTGCCTGAAAGTGCCGATTGGTATAATTCCTCGTACTTTATGATTTGGGGTACCAATCTGCCGATGACTCGTACACCGGATGCCCACTTCATGGTCGAGGCTCGATACAAGGGCACCAAAGTTGTCGCTGTCAGTCCTGACTATGCGGAGTATGTGAAGTTTTCCGATGTCTGGTTGCCGGCCAAGGCGGGAACGGATGCGGCGTTAGCGATGGCTATGACGCATGTCATCGTCAAGGAATTTTATGTAGAAAAGCAAACACCTTATTTTCAAGATTATGCCGTTCGTTTCACAGATCTGCCCTTTCTCGTGACACTCGTGCCACACGAAGATGGATATCGTACGGATCGGTTTTTGCGTGCAAGCGATCTCATGGATCAATCACCAAACGGCGATTGGAAGACACTTGTCTGGGACGACGAAAGCGACAGTCTTGCTGTGCCAAACGGAGCGATTGGTTTTCGTTGGGATGGATCACAAAAATGGAATTTGAACTTACAAAATGAGTCTGATCAACCGATACAGCCACGTCTAAGTTTTCTTGATTATGACCATGAGACGGTTTTTGTATCTTTTCCCTACTTCGGGGCGACAGGATATAGCAAATTGAGAGCATTACCCGCGAAGCGCATTACCGGACTGGATGGTAAGGACTTTGTGGTAACTACCGTGTTTGACCTTTTGGTGGCCCATGTGGGCGTATCAAGAGGCTTGCCCGGTGATTACCCAGCCGATTACGACGAGGATGGTCCATTTACACCGGCGTGGCAAGAGGCGATCACCGGTGTTGATCGTAAACTTTGCATACAGATTGCTCGCGAATTTGCGCAAAACGCAGCAAAAACGCATGGCCGTTCCATGATTGCTTTAGGCGCTGGTACGAACCACTGGTATCATAGCGACACGGTTTATCGCGCAATCATTAACATGGTTTTGCTTTGCGGTTGTCAAGGTGTAAACGGTGGTGGTTGGGCGCATTATGTCGGTCAAGAAAAGGTACGTCCGCTAGAAGGGTGGAGTACCATAGCATTCGCAAATGATTGGGTGAAACCACCACGGCAGCAAAATGGGACATCATTCTTTTATTTTGCAACCGATCAATTTCGCTATGAAGAATTGTCAACGAAAACGATGGGAGCACCTTTTGCTGGGCGTTTTAAAGACATGCACCCTGCTGATATGAATCTTTTAGCAGCTCGCCTTGGGTGGCTACCATCCTTTCCGCAATTTAATGAAAATTCTTTGCAAGTCGTCGAAGAGGCACGAACAGCAGGGGCTACAACGAATGAAGAAATTGCAACGTTGGTGGCCAAGCGACTAGAATCTGGTGATCTAGCATTTGCTATGGAAAACCCTGATGATCCGAAAAATTTTCCAAAGGTCTTGTTTGTCTGGCGATCAAATTTACTTGGTTCAAGCGGTAAAGGACACGAGTATTTTTTGCAACATTTACTGGGCGCGGACGGGCACATTCTCGGAGCGCAAAACAGTGAATGGATGCCTAAAGATGTACATATTTCGCCTGAAATTCCCAAGGGGAAACTCGATCTTCTTGTGACTATGGATTTTCGAATGACAGGTACCGCGTTGTATTCAGACATTGTTTTACCTGCAGCCACTTGGTATGAGAAACATGATATCAGCAGTACGGATATGCATCCGTTTATCCATCCATTCAATCCGGCCATTTCGCCACCTTTTGAATCTCGAAGCGATTGGCAAACATTTATCACCCTTGCCAAATCCTTTTCTGACTTGGCGTCACGTTACTTGCCGGCACAAGACGATTTGGTTATGGCACCGTTAAACCACGATTCTCCTGAGGAACTGGCACAGCCATTCGGTAAAGTGCTCGATTGGAAAGCTGGAGAAGTGGCAGCTATTCCAGGTAAAACGATGCCAAAACTTCTCGTTGTTCGTAGGGATTATCCCAATGTGTATGAACAAATGACTACACTTGGGCCCTTAGCAAAACAAACAATTGGAGCTAAAGGTATTAAGATTTCAGGCGAGAAAGCTTATGCGGAGTTTGGCAACAAGGTCGGACGTAAAACATCGGCTGGTGTTGGCTTCAATCTCCCGCTACTCCATGAAGAACGCCAAGTCGCAGAAGCCATTCTTACTTTATCAGGTGCAACGAATGGTCGGCGTGCCAATGAAGAATGGAAGGCTTTAAGCGAACAAACGGGTTTACCAATAGCACACGTAGAGATAGGAAAAGAAGATGTAGCGTACACCTTTGATGATTTGACAGTGCAACCACGTTTATCATTAGCTACTCCGATTTGGAGTGGACTTGAAGGAGAAAACCGTCGTTATTCGCCATTTACGTCCAATGTAGAATTTAAAATCCCGTGGCACACGCTGACTGGAAGACAACATTTTTATGTTGATCACGAAGTCATGCTTGAATTTGGTGAAGGATTTGCTGTCTATCGACCGCCGCTTGGCCTTGAGCCCTTCATGGCGAATGATCCTAAAGTAGACAACGAAAACAGTCGTACGGTTGTAGTTCGCTATCTCACACCACACCAAAAATGGGGTATTCATTCAACGTACTCCGATAATCACCGTATGCTGACGTTATTTCGCGGCGGTCAAACGATCTGGTTGAGTCAAGAAGATGCTGAGCAAATCAAAATTCGTGACAATGATTGGGTTGAAGTGTATAACCGCAATGGCGCAATTGCAGCGCGAGCGGTTGTAACCCATCGTATACCTCGTGGTATTGCCATGATGTATCACGCTCAGGATCGAACGATCGGGGTACCGGGGAGTGCGATTACAGGAGATCGCGGTGGCACGCATAATAGCGTGACGCGCATTATTCCCAAGCCAACCCATATGATTGGTGGCTACGCTCAATTAAGCTATGGTTTCAATTACTATGGACCAACAGGCCATCAGCGCGACGTGATGACGATAGTTCGGCCCTTAAAAGAGGTGAATTGGCTTGAAGATTAAAGCACAAGTAGCCATGGTTATGAATCTTGACAAATGTATTGGTTGTCATACTTGTAGCGTCACGTGCAAAAATACCTGGACTAATCGTCCAGGTACAGAGTACATGTGGTTCAACAATGTAGAGACACGGCCTGGACCAGGCTTTCCTCAAGAATGGGAAAATCAAGATCGGTATCGCGGTGGATGGACGCTTAAAAATGGACAGTTACGCCTGCATGCAGGTGGTGCATTTGCAAAACTAGCCAATATTTTTCACAATCCCGATTTGCCAACGATTGATGATTATTATGAGCCCTGGACATATGACTATGAACATTTGATCAATAGTCCGCGCAAAAAGCATCAACCCGTGGCTCGTCCGCGGTCCTTATTGACCGGAAAATGGATGGATCAACCGGTTTGGGGACCCAATTGGGATGATGATCTGGCCGGGGGACCGGAGATTGCGCCTCGCGATCCTAATCTTAAAGGGTTACAAGAGCACGTTGCTTTCACCTATCAACAAACGTTTATGATGTATATGCCTAGAATTTGCGAGCATTGTTTAAATCCTGCTTGTGTAGCAGCTTGTCCATCCGGTGCTGTGTACAAGCGCGAAGAGGATGGCATCGTGCTGGTTGATCAAGAGGCCTGTCGTGGGTGGCGCTTTTGTGTCAGTGCGTGTCCTTACAAAAAGGTATATTTCAATTGGAATACGCACAAAGCGGAGAAATGTAATTTCTGTTATCCGCGCATCGAAGCGGGGCTTCCCACCGTTTGCTCAGAGACTTGTGTTGGGCGTATTCGGTATTTGGGCCCCATTCTCTATGATGCAGATCGAGTACGCGAAGCTGCTTCTGTCGCGGATGAAAAAGAGTTATACGAATCACAATTGTCGGTTTTTCTTGATCCCAATGATCCTGTAGTGATCGCAGAAGCAAAAAAAGCTGGAATTAGTGATGCTTGGATTGAAGCGGCACAACGTTCTCCTGTCTATAAAATGGCTGTGGAATGGAAGGTTGCCTTACCTTTGCATCCTGAGTACAGGACATTACCGATGGTTTGGTATGTTCCACCGCTTAGCCCGATTATGAGTCATATTCAAAATGAAGACGCGCTTTCTGTTGACGGGTATATCCCAGCTGTCGATGAGATGCGAATTCCTGTTGAATACCTGGCATCGATTCTCGCGGCAGGTGACACCGAAGTGGTTCGTCAATCCCTTTTGCGTTTGACGGCCATGCGTGCTTATATGCATGCTAAAGAATTGGGTGATCTTGCAGATAGTCAATTACTCAAGGAAACTGGACTCACTGTGACACAAGTAGAAGAAATGGCTCGATTATTTGGCGTAGCCAAATACCAAGATCGCTTCGTTATTCCAACAGGGAATCGTAATGATGACAATAATTTGGCTTATGAACAAGGTGCCTGTAGTTTGGAAGAATTAGCACCTCCAGAAGGCGTATTACCACCAGTAACTCGTAGATAGTCATGTAAAAAGCAGCGAGGAGGTCAGGCGATGGAAGCTGTAGAAGTGAGTGATATTTTTGCGGCATTAGCTATCTTACTGTCGTATCCTGCCTATGAGCATTTTGAAGAGCAAGCTAACGCTGTTTATGAGTTTGCAACGGTCAATGAGTATGCAGAATTACAGCGAGCTGTTGAAAAATTGATGCAGTTGCCAATAAGTCAACTAGAACAACATTATGTTAACACGTTTGATTTTCAAGAAACTACTTCCTTATACCTGACCGCGCATGAACGCGGAGACACGCGGGAACGAGGACAGGATTTATTGACATTACAACAACTGTTGATGTCTTGCGGATTCACTATTGTTTCAGGAGAATTGCCAGATTATATACCGCTTTTGCTAGAGTTTTTATCGCAAGAACAAGATCATGAACAGGCACAAGCACTATGTGTGCGGCTAGCACAAGTTAGTGTACAAATAGCTGGTCAACTTGAGACGGACCATCCTTATCGTTCGGTGTTTGACATCTTAGTTGATGTTCTGCCACATACAGACCATGATCAGACAACAACGCTCGAAAATCCTGATTTAGAGGATTTGCCATATCCCATTATGTATGACTGAGAGGAGGCAATGCGATGACCCAGTTCTTGTGGGTGATATTTCCTTATATAGCGCTTGTCATGATGATAGCTGGTGCGGTCATGAGATTGATTTACCATCCTTTAAGTTGGACATCGAAATCAAGTGAATTGCTTGAAAAAAAGTGGCTTCGCTGGGGGAGCCTGATGTTTCATTGGGGGATGTTGTTCGTTTTTGGTGGTCACGTGATGGGTTTGCTGATTCCGATTCAGGTTTATCGAGCACTAGGTATATCATCAGAGATGTACCATCTCAATGCTGATATTTTTGGGGGTATCGCAGGACTTGTCACGTTGGCAGGGGTTATTATTTTATTGTATCGAAGGATCGTCGATGCAAGAGTTCGTCGTAATTCCACGATATCGGATTATGTGGCTTTGGTGGCATTGCTGATTATTATTGGACTTGGGGTTTTAGAGACTGTCTTTTATAATAATCTTATCGGTGCCTATGAGTATCGTTTAACAATTGGTCCTTGGATTCGTGGGGTGCTCGCAATGCATCCCAATGCGTCGTTGATGGTCGACGTTCCGCTTGTCCTTAAAATACACATCATTAGTGCTTTCACGTTGTTTGCTGTTTCACCGTTTACTAGGCTCGTGCACATTTACAGTGCACCGATAAGGTATCCGTGGCGAGCACCTATTCAATATCGATCGCGTCAGCGGTATCGGTCATGATAAGACCATAAGGAATGCTTAGAACGATTAGCAGGGGAGAGGTGGTGTGCGATGACAGTGCTCACAGACACACTGTTTCGTCCCTTGCGAGATTTGCGAATTTCGCTCACGGATCGGTGTAACTTCCGTTGTCGGTATTGTATGCCAAAAGAAGTTTTTGGTCCTAACTTTCAATTTTTACCCAAAGATACTTTACTTACTGACGATGAAATTGAACGCCTCGCACGTATTTTTGTGTCCTTAGGTGTTCGCAAATTGCGGCTTACGGGTGGGGAACCGTTGCTGCGTCCACATCTCGAGCAATTAATTGCACGACTAGCTGGTATTCCGTCAGTCGAGGATATATCTTTAACGACCAACGGTTCGCTCTTAACGCACGACAAAGCGTTGCAACTTAAAGAGGCTGGGCTTAAACGCGTGACGATTAGCTTAGATGCGCTGGATGATGATTCATTCATGCGCCTCAATGATGTAGAATGTAGTTCCGAACCTATTTTATCTGCCATTGATGCCGCTCTTGAGGCACAGTTAATGCCTGTTAAGGTAAATATGGTGGTAATCAAAGGAATCAATGAAAAACAAGTCGTTCCCTTGGCCGAACGATTTCGAGGAACGGATGTTATTGTACGTTTTGTAGAGTTTATGGATGTCGGTAATTCAAATCATTGGCAGATGCAAAAAGTATATCCTGCTAAAGACATTGTAACTTCTCTAAACGATCGTTGGCCGCTTGTGCCTGTACAACGGTCACAACCTGGGGAAGTCGCGACGCGCTACCAATACGCAGATGGGCAAGGAGAGATAGGTATTATATCCTCGGTGACAACACCTTTTTGTGGTGCTTGTACGCGAGCGCGCTTATCTGCTCAAGGAAAATTATTTCTATGCTTGTTTGCGTCAAGTGGTTTTGATTTGCAGCAGTACCTTCGACGTGGGGAATCTGACGAGGCGATCACAGATGCCATTCGTTCGATTTGGTCTAACCGGGATGATCGCTACTCGGAGTTGCGCTCTTCACAATCCGTGGCAAAGAGTAAAGTGGAGATGTCGCATATCGGAGGATGAAAGCACATGGAAGACGAGAGACCTCCTTACTTTTAGAGTATAGTCAGGAGGTCCTTGCATCAATGACTTTGTAACTGTATAATAAATCACGAATTGATTTTGCGGATGTAGTTCAATTGGCAGAGCGTCAGCTTCCCAAGCTGAATGTTGCGGGTTCGAACCCCGTCATCCGCTCCAAACGAAACCTTGAGAAATCAAGGTTTTTTCTATTGACTTTGTACACGCCTTAAAATACAAAAGGCTGATCCTACCAAAGACGCTATGATGACAGCG
>DAHWJX010000091.1:0-28364 GCA_027343965.1 Caryophanales bacterium | reverse complement strand
CCAAACAAGTTGCCCTCTATCGATTGATTAGGCATGCGTTATACACACTTCATCATAACAACCCCACCGCATACATCAATATGCAGCTTTCTCATCATGAACATGCCTTTTGTATTTCCCTAGACGTTGACACCATTGATTCTTCTGTTCTTTTTTTAAATGAACAAGTTGATTATTTGGGTGGCAAGTTTCAATCATCCATCGTACAGGACGGTCGCACACGCATTGATGTTACGATGCCCCACGACGTCACGGAGTCGCTTTCATGAATACCGTCATCGATGCACGAATCACCATGGCACTTGGACTTTCGAGTCAGCAGATCTTTCCTGGCGCACTAGCTATGCTACACCAAGTAATCGACGACCCTTTTGTCGATCACGCACAACTTCCCATTCTTTATGATGAAGCCGGTAAAATTTATGCACAAATGGGCCGCTATCAACATGCTATCGAATACTTTTTAAAAGCACTTTCTCTCGATGATGATGCTCGTTATCACATACATTTGGCTTCAACCTATTGGAAATTGGGAGATCGCGATAAAACGCACCGAATTTTAACGCAACTAGTAGCTGAGGCAACCAGACTGCCAGCCTTTTTACGCGGCTTATTATTTGCCAATCTTGCCTTGTCTGAAGCATACCATGATTTTCATGAAGAAGCGTTGGCACACACACTTCAAAGTCTTCAAAGTTTGCATGAGGCAGGCATTAAAGAGTGGGATGCTGATATGTATACCAATCTCGGGTTGCATCATCTCGAACTTCATCACGATAAAGAAGCTGAACAAGCATTTCACTATGCCTGTTCCTTACGTCCAAATGATAACTTGCCAGCACTGGCGGAGTTGTGTCGATTGTACATGTTTCAGGGAAACATCGATCAAAGTCTTCAGTTTGCACGGTCATGTCTTCAACTTGTGTGGTCTTCTTCCATGACATACGAGAAAGAAGAACTCGCTCGTCTATGCCTCTTAGCGGCTCATCTAGCCCATCATCTTGGTAAATCAGATCTTTCCGTACGTCTCGTTGAAAAAGCGCAATTGTTCTATGGCACTTTACGCCTTTGGAAAGAATGGCAAGAAGCACAGTGGCTGACGGATGAATGGAAACATACAGAGGTAATAAAATCAGAAATATCTCATGCGCAAGATACCATGCTTTTGCACCAATTTGTTATCTTGTTGGATGCCATAACGGCACAAGAATTACTTGGTGACACATTCCCTTTGTATCTCGATATCAGAGTCGCGCATGCACAAAAATTGGGCCAGAGCATGCAACTGACAAACGAGGAATTACATTGGCTTACCTATGTATGCCGCTTTGCCGATCTTGGCCTCACAGCAATGGAAACCGACATTGTTCATGACCCATCCCGATCGCGTCCAGCATGGCAGCAGTATACAAAGCACCCCTTTTTAAGTGTAGATATGTTGGCCTCGTCCAGATTGCCACATGAGGTAAACGCCATCATCGAAGCGCACCATGAACACTTTGATGGGACCGGGTTCCCCTTGCATCAAGTTGGACATGACATACCACTTTTAGCGCGCATCTTTGCTATCGTTGATTATTATGCGTATGCTTATGTTATACAGCAGCGCCATCATGATGAGATCCTTCAGGACATCGCGAAACAAAGCGCTTGTTATTTTGATCCTGATATATGTAAGAAGTTTCTAGCGATTTACATGACCACTTCTTCATGATGCGGCGGTGATCGGCGATCGACTGCGTCGGATACCATGGCGCTGGCACTATTCGTGATCAATCCCGCAAAACCTGGGACTGCGTACGTAATTTTGGCCTGTAAGTCAATACGATTCAAGACCTTGGAGTAGCCAAGGACCAGAAATTGGTCAAGGTGAAAAAAGTGAATGCCATCATGCTTTAGGGTGCTAATCAGTTTATTTTGTCCGGCAATGAGTGCCTGCTTATGACTCCGATCGCTACTATAATTAGCGTTTTCAAGCGTACTACCCATCGTCAGCGCTGCCTGTTTCGTTGCATTATACAGCTGCGCTGTAATTTTTTGCGATGTCGTCACGTCGTGAAAACCAGTAACGGCCAAATAGAGGCAAAGTCCTACAAAGAAAATGAAGGTTGCGCCCATCGCTAGTTGTTTACGCATCGTTGCAGCAACTCCCTCATTACGCTAACCTTATCTTACCGCATGTAAAGGAGAGAGAAAAGTTTGAGCAAACCAACACAAACCATTGAAGGCTGGTATGCCTTTCACGATTTTCGTACGATTGATTGGAAGGCGTGGCGTGCACTGGATCCGTTAAAACGCCAAGAAATCCTCAATGAATGGACTTTACTATCGAATGAATTCACAAAAGAGGACGCCGCGCGCCAAAGCTCCTATGGCATGTACACCATAGCTTCGCAAAAAGCTGACTTGTTATTTATTCATTTTCGCAGTACATTACAAGAAATTATCGCCTGTAAACTCCGTTTTGCCAAGACACAACTGAACGACTTTTTAAAGCCCTCTTATTCCTATGTTTCTATTGTCGAACTCAGCAGCTATCTTGCCAAACCCGACACCAATCCGCAAGAGGATCCGCAATTGCTGCCACGCCTTCATCCATCGTTGCCAAAACACGGTGCTGTATGCTTTTATCCGATGAATAAGCGTCGTACAGGCAATGACAATTGGTATATGCTTCCAATGAAAGAACGCACTGATATGATGCGCAGTCACGGCATGATCGGCCGCAATTACGCAGATCTTGTGACGCAGATCATTACGGGGTCCGTCGGTTTTGATGACTGGGAATGGGGCGTCACACTCTATGCTGAAGACCCATTGCAATTTAAAAAATTGATCTATGAAATGCGCTTTGACGAAGTGAGTGCTCGTTATGGTGACTTCGGTGATTTTTATGTAGGACAAGTTACTTCAGACACTGACATTTTTACCATGTTAACCATATAAGTACTGTGGTGGGCGCCAGTCGCGTCCACCTGTCTTTGCCTAATACCCTTGGTATGATGATGTTCCTATACCCGGGATGCGCCAGGGCACACCATAATTCGCTTCGATATAGCGAATGGCGGCAATCGCATTATCCGTCGGATCCCAGATGTTTGTGTGACCCGTTTCGGCATAATGGGAAAACGTACCAGGCAGCATTTGCATCAGCCCTGATGCTTGCTCCCCCTGCACGACAAAGGGACTCTTAGCATTTGGATTGCCGCCGCTTTCAGCCATAGCAAGCACAGAAAGCCAAGGTATCCAGGATGAAGGAACGCCAGTATCTTTGGTCGCTGCAACGAGATCTTGTTGTAAGGATGCAGAAGATAAGACAACAACGTTGCTAGGCGGGTTACCGACAGTGTTTTCTTGTGCCTTCGCACGTTGCCGTTCTTCTGCCAGGCGTTGTTGCAACGCTGCAATTTTGGAAGCGAGACGTTGCAACATTTGCCGATCGAGCGTTTGCTTTACTGTCGCCTGTTGCTTTAAGTTGGCTAATTGACGTACAACGCTGTGCTCCTTTTTCGTTTGTGATCGTGCCAAGGCTTGTTTATTCACAAGAGCCTGCCACAATGCCGCGGTTTGTTTCGCTTCTTTACTCACTTTGATCGACAACGCATGATAATAGACAAACTCCTTTTTCGCCTCATTCACGACATGTTGCTGCTGCTTTGTTACGAAAGACAACGCGATATACCGATTATACAAATCAGACAAACTTTTCGACGATAATAAAGTGTACAGATAAGGCTGCGCCCCTTCTTCATACCAGATCACGAGGAGCTTTCGTAATAACTGTCTTTGCATCTGAACCTTTCTATGTGCTCGTTGAAGCTTTTGTTTATCTCTGTTACCTTGGTGCTGTATCCTTGAAAGCGTCACATACATATGTTCCTGCTCTCGACCTAACGCAGCCACCTGACTGGTAAGCGCAGTCCAACTGTGGTTGGCCTTCTCTTCTTTTAGCCCCAACAGTCGCAACGTTTGATCCATCATGACGATTTGTCGCTGTGCACTATGATAAGCATTTTGCACCTGCGACAACGTGGTTTGGGCCATCGCACCCATGTCGGTGACGATGAAGCTGATGGATAAAGTAGCGACTACAAGGCGCATACGAACGTGTCCTTGTCCAGTTTTCTTCATGATATTATGTTATCATGTAATCCCCTCTAGTAAAGGAGCGGATGTTATGCATAGTACCTATTATTCTTTACTCGTTGTTACGCTCGCTGCCTTGGTGTCCCCCTTTATCAGTGTCAAACTTACAAAATCACTTGTACCTGCGATCGTAATTGAAATTCTTCTTGGCATTCTTGTCGGACCAAAAGTGCTCCATCTCGCGTCAACAACACCTTACGTCGGGTTTTTATCGAACCTTGGCTTTTCGTACCTGATGTTTTTGTCTGGTCTCGAGATTGATTTTGATCTGATCTTGCAGCGAGCCGATGATCACAGCCATGCACCGTGGGTAAAAGGAATTCTCTTTTTTGCGACTGCGCTCTTATTATCCATGTTGATTGCATACATACTGTATAGCCTTGGTTTAATTACGCATCCGATGTTTGTGACCTTGGTACTTAGCACGACATCCCTTGGCATTGTCACGCCCGCATTAAAAGAAAAAGGCTGGTTGCTCGTCCCATTTGGTCAAGAAATTCTCCTTTATGCCCTACTTGCCGATATCGTTACTCTTCTCTTAGTGGCCGCATATACGTCATTGCACACAACTGGCAATGCTTCCGGCATCTTGCTGATCATGGTGCTACTTCTCGTGTTCGTTTTGGTCTACCGTTTCTTAAAAGCAGTTCGCAAACTCCCGGCATTTTCCATTGTCGAAAATGCGACGAGTGAGATGGGACTGCGCGGCGCGTTTGCCTTGATTCTTGTTTTTTTAGCCATGGCTGAAGCGCTCGGAACGGAAGTGGTCGTTGGCGCTTTTCTAGCTGGTGCCATTGTCAGTCTTTTGTCGCAAAAACACTCCGAGTTGATGCAAAAGTTAAACAGCATCGGGTATGGTTTTTTCCTACCGATCTTTTTTGTCAATGTAGGACTCACCTTTACAATGCCGTCACTGCAAGGAAATGCAATCACGTGGATTACTCTTGTTGTCCTCTTTCTCGCCATGTATCTCAATAAAATTGTCAGCACTATGGTATGGATGCGTCATACACCAGCGAAAAAACGACTCTCAGCCGGCTTTTTACTTGGCTCACAACTTAGCTTGACAATCGTCGCAAGCAAGATCGGTCAGCAGATCGGTGTGCTTACGCCAAGTCTTGCCAGTGAGCTCATTATTTTAGCGATCCTTACCTGCCTTATCTCACCGCTTTTCTTCACCAAATTATCAGGAACCCAAACAGCGGTGCAAAGTCCACTGTTTACGAACGAACTGCCAAAGAATCTTTTGCCAAGTGGATGGCAAATTGCCCAAGTGGAAGTTCTGTCACATCATTTTTCTTCAATCCCTATGCGCCGGCTGTTATTGCCTCAAGACATCTTGTTTATTTCGATTGAACGTGGACATGAAACCCTCATACCACGCGGTCACACCGTACTAGAACAATTTGATATCATTCACTTGATGGGAACCCCAAAAGCGATTGAGCGTCTAAAACGCAGATT
This sequence comes from Caryophanales bacterium, assembly GCA_027343965.1. Taxonomy (GTDB): domain Bacteria; phylum Bacillota; class Bacilli; order Alicyclobacillales; family SLC66; genus JAKACU01. Next base: position 22,754 of record DAHWJX010000091.1, on the reverse strand, counting down.
GTCCGATGCGTAAAAACCATAAGGGCAGCAAAGATGAGGACACATATCGACGAAAAGGCGCCTCCATGCTACACTTTATTTTTGGGAGGCATAATGCATGCGTGATCGTGAAGCCAATTATCATCGGCAAAAACACTTTTACCGGTTTTATTCTGTTATCATGCTACTTTGCACGGTAGGTTTTTTGGTCGGATTCATAACGCTAGCTATTTCTCGACAACTTGGCATCGATGTGATCTCCTATAGCCTCGTTATCGCCATAGTTGTGTCGCCATTTTTCTTCATCGCTCGCACACGTTATGAACGCGCCAAGTTAGCGTATGCTGCATTACAATATGCTAAAGGTAAGTTAGGACATGCGCCTCGCTAAACGACGGTTTATTCGATGGATAAAGCACCTTTTGCGCAGTCAATTACTTACTTTACTGTTAGCTTTACTCATGCTGACGATAGTTTTTCACACAGCCTACACCGATTCTCCATTAATGTTGCGTCGGGAATTAGAATGGAAAAACAGCTTATTGCCTAGCTCGTATACCAATTTGGGTGCTGGCGGTGTCTTGCTTCATGCACCAAGTGAATCACAATTGCCCTTGCTGTATAACGGATGCGAAGTGACCAGTTTATCAATGCTTCTCGATTATCTTCACATCAACGAAACACCACTGTCTCTGGCGCACGCCATCGCTCGCGATAAAACACCGCTTATTACGAGTGGCAATGGGCAAATCCTTTCGTGGGGCGATCCCAATCTTGGTTTTGTAGGTTCTATCTCCGGACGCGCACCAGGCTTCGGGGTGTATCACCATCCTATTGATGTGCTCCTTAATCACTACGTATCAGGCCATGCACAAGATCTTACAGGGGACTCCTTTGCGAACCTTCTTGCGGCTTTACGTTCCGGGCGTCCTGTGATTGTATGGACAACGATCAATTTTTCGCCTGATGTCACCTGGGTAACATGGCACAGCCCTGATGGTCTCATCAAAACAACCATGGCTGAACATGCCGTACTTTTAGTCGGTTATGATAAGCACGATATTTATGTCAACAATCCCTTAAATGGTGCCAAAGCACAACCTGTACCACGCCAGATCTTTAGAAAGACGTGGATTCTAATGGGGCGGCAAGCTGTGACAGTAACCCCATTTTCTTTGCCGCGACTCCTGAACTAGTCAAGTATGCAGGAAAAGAGGACCTTTATGACATATGCTTTAGTAACCGGCGCATCGTCTGGCATCGGTGCCGAATTTGCACGGCAGTTAGCACAACAAGGTAAAAACCTTATCTTGGTAGCCAGACGACTCGATCGGCTCACTCTACTTGCTACAAGGTTGCAAGAGGCACACCACGTGAACGTAATTATTCATACCCAAGATTTGAGCCTCCCCGATGCGGCGCAGCAATTGTACCATTTTATCCACGACAACAACTACGACCTCGATCTTGTCATCAACAACGCCGGGTTCGGCCTTGTTGGTCCCATGCAACACCTGTCGGTAACCGAAGAACAAGCTATGCTCTATCTCAATGTGGTTACGGTACAAGGCCTTACACATCTCTTTATGAACGATTTTGTGCAACGCAAAGCACCTTCCGGAATCATCAATGTGGCTTCCACAGCCGCATTTCAAGCCGTCCCTTATATGGCGACTTATGCAGCCACAAAAGCGTTTGTCCTTCATTTTACAGAAGCTGTTGCTGCAGAATATCAAGATACACCGGTACGCATCATGGCGCTATGTCCTGGACTTACCACAACAGAATTTCAACAAGTTGCAGGAATTAAAGATGGTAAGTCAGTTAAAGTCGAGATGACACCACACGCTGTGGTCACTTTGGCGTTACGTGCCTATCAGGCAGGTAAAGTGGTGGTTATTCCCGGCATTTTTAACAAAGCGCTTGCCAGTTCAATCAAATGGATGCCACGACAAGTTGTTCGCCATGCGGGTGCAAGTTTGGTGAAAAAGACGCTTTTGGATTCAGGTGATAAATAGTGAAACCACTCATATCTGTGATCATTCCGACATACAACAGACCACGACTTTTAACCGAATGTCTACAGGCATTGGCAATGGATCCCTATAAAAATCTCGAAGTCATTGTCGTGAATGATGCTGGCATCGACCCAACTCCAGTGCTTGAGCCTTTACAAGATCGCATGAAGATGACCATCATATCGCTACCGATCAACCGTGGGCATGTGTATGCGCGAAATCGTGGTCTGGAACAAGCGCAAGGTGATATGATCATGCTATGCGATGACGATGACATAGTCCTTCCGGGCCACATTGGTCGCATGGTACAAGCCTATCGGCCAGATCAAGATACTCTTCTCTATTCGGATGTTGAAATTGTCACCTACACCCATGCCCGAGGTCATAGGGAACCCATGGCACGGCAAGCATTCGCATTTGATTTTGACAAAACCTTATTACAAAAGTGGAATATTATCATCTCCTCAGGCATTTTGTATCCGCACAGACTTCATGAACAAATTGGCCTTTTTGACGAAGAAATGCGTGATTATTGGGATTGGGACTTTTTCTTGCGTGTAGCTGCTGTGGGATGTTTGCGCCGCATTCCTTTTGCTGATGTACTCTATTTCGTAAGTGCCGCAGGAGAAAATTTGTCATCACACCCGGCGGCCATGCAAAAATCGCTGACTCGCTTTCAAAAAAAGCATCATTTGGGGACATTACCAGTCAGTTCTTTCCTTTTAATGGCAAAAGAACCCTCACTTTCTCCTTTTCGCAAGCCAAGTTGCGTCACATGGAATGGGATACTTGATTTTTCCTGAGAATTCTTTTTGTAAAGATACTATGAAAAAACCGCTCATCTATGTATAATTACTCAGCAAAAGGATGTGATTTTCCAGCATCACTCCCATAGGCATGAGAAGCTTGTGGTCGAATATACTGGAATTACGCTTAATAGTCGGAATCTTTAGACCTAATGAGCGAATCACACTCTTTTAGGAGAGGGGGAGACAAACAGATGGAACACGGTAGATTGAAGCGGCAATTAAGCCTGCTTGATCTCACTTTTTTGGGCCTAGGAGCTATCATTGGGTCCGGTTGGTTGTTTGCTTCACAAAAGGCAGCTATTTTAGCTGGACCATCAGCATGGATCGCCTGGGTAATCGGTGCGATTGCCGTTGGGCTTATCGGTCTTGTGTATGCTGAACTCGGTGGTGCGCTGCCTCGCGCTGGTGGCATTATTCGTTATCCGGATTATTCCCATGGGCCGATTATTGGTTACCTCATGGGGTTTGCTGCACTTGTCGCTTACTCAAGTGTTGCTGCAATTGAAGTCCAGGCTGTGCGCGGATACGCACAACAATGGTGGCATGCTCTGGGCACATCGACAGGTAATCCCACCATATTAGGATGGTTCGTGCAGTTCGCTATTCTTTTAGTTTTCTTTTTACTCAATTATTGGAGCGTCAACGTATTTGGCAAAGTGAACTCTTTCATTACGGCCTTAAAATTTATCGTTCCTTTATTGACGATTGTCTTATTCCTCTTTCAATTTAAAGGGGCCAATTTTACAACCAAGGGATTCGCTACCGGCGGTTTCACAGGTATTGAGCAAGCTGTATCGACAGCGGGAATCGTTTTTGCGTTTCTTGGATTTCGGCAAGCTGTTGACTTTGCTGGTGAAGCCAAGAACCCCCAACGCACTGTACCACTTGCTATCATTCTTGCTATCGCGGTTGGGGCCATCTTGTATATTCTCTTACAGGTAGTGTTTGTCGGATCACTTCCAGCCGGCGCTTTAACAGGCGGTTGGGCAGCGCTCGCTTACAAAGCGCCATTCGCTGATGTCGCCACACTGATTGGACTTGGGTGGTTGTCTTATGTGCTGTTCGCCGATGCCGTGCTTTCGCCAACCGGTACAGCCAACATCTATCTTTCCTCGACAGCCCGTATCCTTTTTGCTTGGGCAAGAACAGGCACATTTTTCAAGGCATTTACACGCATCAACCCCAAATCAGGGGTACCTCGCCCAGCCTTGTGGTTGTCTTTCGTCCTTTCCGTTTTTTGGACGGCGCCATTTCCGACGTGGAGTGCTTTAGTTGGCGTTGTATCATCCGCCACAGTCATGACGTATATTATTGGTCCTGTATCGGCGATGGCGTTTCGCAAAACCGCTGCCTCGATGAAACGGCCTTTTCGCCTCGGTGGCATTTCGGTGATCGCACCACTTGCCTTTATCATCGCATCGTTAATCATCTATTGGACGGGATTCCAGATTGATAGTTGGTTGATTGGTCTTCAAGTAGTGATGTTCGTATTGTATCTTGTGCTTGCTAGTATAGGGAACATCGTACCGAAGGACCCTGTGAATTTTGCACAGCAATTCAAGTCATCGCTTTGGCTCGTAGTCTATTACGTCGCCATGTTTGTTGTTTCCTGGCTCGGTGACAAGAGTTTTGGAGGCTTAGGCATACTTTCATCACCTTGGGATCAAATTATTGTTATCATAATTTCCCTAGCCGCATTTTACTGGGGTGTTGCCTCTGCATTACCCAAACCAAACCTGGATCTTGAGACGTCTGAAGAAGAAGCCGTTGATGGTGACGTCGTTAGTTTGTAAGGTCTAATGCGGTAGTAACAAGCCAAATGGAGTGCGAATTGGTGTAGCGATTCGCACTCCTGTACATTTGGAGAGTTTTTTTTGCAACAAGTAAGAGGAATATCAACCCCGGATGTATCCATCCCATACATACATGGCGTGACGCCATACAGTTTCTATTCAATGTATGAATTTCATTGTGTAAATTCTGTCCATGATCATACTTACTTGCTTGCAACGACTTACTCAAAAACGACGAGTAAATCACCAACTTGGACTGTCTCGCCCACACGCACGGCGACATGCTTTACACGGCCGGTCATCGGCGCTTGCACCTGCATCTCCATTTTCATCGCTTCTGTCACCAACAAGAATTGCCCCTCGGTCACATAATCGCCGTCTTCCACCATCATGCTGACCACAGTACCTGACATCGACGCGCCTAGTTCTCGCATATCAGTAGGATTCGCTTTTCGCCGCTGTGTTATAGCAGTTGTCTGTGAACGATCTACAACCTCTACTTCCCGTGGCTGACCATTTAATTCGAAGAATACGACACGGGTTCCATCTACTCGCGGTGCCGAGATGGAAATCAACTTTAACACCAGCGTTTTGCCTGGATCAATTTCGACGAAAACTTCTTCACCTGGCTTTAGTCCGAAAAAGAACGTAGAAGTATCCAGCACCGACAGATTTCCATATTGATTTTGCGAAGCAAAGAAGTCAAGTGTTACTTGTGGATATAAAGCATAAGAACACACATCACGAGATGTCACGATACGCCCTGACTTATGATTGAGTTCCTGCGCCAATTGATCAAAGTCAATCGGCTCCATGGTGCTACCTGGGCGCACGGTGAGCGGCTGGCGTCCTTTCAACACAGCTTCTTGCAACCATGAAGGAAAACCACCGGGTGGTTGGCCCATGTAACCCATAAAGTAATCAACGACAGAAGCCGGATAATCAAATTCTGAAGCACGACGTTTCAGTTCATCCACGGTCAGATTATTTTGCACATAAAAGAGCGCAAAGTCCCCGACCATCTTTGAGGATGGTGTCACTTTGACAATGTCACCAAGAACTTGATTGACCACCCGATACGCATCCTTTACTTCACCAAAACGGGCACCAAGCCCCATTGACTCCGCTTGTTTTTGCAAATTGGTGTATTGCCCACCTGGCATCTCATGTTCGTAGACATCAGCTAAACCTGCCTGTAATCCGCCTTCAAAAGGAGCATACATGTCACGGACAGCACCAAAGTATTCCGTGAGAATTTGTAAGTTTTCTACACCGACACGCGTATCGCGTGGCGATCCTGTGAAGGCAGCGGCCACAGCAATGGAACTAGGCTGAGATGTCATACCAGCCATAGAACTGACCGCGACATCAGCGATGTCTAGCCCGGCCTCAGCTGCTTTAATAACGGTAGCTACACCTGTCGCGGCAGTGTCATGAGTATGCAAATGAATTGGCAGCCCGACATGTTCCTTGAGTGCCTTAACAAGTTCATAAGCGGCAAACGGTTTGAGAAGCCCTGCCATATCTTTGATCGCAAGAATTTGCGCTCCCGCTTTTTCGAGTTCTTTTGCCATATTGATGTAGTAATTCAGGGAGTACTTTGTACGAGTTACATCCAGTATATCTCCCGTATAGCAAATTGCGGCCTCGGCCACTTTCCCATTTTGGCGAACTCGATCGATCGATACTATCATGTTCGGCAGCCAATTTAGACTATCAAAGATCCGGAAGACGTCGATACCTGCATACGAAGCTTCATCAATAAACTTGGTGACGATATTATCTGGATAATTACGATACCCGACAGCATTTGACCCACGCAATAGCATCTGAAACAAAATGGATGGAATACGCGCGCGCAGTTGTTCAAGCCGATCCCATGGATCTTCACGCAAAAAACGCATCGATGTATCAAACGTGGCTCCGCCCCACATTTCGAGGGAAAACAATTGCGGTGTCTCATGCGCAATCGTTTCTGCGATCTTGACCATGTCATACGTTCTCATGCGCGTAGCTAACAAGGACTGATGCGCATCACGCAGTGTTGTGTCAGTCAACCACAGGCGATTGTCTTGCTTCAGATAGCGAACTAAGCCATCTACGCCCTCTTCAAGCAAAACATCACGTGTACCTTTGGGTGGATTGTCGTGTGGCAAATACAGCGGGAGTTTGGGCAGCTCGATCAGAGGTTTTTTAAAATTAGCCCGCACACCTTCGCACCCGTTCACCGTGATATCAGCAATGTATTCAAGCAACTTTGTGCCGCGATTTAAACGCTTACGAAAAACAAACAATTCAGGATGGGAATCGATCATACTGACGTTGTATCGACCATTTCGAAATTCAGCATGGTCAATTACATTATCCAAAAAAGGAATATTTGTTTTTACACCGCGAATACGAAACTCTGCCAGGGAACGCCGCATCTTCGCAATGGCTGCGTCAAAGTTTAACGCCCAGACAGATACTTTGGTCAACATCGAATCGTAATAAGGCAAGATGCGAGCGCCAATGTAGCCATTACCGCCGTCAAGTCGCACACCAAACCCTGCACCCGAACGATAGGCTGTGATCCGACCTGTATCAGGCAAAAAGTTATTTTGGGGATCTTCCGTCGTAACACGACATTGCAAAGCATATCCCCGACTTACGATATCCGCCTGATTGCTGATTCCAATCTGCGGTGTGGTCAATGGCAACCCTTGTGCAATCATAATTTGTGCTTGCACGATGTCGATGCCAGTGATCAATTCCGTAATGGTATGTTCGACTTGCACACGCGGATTAACTTCAATAAAATAAAATTCACCATCTTGACCCAACAAAAATTCAACCGTTCCTGCATTCACGTACAAAACACTTGTCATAAGGTGTAACGCCGTCTCACAAATTTTCCTGCGCAAAGCGACAGGCAACATCGAAGGCGCTCCCCCAATCACTTTTTGGTGACGTCGTTGAATGGAGCAATCACGTTCAAATAAATGCACGATATTGCCATGCGTATCGCCCAAGATTTGTACTTCAATATGCTTAGGATCTTTGACATACTTTTCGACATAGACGCTTGATCGACCAAACGATGTTTGCGCTTCGGAACTCGCACGCGCGAACGCCTCAGCTAACTCATCATCACTGGACACGACCCGCATGCCGCGACCCCCGCCACCGCTTGTGGCTTTAAGAATCAACGGATAGCCATGAACGTTTGCAAATTCTCTTGCCTGTTCTACAGTGACTTCTCCATCACTGCCTGGAACCACAGGCACACCGGCTTGCTTCGCGACTTGCCGCGCGGTCACTTTATCACCAAACATACGAAGATGTTCTGGTGTAGGTCCGATAAATGTAATGCCAGCATCAGCACATGCTCTCGCAAAATCTTCATTTTCCGATAAAAATCCATAGCCCGGATGGACGGCATCGCAATCATAACGCGTCGCGACATCAATAATCGAGTCGATGTCAAGATAAGCTTCAACAGGGCCTTTGCCCTCTCCAACAAGATAGGCTTCGTCGGCTTTATATCGATGCAAAGCGAGACTATCTTCTATAGAATATATCGCGACTGTCTGAATACCAAGCTCGGTACAGGCACGACAGATGCGAATCGCAATCTCTCCGCGATTCGCCACCAAGACTTTATGAAATTCCACGCATGTCTCTCTCCTTTATACACCTATCTCTAGAGTCCATTGTACCTGAAAGCTCACGCTTTCGTAAGAAATTATTGATGATTTTGCTAATTTTCAAGAATCCTCCATCAATTCAAAACCCAGTGCTCGTAACGTAGCAAATGCCTCTTGCATCGCTTTCGCGTCAGGGCATGACAGCGTGTGACGGTGCACTCCTCCCGTGAGCGTTAACAGCAACGGAACTTGTTCTTCATTGATGCGACGCATAAAATGCTGTACATCTCTGCGGGAGCGAAACATGAGATTGGCAACAAACTCCCCATAAATCGGGTGATCGACAGAAACATCCAGTACGGTCACACCAGCATCAACTAGCACCGTCAACTCTTGCTCCGTTTCGCGTGGCTCATGTTTGATCGTCAAGACGCGATAAATAGCATCATCTTTTTGTCCAACAGCAAGCTTCTTTTGTTCGAAGTATCCTTGCGGCGTGGCCACAATAGAAAATCCTTTCGCACGCAATACAGCGATATCCTTGACGATAACTTGGCGAGTCACGCCAAACTGGTGCGCCAGATCAGTTCCCGTAATCGGATGATCGCTTTGGTGAAGCAATTGTACTAAGCGTTCTCGACGATCCATCCGTGTGCCCCCTTACGAAAAAGTAGAAATTTATATAATGATCAATTCCTTAGTAAACTGTGTCAAGATGCGTACCCCGTCTGAGGTGACCACCACATCATCCTCGATACGCACACCCAATTGTGAAGGTACATAAATGCCCGGCTCCACAGTAAACACCATGCCAGGTTCCAAGCGCAGATCATTGCCTCTCATAATGCTAGGAAATTCATGCACATCAAGTCCCAATCCATGTCCTGTACGGTGCGTAAAATAGGGTCCAAAACCAGCATCTTCAATAATGTCACGCGCTGCCCTATCCACCTCTTGCGCAGTAATGCCTGAACGAATGATCGACAAGGCCATGGCTTGTGCCTTTTTTACCGTTTCATAGACATGATGGGCTTCTTGGCCCGGATCACCGAAAGAAAGTGTTCGCGTCGTGTCAGCACTGTAGCCATGAACCATAGCACCGTAATCAAGAACAACGAGTTCCCCCTCACGAATCCTGCGGTCAGAGGGTTCCCCATGAGGCAAAGCCGCACGTTCCCCGGCGCAAACGATCGTCGAAAATGGTACACCTGCTGAACCAAGGCGTCTCATGCGATACTCTAATTCTGCAGCAACCTCCACTTCAGCCATACCCGCCTTAAGGATTGGCAACATATCTTGCAACGCTTGATCCACAATGCCAGCCGCACGCTCAATCGCGTTGATTTCTGTCTCATCTTTGATCAAGCGCAAACCCATCACCAGATCATCAGCTGTCGTAAAACCTTGAGCGACACCACGCAAGGCATCCGCTTCAAACAAACGCAATTGATCGTGTTCGATACCGATCTTGCTACTTTGAGTGAGGTTCAAAAAACGGACGAAATTATCTCTTGCTATCTCGTATCCGTCTTCGTCTTGAAATGTGAATATACTCCACTCATCATGATCACGATAAGTTTCCTCTTCCAATAAAGGGACAATCAAGGCCATAGTGCCATCTTGAGTCATACCTAATAAGGTAAGGCGCTCGCTTTTGTGAATGTGCTTTCCCGTAACATATTCAAAACTCGCACCTGGCGCAAGAATCATATGTGTCAGTCCACGGACAAGCATACGTTGTGCCATTTTTTGCAGACGTTCTGTCAAGTAGCAACACTTCCATTGTAGTATTCTGAAATCTAACCCGTCACATGCAAGTAGATAAGCGAGGTAAGGTGTTTGGCAAAAACCGAGATGATAACTGTACCGTCCTCGGTAAACGTAGCGGTATTTCCGTGCAACACGGCACCACCTTCCAGGACAGAAAAGACACCTTCATGAGAAATATCCACCGTATGCCCACCCTCAGTATACAAAGCATGCAACGTAACCTTTTGCGTCCGCAGTACGCTTAGATTCTTGTTCGGACGAGGTATCACAAGCGATGCACCAGATTGTCTGTCTTCGACGTCAAGGGAGACAACTTTCGCCGAATTTACGCTGATATTCGTCAAATTGATGCCGATACTTTGCCCATCCCACAATAAATTGTTAGGTTTGCTCGTTGCCGTGAACCGGTTATTTGCAAGCGTTGGATAGGTATCCGCGCCTTGTGAGCTGTCGCCTGATGAAGACTGCAAATCCTTCGATCCATTTGCTTCTTCGATCATGACGTCATAATGATGTGTCTTATTTTGTGACGGCGAATTAAGCACATTATTAATCCAATCGGAACTTGAAAACATCGCCATGTTACCATCAATATGCCAAATGAGTAAACCAAAACTCGGCAACGCTGCATCATCAGAAATGGGCTCTACATTATCCAGCAAAAAGTAGTCCTTTTGCGTTCCTGAAGGCATCAGCGCATACACCACGGGACTGGTTTCGATCGGTTGTATCGGTAATCCGGTAATGCTCTCATGGATAACAATCGGTTTGACCCAACCGAGCAAGATCCGGGACAATGGGTCTAATTCTGCTGGCTGTGCACCTTGCGGATTGCCATTCCAATTCCCTTGCGCCATGATCGACCATGGACCATCGCCTTGCCCTACTTGATCTGACGATGATGTGTCATACAAATCATCAAGCCCAAGAAGATGCCCAAACTCATGCGCATAGACACCAATCGTCGAAGGTGCACCCGATTGATCAGCCAACTCCGGCACCAAATCATAATTAGATAGCAACGCATACGCCATGGCGGTTTTGCGTTGACCTTGCTTACCCGTGCGCACTGTCGGCATATATGGTACGCGAATCGACTTGCCTAGCGTGCTTTCTACTGGCCAAACGAGTGAGGTATCCGTTGCCTCAACATCAGCACCATATCCGGTAAATACTAAAGAAAGATAAGGAATCTGACCATTTGCAACATACGGTTGAAAATTAAATCCGTTCTGACGCAATAAACGAATCGCGTCATTAACGATACCATCATCATCATTGGGATAAGGGCTTCCTGAACCATTATCGAGTCCTGCATAGTACGATTCTGTGTGTGGCAAATTGAGAAATCGTCCACTATGTAAGGGATCCCCCACAACGTTACCTTGTAAGTCAAACTGTCCATAGGAAACTTGACGGTAATAGGAGGCAACGGAATTCGTCCTGCCAAAGTAAAGCGATTGAATCGTTCGCAAACTTTCTTCCTGATGTTGATTTTTAAATGCAACGGCAATAACCAGCATCTGTGCTTGTGCATGCATGGGCGCTAAAGTCAGACCACTTTGTGATGAAGGAACCTTCGAAATCACATCCTGACTCAAAGACTCATTAGGTTTCGATGTGGCATGAACGACTTGCGTCGTAGGTAAGTAAACTCCCCATTCAGTAAAAAAAACCATCATCATGGCAAACACCATCGCCAATCGCCGTACGTACCCCAACAAGTTCCTTCCTCCCCGCTTCATCTATGATCATACACGGGGCAGGAAAACTGTACAACATTAATTATGACACCTTTCCACTTCCGTATCAGATCTGTTTAACAACTCCATAAAGAGTACCTTTGAAGCACTCTCTCCAATCAAATGAAATGTCTTTTGAAGAACTTTGCTACCATCCTTGTGCCCTTGTACTAAAACTTGATTGGCAAAATGCGCTAAGGTGATCTCATGTTCCCGAAGCTGTAGACACACTCTTGCATTTTCCACGGTGGCACGTACTTTACGAGCGTTTTTAATGATATGTGAATCACGGCTCACTAATTTTTCAACGATCAACTCATCAAACTCCGCTACACGATCAAGTTCGAATTGTAAGAATGCCTCCTCAAAACCCGACCAATACTTCTCTACCACAGCACGCGTAAATCCCGTGCAAAAAACGATTTTCGTTAGAAGTGCGAAAAAATCTGCATCCGATCCCTCGTACCTAGGCAACTTTGAAGAAACTAACATTGATATCTCCCTTTCCTATGCGAACTCATCTTGTACTAGCTCTAGCATAGCAAGAGCATAGAATTCGTCGATGCACTCTTGGAGATATTTATGATGTAAGCGAAAAAACAGCAAAAAACGCCGCCACGAAAAAGAATGAGCCAGCAAAGATTATTACATCTTTGCACACTCTCTTTATCCCGACCGCGTTATATCATCTGCTGTACATTTCAATTGCTGTTTGTCTTACTCTTCTGAAGCGACTAATGCAGCCAAACGTTCTACCGCTTGATCACCATCTGTACCGTTGGCGCGAATCGTCACATCCACACCACGCGGAATGACTAACGACATTAACCCCATAATACTTTTTGCATTGACTGACTTTCCGTCTTTTTCAAGTTGAATATCGCTACTAAATTTGTTTGCTTCTTGGACAAAAAGCGCCGCTGGGCGTGCCTGCAAACCGCCACGCAAATTTACCATAATCGTCCGTTCTGCCATGAGTATACCTCCTTCAATCCTACGTTAAAAATATCGCACAGGAATTTATCACATTATACCAAACGGTCAACTACTTCGCCAGTTACATTCCCGTTAAATCCGTGTTTGCCCCGTATCTTATTGGCCAACTCGTCTAGCTTGCGCAAGCGATGATTGAGTCCCGATTTGCTGACTTGATCAGGCAGTAACCGGCATAGTTCAGACAAAGTGACATCCGGGTTTTGTAAGCGAGCCAGGGCAACGATACGAAGTTTCGCGGGCAAACGCTCCAACCCATATTCCTTATCCAAAAAACGGATATTATCCAACTGTCGTACTGCCGCCACAATCGTTTTATTGAGATTGGCTGTTTCACAATTCACAAGGCGATTGACTTGATTGCGCATACCTTTCACGATACGAACATCCTCAAAGCGCAGTAACGCCTGGTGTGCGCCAATCAGTCCCAAAAAATCGACGATCTTCTCGCCTTCCTTAATATACACGATATACCCTTTTTTGCGTTCAATCACTTTACCATGTAAAGAAAAACCATCCATCAAATGCAACAACGCATAGGCATGCTTCTCGTCATGACTCGCGACTTCTAGATGATACGAACTGCTATCCGGATCATTCACTGATCCGCTTGCTAAAAAGGCGCCACGTAAGAAAGACTTTTTGCAACATGTTTTCGAGAAAATACTTGGAATTTCTTGCATGATACCCCGTTCTGGACTGAAAAGATGCAAAGACACAAGAAAATCCTGTACGCCATGACGCAAACGCACAATGTAGACGTTGTTCTTCTTAAGGCGCATCTTGCGTTGAACAAGTACTTGCAACGATCCTTTTTGGAGCGATTTCATCAAGGTGTAGATGCGCCTGGCAATAGCCGCATTTTCTGTCGCCACATCGAGCACGATCGCAGCATCATCGACGGGGCGTAAAATTCCACATTGCTGGATGATACCTATCAATTCAGCTTTTTCACAACAGGGCTTTTGGTGAATTTGTGTCAATTCCTTTTTCGTGCGAGCAGCAAATGACACGGCCATCCCCCCTGATTCGTTATCGGTATTATGCTTCTTTATGTTCCCGACCGATCAAAGCAAGCACTTGCATCGCCACGAGATCAGGATCATGACGCGCGTACATCGAATAATGCAAAAAATTTCTCGCAATCACAGTTAATCCAAGTTCGTGTAACTTTTCAACGTCTGCAATAACTGGAAAAGATCCTTTAGCTTCATATTGTTCAAGCACAGCCGGAAGAATCGCCGCTGAATTCACAATGATCATATCAAAAAAGTGAGTACCTACATGTTCATAAATGGCCCGAACATGATCCGATGCACTAAAACCATCCGTTTCACCAGGTTGGGTCATCACATTACATATATAGATTACTTTAGCCGGAGAAGAACGAACAGCATCAGCGAGCCCTGGAACAAGTAAATTCGGCAAAATACTCGTATACAGGCTACCTGGCCCCACTACAATCGCATCCGCTTCCTGCAACGCTTCAAGAACCTCAGGTAGTGGCTCAACATCTTTGGGTAATAACTCAACACGACGGATTTTCTTTTTGACAAGAGGAATTTGCGATTCACCAACGATATGTGATCCGTCATCAAACCATGCCGCGAGTGTGATCGGCCTTTTTGCCGCAGGTAAAACACGGCCACAAACTGCTAGAACGCGACTCGTTTCTTTAACCGCCGTCTCAAAATCACCTGTGATTCCCGTCATGGCCGTCAAAAAAAGATTGCCAAAACTATGTCCGGACAATTCCGAATCCTGACCGAAACGGTACTGCCACAATTGTTCCAATAACGGCTCTGTATCGGCTAAGGCCACCAGACAATTTCGTATGTCACCAGGTGGAGGCATGGATGCCGATCGCAATCGGCCAGAACTGCCTCCATCATCCGCCACCGTAACGACGGCCGTAATTTCGGTATCAAGTCCTTTCAAGCCACGTAAAAGGACGGGTTGACCCGTTCCACCACCAATCGCAACTACGCGCGGGCGTTTGCGGTCATGCTGTAACATAAGCCGCTGGCGTGCCTGATCACGCAGACGCAACAACAATAACACGACAAGACCAACTGCAACACACACCGTTCCTAGAACAACTAACCGCACGACACGCGTTTCTTGTGCGACGCTTGCTACAAGGAGACCTAACCCAAACACCAATATCAGCCATGGCCATTCGCGTATATGCTTTCTCATCATTCGCTGTCCTTTGCGATATCGCGATGAACGATCGTGACTTTTTGCTTCGATTGCAAGTGCTCGCGCAATCGTTCGGCAAGCGCCACAGAGCGATGTCTGCCGCCTGTACAACCGATGCCAATCACGACTTGTGGCTTCCCTTCGCGCTGATATTGAGGCACTAGAAAGTCCACCATATCCAGTAAATGCGTCATAAATTCCGTTGTCGCAGGCCATTGCATCACATAATCATAGACGGCAGGATCTTGACCTGTGCGCTTGCGTAGCGAATCCAAATAATACGGGTTCGGCAAAAAACGGACGTCAAAAACAAGATCAGCATCGATTGGCAATCCGTACTTAAATCCAAACGAAACGATGTGCACAGTCAATTCTCCGGGACGAACGGTGCTAAGCCGCTGTGCAAGAATGTCCTTGAGCTCAGCAGGCTTCATTTCACTCGTATTCACAACCAGGTGTGCCCTTTGGCGCACGCTTTCAAGCAAGGTTCGTTCTTTTGCTATACCTTCAGTAATGCGCCCTTCTTTGGATAAAGGATGCCTTCGCCGCGACGCTTTATACCGGCGCACCAAAACTTCATCATCAGCTTCGAGATACAAAATATAATAGGCAATTTGACGTTCCTCTAGCTCGCGTAAGGAATCAAACAAGGCGGCAAAAAACTCTCCGCCACGAAGATCACACACGAGAGCGATACGACGTACCGAATCGGTTGATTGCTGGACCAATTCACTAAACTTCGGAATGAGTGCAGGGGGGAAGTTGTCCACGCAAAAATAGCCGAGATCCTCTAGACTGCGTAAAGCCACTGTTTTCCCTGCTCCAGACAAACCTGTAATAATCACAAGTCGCGTAAATCGCGGCATCGTTCTCCCCCCTTATACCAGATCATTCGATCGCCTAATCACCGAAAGAGCGCAAGATTTGCTGCGCCAACGACACCTGCATCATTACCTAAGATAGCTGGCACAATATCACAGGCTTTTGCCGCTCTTTGCAACGCATAGCGTTCAAACGCTTCACGAAGCGGCACGAACAACGCATCGCCAGCTTTCGCCATGCCGCCGCCAATGACCATCACTTCTGGATTAATCACATTGGCAAGAATGCCAAGCGCCCTCCCCAACGTGTCTGTAGCATGCAAGATAATGTGCTTGGCAACTTCATCGCCCTGTTCTAATGCAGCAAACACATCAGCAGAGGTCAAATCTTCCGGATCCATGCTGCTTTTGATACCTGCTTGAAGGGCTTCTTTCGCTAACCGCACCACGCCTGTTGCAGAAGATACTGTCTCTAGACACCCACGATGACCACAGTTGCATAACGCGCCATCAGGTTCAAGCACCATATGGCCAATCTCACCGGCCATGACCGTGACACCACGAAGTATCTTGCCATTTAAAATAATTCCGCCACCAACACCCGTACCGAGTGTTATGCAAATCGCTGTATCACGATTACGTCCAGCACCAATCCAAGCTTCCCCAAGTGCGGCTACGTTCGCATCGTTTTCCAAATAAACCGGCTTGTCCAATTTAGCTCGCAGTGGCCCTCTAATCGCAACATTTCGCCAACCGAGATTCACTACTTCAATTGCTGTACCCGTTTTATCATCAATAAAACCAGGGATGCCAATGCCAACACCTTCGATCTTACGAGGGGCCATCCCTTCTGGTGAAGTCAGACGAAGAACAAGTCGATAAATGCGATCTAATATATCCGGTGCACCTCGCATAGCTATCGTGGGGATCTCTTCTTTATACAATATTTCTCCTGTTTCATCGACAAGCGCACCTTTAATAAATGTCCCACCGAGATCGATTCCAATTGCGCTACGCACTGACATCCTCCCGCTTTCTCTCCCAAAATCAAAAACCTTTCATTTCACATGCTATTGTACCATGCAAACAAAAAAAAGACGCAACGCGAGGCAATGCCCACGTCGCGCAAGGATCATCATCAAAAGGGGGTCAAATGTGCTTACAGGAATACTATAGAACCGATTCATGACAAATACATTACGGACACTTGATAATCGCATTACTGAATGATCTTTGACAGTCTCATAAAAAAATCCGGAAACGTCTTAGCGACACACGTTGGATCAGCGATTTTCGTCCCGGAGACGCGCAAGCCTAGGATAGTAAACGCCATCGCCATACGGTGATCATCATAGGTTTTCACCGTAACGTTTGTTTTTAGCGATGCACATGGGTAAATTCTCATACCATCTGGAAATTCTTCAACGTGTACGCCGAATTTTTGCAACTCTATAACACACGCTTTGATACGGTCTGTTTCTTTAAGCCGAATGTTGGCAACATTTTTGATCGTAACTGGTGACTGGCATAAGGGTGCGATCGCCGCTAAAGTAGGCGCCAAATCAGACATATGAAACAAATCAACATCAATGCCCTGAAGTTGATCCACGGGACCTGTGAGCGTTGTGGCATTATCCCCATACGTAACCGTACAGCCCATTTGTTCAAGGACGCGCGCAAACTGTGCATCGCCTTGCAGCGATGAGACACCTAACCCTTCTATAGTGATGCATCCGCCTGTAATCGCCGCTGCTGCAAGAAAATACGATGCACCGGATGCATCTGGTTCGATGGCATACTGTCTTGCTTGATAGTGACTTGGGACAACTTCATAAGCACCAGACAGTTCGCTCACAAAAACACCAAATTGTTGCATGATGGCAAGCGTCATATCGACATAGGGTTTAGAGACAACCTTGCCTTCAACAGTTAAGCGCACAGGCGCCTTTGCGTAAGGTGCAGCAAGCAATAAGCCCGATAAAAACTGACTGCTATCTGATGCGCGAATCGATGCTTCGCCTCCGGCCAATCCATGTGCATCGATCTGCAAAGGTGGGCACTTCGTTGCCAATACATCGCTAGCTCGTACCCCTAAAGCATGAAGAGCATCCAATAAGTCGCCGATCGGACGTTCACGCATACGCTTAACCCCATCGATGCGATACACACCATGCCCAAGACTTACAAAGGCGCTGATAAATCTGGCCGTCGTCCCAGAATTACCCACAAAAATGTCGATACCTTCAGGGTGATAGAGAGGCACGGTACCCTGTCCCACAACGCGAACAGTGCACGCCACCTCATCGATCTCAACCTGATATCCGAGTGACTGTAAAGCCTGCAAAAAATACCTGCTATCATCAGAAAACAAGACGCCAGTTAAGACACTTTCCCCATCAGCTAAAGCAGCAATCGGTAATACCCGATTCGTGATCGACTTGGATCCGGGCAACGCCACGCTAGCGACCACTGGGCCTTTTACTGTCTGAACCTCATATACGTCGTTCATGCAGTCTCTCCTCCTAGGTAATGGCGCACATCACCCACTCGTTTCGTTAGCTTTTGGCGATCAAAATACTCCAGCAACGCCACCGCAAACTTTCGCGAGGTAGACAAAGCATCGCGAAATTGCGCGACAGAAAACCCGTCATACTCTGAAGAGAGTGCGGCGATCCCTTTCTTTCCTTCTTGTACCATTGCTTGACTGACATACAACTCAGGCGCAATAAGAACCACTTCTCCATCTTGTTCTAAAAGGTGCAGAATCGTCTTTACGATGCGATCTTTGCCTGGAAAATAGGATTCCATTTCCTGAATCGTCGGTGGATCATAGAGACGTGAACGCATCTCGGAAACCACCCGATCATAGATGGCCTGTTCTACACTCGTAAGCTCGATCTGATGCGTTTGCAGTCGCACTTTTTCGCCAGCGACTTCAAGAATACCAGTTTCTTGTAAACGCAAAACAATGGCCTCGCCCAATCGTGCATCAATAAGAAAAGGTTTTAGGGACGCAAGCAGAGTTGGCTTTGGCATGAACCGTTCCAAACGATTCTTGCGATAAAACTCTTCCATGCTTTGTACCGTTTGTGTAGTAAAAGTCGCCCATAGTGATGCAGTGAGGTAGGCTTGTACTGTGACGATATAGATGACGGAACCTTCCAGAAGCAAGTCTTGTAAGGCCTGATCCAAGGCATCCCCGGTCTCATCCCATTCCCTCGCAAGGGCCGTCACATCATATACGGGTTGTTGTGCAAGATGTGCGACTAAGCGATCTTTGATACTGCCTTTTTCCTTGATAAGAAGCATCTTTTGTACAGTCACACTATGTCGGCGATGCAACCGCGATGGGTGTGCGTCAATCACTAAGCCCCCACCAATTGTGTACATGGGTGAATAAGTGCGTAAGACAAAACGGTCCTTTGGCTCAATGACCAAATCAGCTTCTAGTTCAATTTGCGCCAATCCCTGTTCGCCTGCAGCCAATTCCTCTTGTTCCCCAAGCAACAAGACGCGGCCAAACACCTCATCAGTACCTGCGTATAAGCGCACACGCATTCTATGTGTCAGTGCAACTTCAGCATGGTCTAAGACGCGAATGCGCACGTCCACCAAGCGCGTCTTTTCACGGGTTCCTTGAGCATATAGGGTCATACCACGTTTTGCGACTTGGCGAACGCCTGTAATCGCGATCGCTGCACGCTGCCCTGCCACAACTTGTTGTGTGGCTTGACCATGAACCTGCAAACTGCGCACGCGCACAGACTCATCAACAGGCAGTAGAGTAAGCGTCTGTCCGACTTGCACCGAGCCGCGCCATACCGTTCCCGTAACAACCGTGCCAAACCCAGACACGGTAAAAACGCGATCGATTGGCATACGAAAAGATCCCTGCAATGACTTTTTGCGTACCGTAGGCAAGAGATCTTGCAAGGTTTGTTTTAGTGTATCAAGCCCATAACCTGTCACAGACGACACATCAAGCATCGGCGCATCCACTAAAAAAGAACCACGCAAATCGTGACGAATCTCCTCATGCACCATTGCTAGCCATTCGTCATCGACCAAATCCACTTTCGTCACGACGATCACGCCAGAAGAGATAGCAAGCAGATCCAAAATGGCCAGATGCTCCCGCGTTTGCGGCATAACACCTTCACGCGCATCGATAACAAGCATGATCAGGTCAATTCCGCCTGCGCCCGCCAACATATTTTTAATGAACCGTTCATGGCCAGGAACATCCACTATGCCCACTTTTTGTCCACCAGGTAACAAAAACGGGGCAAATCCAATATCGATGGAAATGCCCCGCTCCTTCTCTTCTTGCAATCGATCGGTGTCGCTTCCAGTTAATGCACGTACCAAGGCTGTTTTACCATGATCAATGTGTCCCGCCGTGCCCATAATAATATAATCTTCATTCACGCAGTTTTGTCTCCTTACAGCATGACCGTGATCGCATGCGCAGCTTTGGACAAAGCACTTGCCGAAACATTATAACGTTTCGCTACCACAGCCTGTGGTTCGGTACGACCCGATGAACGCCTCGTCACGTACTCAAGCGCTGCCGCCCACACGCTGCGTTTGACGATACGCGGCAAATCAAGCCATGCATTGGTTACATAACGCAACCAAATATCAAACGCGATATCCACGAGTTCAGGATCATGCAGAGCTAGCGAATCAGATACATCACGAAATACACCTTCAAGAAGAACATTAAAGGACAACAAGCGATGATCTTTCGTCGGCAATTGAACGGTTTGCGGCGCGCCACCAAGCGCCACGTCGATCGGTCCTGTCACATGCAACGATTGCAGGGCGAAGAGTCCATTCCACATCATATCTTCCGTTTGTGATGGATCCCTGACAAACTCTTTTAAGATATGGATCGATTCATTATCTCCTAGTACGCCAAAAGCCTGCAGTGCCTCGCGCTTCGTACCTGGAAACCCCTTAAATAACGCAAAATACAAAGAGGATCGCACGGAAGGATCACGCATCCAAGCACCCGCTTTGGTAAACCCTGCACCGGAAGGTGTTGCGCTCGATCCTGAACGAACATGAAACGGCAATTGATACGTATAGCTTAAAAACAGCCGTTCCTTATCGTCTTTGTGTTGCTCGATCTCTCGTAAATAATACGTAGCAATACCGCTTTCGACATCGAGTGCCTCCACTTCAAGCAACCATTGCTTAGCCTGTTTCAGTCGTCCTAAGTTCGCGGATGCCGCAGCAAGAGCAAAGTAAAGAGAAGGATCGTGCCTGTCACCAAACTCGACTAATTGTAAAAACAAGCTGTATGCTGCTTTGTGCTCTCCCAAAATCCCTAGCGTCGTGGCCAGCTTATACCCTTGATCAAACTGCAAAGGGCTGAGCTTGCAAAGCAGTTCCATCAATTGCCGATATTCTTCATTGCCTTTGCCATGGTGGCGCAAAAATACAGCTAAATTGCACAACGCATGAATGTTGCTCGGCTCCCGATCAAGCACTTCACGAGTGAGCTGCACAGCCTCGTCAATCTGACCTAAATAATACCTTGCCAAGGCCAAATTGTTGCGTGCAGCGTTAGCCTCAGGTTGACGTTCAATCTCCTGTTCAAGCAAGATGCTCGCCTCATAAAACTTACCTTCTTCAAGCATCGTTCGCGCTACGTCACGGTCTTTGCCTGATTCGACTTGCCGTTTGCGACTTTCACGCAAAATGTCGCCACCGCCAAATTCATGAATCAAAACATCAAGCATCTCATCAGCGTCAGGAGCGAATTCTCCAGTCGGATCGATTTCAAGATACTTAACGACATGTTCTTCAGCCAACTCATACTCGCCTAAGTTGGCATAATTATTGGCCATATAGAAATAGCATTCGGCCATATCCGGAGCAATCTCCGCTAACACACTTTGTAAAATTTTATTAGATTCCTCAAAATCGCCCAACTCCGAGTACACACCAGCCAAATTGCAATGATTGACGGCATTGCTCGGCTCACACTCCACGGCCCGCTGAAAAGACTTGAGCGCGCGCGATAGATCGTGGCGATTCAAATAGCGGACGCCGCGCTCAAAATAAAACGCCGCATCAGGAAGAAACTGCACGACCTTCGACTCTTTCTCCTGTCCCTCCATCTACGTTCCTCCTCTTACCTCTGAGTGGATGGCCGATATGACACAATAAGCGACTTCATTATATCACATCACGGCGTTGCACGGTATTACAGCAAATTGCGCTTTGTCCCTGCTGTGCGCTATAATGATAGTTACTGTTTTTCACTGAGCGAAAAGAAAGGCCGATCGGGCTATGCAACGATTTTATATACAATTGGCACAAGTTTTACATACGTACACGCAAGTGGATAAAGAGTTACTCGCATCGTTGTTTGAAATCCCACCGGATAAATCCCTTGGCGATGTCGCCTTGCCATGCTTTCGTTTTGCCAAAGAGTGGCGCAAAGCCCCGCAAGCCATTGCGCAAGAGATCGCTTCTCAGGTCACAGATGAACCCTTCATCGAGCGTGCTGTCGCACATGGATCCTATGTAAATTTTTATTTGACACGAAAATTGGCATTGACTGAAGTTTTAGAGGACGTGGTACAAGATCGTGGCGTTTTTACTAGCGATCGCGGAGCCTCACAAACGGTTGCAGTGGATCTCTCATCGCCCAATATTGCAAAACCTTTTTCGATGGGCCACCTACGCTCGACAGTCATTGGAACTGCGATTAGCAACCTTTTGGCATCCGATGGATATAAGGTGTTGCGGATCAACCATCTAGGTGACTGGGGAACTCAGTTTGGCAAGATCATCGTAGCCTATCATGCTTGGGGTGACCCTGTACTTGTACAAAATAATCCCATCACGCAATTAAATGCGTTGTACGTCAAATTTCATGAGGAAGCTATAGCACATCCAGAGCTTGAAGATCAAGCTCGAGCAACCTTTAAACGCCTTGAGGACGGAAATGAAGAAGATCTAGCTTTGTGGCGTTGGATGATCGATGT
>DAHWJX010000054.1:0-2725 GCA_027343965.1 Caryophanales bacterium | reverse complement strand
GACAGATCAAAACACAGATCAGGTAGTCGACGTACAAATTGAGCGAATGGGGCAAAATGGCCAAGGTATTGCATACTTGCCCGATGGGCGGGTGTTTTTTGTCGATAGGGCTTTGCCGGGTGAACTTGTTCGAGCCCGCGTTAATCAACTCAAATCACGATATGCTCGCGGCACGCTTGAACAAGTGTTGAAACCGAGTCCCCAACGGATTGATTCTGCGTGTCCCTATTTTCATCAATGCGGCGGTTGTTCCTTTCAGCATTGGGAATATGCAGCAGAACTTCAGTATAAGGAAAATTGGATCCGAGAATCTCTTCGACGTATCGGGAAAATCAATAATCCGCCAATGCGGCCGATTATCCCGGCCCCTTCCACATCATATTACCGGAATAAAGGGCAATTTCCATGGGGTTATCGGGGAGATCATCCTGTTTTGGGTCTATATCAATTCCGCAGCCATGAATTGGTGGAACTCACGTCTTGCTTGATTCAAGATCCTGCCATGAGTCAAATGCTTGAAATATTACCGGGACTGGCGGCCGATTATGGGTTATCGGTATACGATGAAAATAATGGCAAAGGGATCTTACGACATGTCCTGCTTCGTACCTCCAAGTGGTCTTCTGACATGCTGGTGCTCTTCGTGGCCACATCAGAAGATCCGAGACTGGCCCGCCTGGCTTTGGACTTGATTGAGCGCTATCCTCGGGTTCGGGGTGTGGGAATCAATTTGAATCCTGACCAGACGAACCGGATCCTCGGAACTCATACGAAAATTTTGGCAGGGGTCCCCATTATTACGGACAAGATTTTAGGCATGTCATTTCACGTATCATTCGAATCGTTCTTCCAGGTTAATCCCGAACAGGTGGGCCTATTATATCAGACAGCTCTGCGGCATCTTCCCGAATATGTCGATACTGCCTGGGATCTTTACGCGGGGGTGGGAACGCTGGCGTCTTTAATTAGCCCTTACGCGGGTTCGGTATATGCTGTTGAGGCCAATTCTCAAGCGACTCGGGATGCTGCACAAAACTTTGCGCTTAATGGGATAAAGAATGCGTATATCATCACCACTCCCGTGGAAGACGCGATAGAAAGCGAATTACCTTCACCGCAAGTGGTCGTGATGGACCCTCCTCGAAAAGGAGTGGATATCAAGGTATTGACGGTCTTAATGCAGATGGGCCCGGAAAGGATTATTTATATCAGTTGCAATCCCGATACTTTAGCCCGGGATGTGGCATTGTTGCAAGATGTTTATGATATAAAAAGTATAACCCCCATTGACATGTTTCCCCGAACTGATCACGTTGAAAGCGTAGTTCTGATGACGAAGAGTGGTTTGAACGGCAAATGAGGTATGTCGACCAATGACTTGGATTAAGAAGAAGGGGGATTTCTCGTCAACAAAATAATAACTGAACCTTGGATTAAGCTGACAGGCAGTCTTAATCACGAAGATTACGATTTGATTAATGCGCTTCAGATGCAATGCTACCATAAAGATCAAATCACTTTGGCTGGAGCTTGATTATAAGCTTGGAGATGCTGTGAATAGCGCTGACCAAGCGGGCATTCGCGACATCAATGAATTCATGTATTTTTACGGAAAGCAACTGATAGGATATATCGGGATAGGTAGCTTGGGCGGTACTGAGGCACCTTTCGAAATAACTGGTGTGGTACATCCAGAATATAGATTCCAAGGAATGTTGTAACAATTGCATGAATTGGTCATTGCGGAATGTAAACGGAGAAATGAGAGGTGGCATTCTTCTTTTGTGCGACAAAAAAGCTGTTCCTGGTCAGAAATTTTTAGCATGAGTCGGAGCAATATATAAATATTTGGAATTCGAAATGTATCTGAACCATGGACCCAATGAGATTATCGTAGAGCAGCTTCATGGCATCAACTTCAGAAAAGTTACCAATGCAGATGCCTTTGAGGTAGTCCGACAAAACGCCATGTATTTTGGGGAACGCGCGGAGCAAGAGAATGAGGATGTTCCAAACGAGAGAATTCTTTTGCCGGAAGACGAAGAAAGACACGGTATGACCGTTTATCTCGTGGAAAAGCATGAGCGAATCATCGGAAAGGTCCATCTGCAGATGATTAACGGGATTGGAGGGATCTACGGACTGAGCGTATTGCCCGAGAATCGTGGAAAGGGATTTGGAAGGGCTTATTTGCTCAAAGCCATAGAAAAACTGAACGATGCAAAAGCAGAGGAGATTAGGCTTCAGGTTGCGGCCGAAAATGGATAAAACCCGTCTCCAGTTTTATCCAATGTTTTGTAGAAAATTGCTTTCGTCGACAAAACCTTGACCTTGCTTCCATCACGTTGGGTCACCATGTTCACGAAGCGTGAAGTGCCGGAAACTACAAGTTTTGTCGGTACGAGCGATAAATCTCGTCAAGGTTCGGGTGCCGTTCAACATATTAAGCCCGGTGTTTGGTCACGGCGAATTCAATGGCTGTAAGTCTTACGGTACGTGTGCATAATTCACGGCTGTTCTAAGAAAACACGAATGAACAGGAAGATCGAAGTTGTCTTGCTTATGATAGTAGGCAAAGGAGGTGACGTTGTGGAATGGCTAAACAGAATGAAGGATGCCATAGACTTCATTGAGGACAACTTGACCGAACAGATCGATATGGAAGATGTTGCCATGCGGGCGTATTCATCCTCATTTCACTTTCAGCGAATGTTCCATATGCTCA
>DAHWJX010000045.1:0-3120 GCA_027343965.1 Caryophanales bacterium | reverse complement strand
TCGGAAGTGCCTGGAGGAAGCGGTGATGAGCGAAACGTGGGTCAGTTTCTCATAGAACACACACAAAACTTGGTGGATTCAGCGACTATAGATGCGATTGGCAATGTCGTGCTATTTCGTCAAGGGACAGGTCAAACCGATGGCCCAAAGGTGATGATTGCGGCGCACATGGACGAGATTACATTGATGGTGCAAAAAATCGATCAAGGTGGTTTTTTACGAATGGTGCAGGTTGGAGGATTTGATCCGCGCACCTTACTTGGGCAAGAAGTTGTGGTGCATAGCCAAACTGGCGATTATGTTGGCATCATTGGCGCTAAACCACCGCATCTTTCAACATCGGAAGAACGCAAAAAAACAGTCCCATTGCAAGACCTTTTCATCGATGTCGCGATGCCTGAAACGATGGTTCAAGCGTGCATTCAAGTTGGAGATCGTATTACAATTCGCCGCACATGTATGCCCTTGTTGCACGAGCGAATTGCAGGTAAGGCCATGGATAACCGCGCCAGCGTCACAGCTATGATGGTTTGCTTGCAAGAATTACAAGGGAAACATCCGCAGGCCAATGTGTATGCCGTAGGTACTGTTCAAGAGGAGATAGGTAGCAAAGGTGCGCAAACTGCTGCTTTTGCCCTTATGCCGGATATTGCTATTGCGGTTGACGTATGCCATGGCGAGACGCCTGGTGTGGCAAGTGATCTGGTGCAAAAAGTTGGCGGTGGACCAGTGCTTTCATATGGGCCGAACTTACATCCAAAGATTTTCTCGCGCTTGAAGGAGATAGCGAAACAGCATGGAATCGCTGTACAAGTGGAAGTAACACAAGGTGTTACATCGACCGATGCTGATCCTATGCAAATCGTTCAAGTCGGTATTGCAACTGGACTTATCTCGATTGCTCTTCGCTACATGCATACATCTGTAGAAACTTTATCGTATGATGACGTTGCGCAAGTAGGTAGACTTCTTGCACGATTTATTGAAAGTTTGGATCATGCGTTTGTGGAGGGTTTGACATGCTACTTAAACAACTGACAGAAGCGGTTGGACCGTCTGGCTTTGAAACACAGGTACGTGATCTCATCTATCAAGAAGCAAAACCCTACGCACAAGATGCTTATACGGACTCTTTAGGAACACTTTTTATTGAAAGAAATGTGACAGCAAAAGGTCCCAAGGTATTGTTAACGGCGCACATGGATGAAGTGAGTTTCATGATTGTCGGCATCGAAGAAACTGGGCTTTTGCGCTTTCGACCTATCGGTGGTGTGGATGTTCGGATTCTTGTTTCAAAAGCTGTTCGCGTGGGGAATAAAAATCTTTCTGGTGTGATCGGCTCAAAAGCCGTTCATTTGCAGAAAAAGGAAGAGCGTGAGCACCCACTTGAACTGGATCAATTGTTTATTGACATTGGTGCGGCATCCAAGCAAGAAGCAGAAGAACATGTTGCAATAGGAGATATTGCGGTATTTGCAACGACATATGAAGCAATCGGTGACGAATGTGCCAAGTCTAAGTCGTTTGATGACCGTGTCGGGTGTGCCGTTTTATTAGAAACGCTGAAGAAAGATTTTGCGCTACCTTTGGTTTTTGCCTTTACCGTGCAGGAGGAGATCGGCTTGCGTGGTGCAGCTCCAGCCGCCTATCGTACGAATCCTGATTTGGCTATCGTTCTTGAAGGTACAGTCTGTTCCGATGGACCTGATACGCCATCGCATGGTCAAGCCACACAAGTTGGGCATGGTCCTGCCTTATCTGTGGTGGATGCAAAAACGATTGCACATCGCAGTTTTTTACAGCACATTCAAAACGTTGCCAAGGACGCGCAGATTCCTTATCAATTGCGAAGAACGATCGGCGGCGCTAACGACGTTGGAGCCATTCATTTGACTCGAGAAGGGATCGTCAGTGCGGCAATATCGATTCCGACGCGCTATATCCATGCTCCATCACAAGTAATTAGCTTACGCGACTATAAGCATGCTGTTGACTTGGTTGAAGCTGTACTGCGAAGCATTGAACAAGGGGGATTTGCAAATGAATACGACTTGGTTTAAACAATTGAAGCAACTGAAGAGTCCAACTGGTGAAGAAAAAGCGATGGCGTCCTGGCTCAAAAAGATTTTGAAACCCATGGCTGATGATGTGTTTGAAGACGCGCTTGGTAATGTGTATGCGGTGAAAAATCCACGTGGTGCAACGTCAAAAGTTAAAGAGACGATCATGCTGTCAGCTCATATGGATGAACCGTCTTTTACGGTGATTGACATAGACGATGGCGGATTTCTACGCATTGAAGGTATCGGTGTTTGGCATGCGGTAAATCTTATTGGTGCGCGCCTCTTATTTGCGCGTACGCAAACAATTGGCGTGGTAGGCGTAGAACCTCATGTGGAATTAGCTGATGTTGCATTTCGCCATCTTTTTGTCGATATAGCAGCGAAAAATCGACAGGATGCAGAGCAACGAATTGCTGTTGGTGATTTGGCTACGGTGCATGGTGCGGTGGAAACGATGACGCCTGATGTCTTCGTCGGACCCGTTCTAAGTAACCGAATTTCCTGCGCTGTGTTGCTAGAAGTATTACAAAAAGCAAACAATCAAAGTAAAATAGTGGCTGCTTTTACGGTACAAAAGCAAGTAGGATCGCGAGGTGCACGCGTAGCATCGTATCGGGTAGATCCCGACTTAGCGGTTGTTATTGATGTCACAAAAGCGGGAGATACTCCGCATGCAGAAAGACCTTCCTTAGCGTTAGGGCAAGGCCCAGCCATTAAAATGCTCGATGCCTCGATGGTCGTAGCGCCGGTTGTGCGGGAACGTCTGATCGACTGTGCAAATAAGGCAGGTGTAACATATCAACGTGAGGTTTCACCTGCAACGACAAGTGATGCCAATGCGTTGTTTGTCGGTCGCGGTGGTATCCCAACGGGTGGTGTATCGATCGTCACGAGGCAAGCATCGTACTATTCAAACATGGTGCATGTTTCCGATCTGGCGAACGCTGTGACTTTATTGATAACATTGGTAGAATAGCGTCACAATTAGAACTTTGTAGTATAATGTGACAAACATAAGATGAGGAGTGGGCGATGTGCTGCGCTATTTGACCGCAGG
>DAHWJX010000029.1:0-29303 GCA_027343965.1 Caryophanales bacterium | reverse complement strand
CATGGCAGGTGTTCGTACGGCGGCGGTATGGACGATCGGTACAGCGACTTTAGCCACGTTTATTGGAGCGGGCGGTCTTGGCGATATCATTATGCGCGGCATCGATATGATCGATACGCCGATGATCTTACTTGGTGCCATCCCAGCTGCACTACTCGCGCTTGTTTTTGATGGTCTCTTGTTGTTTGTCGAGCATGTTTTAACACCACGTGGGTTACGAATAACCAATAAACCTATTAAAGAACACGCAAAAAGAAAAGGAGAGGTGTCCATTGACTTATCCCAAACAGCAAAATTCGAAGCGTAAGCGTAAACGATGGATATTATCGGCAACGATTGCTCTACTAGGCGCTGCGTTGTTAGCCGGATGTGGTGCACAACCAGGAACCAGCAGTGCCGCGTCGTCGGGTTCGAGTACTTCGACAGGGACGGTCGTCATTGGCGGTAAAAATTTTACTGAGAGTCAGATCATGGCGGATATGTTGGATCTCATGATTAAAAAATACACGCATTTACACGTCGTCATGAAAACGTGGCTCGATAGCGCGGTGACTTGGAATGCTTTAAAGACTGGCAACATCGATCTTTACGTGGAATATACAGGGACAGGACTTGTCAATATCCTGCATGATCCTGTCAATACCAACCCCAACGCGGTGTATAATACCGTGAAAAAACAATTTCAGAGCAAATACCATGTTACGTGGTTAAAACCGCTCGGATTTAATGATACGTATGCGATGGCGATGCGACAAAGTGAAGCAAAGCGGCTAGGGATTACGACGATTTCGCAATTGGCGGCAAAGTCAGGGAATTTAATTTTAGGCAGCGATACGGATTTCACGGTGCGTGCAGATACCTTGCCTGCTATGAATAGAGTGTATGGTACGCATTTTAAGTCGGTTAGCACGATGGCAATTGGTCTTAAATATCAAGCCTTAGTTGACAAGAAAGTGGACGTTATTGATGCCTTTTCCACAGATGGTCAAATTCCAGCGTATCATTTGACCATTTTACAGGATAACAAGCACTTGTTCCCTCCGTACTATGCAGCGCCGATCGTACGCGATAGCGTACTTGCAGCGCATCCGCAACTAAAAACGGTGCTTGACAAACTAGCTAATAAAATAGATGATTCGCAGATGCAAAAAATGAATGAAGCTGTCGATTTACAACATCAGCGTCCGATGACCGTCGCAAAAAACTGGCTGACAAAACACGGTTTATTGTAAGCAAAGCAGCGTAAAAGACAAGTCCCGCTGGGTTTCGCGGGACTTTTTGCTTGTGTGATAAAGCAGGAATCAACTCGTAATTTGTCGAACATATAGTGCTAGAGTGGGACACAATCTGTTTCGCGATGCGAGGGATGGTTTTGAAGACGTTTTTCACAAGAAAGTTATGGATCTTGTCTTTGCTGTGCGTGTTAAGCGTGGTGCTGACGTTTGGCTCCATGGTGACAGCGAGCTATGCTGACTCTTTAACGAGTGCACGAACTCAGTTAAACCAAGTCAAGCTAAAGCAATCCCAGGAACGACAGAAAGTCGCATATCTATCCTCTAAAGAACAAGCTATTGAAACGCAGTTATCCTCGATAACGCGCGCTATTCAAACAGATTCGTCACACATCGCCATCTTAAAAGATCGCCTACGAATATCTCAGCAACATCTTTTGCAAACGGCGCAACAGGCGGCATCAGCACGCCGTAAGATGCTTGCCGTCAATGGTGTGCTCAAAGAGCGCTTGCGCGTGATGTACGAGAGTGGGTCGGTGAGTTACCTTGAGGTGTTGTTTAGTGCCACAAGCTTTTCTGATTTCCTAAACAGGATGAGCGCGCTTACGCTCATTGCTAAGCAAGATCAACAATTGCTTATACAGGTAAAAGCACAACGTGCTCACTATAACGCTATGTATAAGTTATTGTGGCAGCAAAGAGCATCAGAAGAAACGATGTTTGGGAATTTGTCTTATGAACAAAGACAGCAGACGCAAAAGCTCGCGCAAAGGCGCGTCGTATTGGCGGATGTACAACAACAAAAAGCGGCGGCAATTGCCGATATCCAAAGCGAGTTGCAAGCAGAACAAAATTTGGCGAATACAATCGTATCGTTGCTTCGGGTGAACCCATCGATTGCAAATACCGCCCATTTACATCTCGGTACAGGTGCGTGGATTTGGCCTGTTCCGCATTACTACGACATTACATCAGGGTATGGATGGCGCAATATCTTTGGTGGCAATGAGTTTCATAATGGCATCGACATCGGTGCACCCGATGGTACACCGATCGAAGCTGTCGCAGACGGTGTTGTATTGTATGCAGGGACAGCCTATGGGTTTGGACACTGGATCGTCTTGAAACATGCTAATGGTTTGTTGACCATCTACGGGCATATGTACGCTTCAGGATTGTTGGTGAAACCAGGCGACGTGGTCAAACAGGGGCAAGTGATCGCTTATGTGGGTGCAGATGGGCAAGCAACCGGACCGCATTTGCATTTTACTGTTGCCACGGGTTTTAATGCATCGGGGTTTCCGGTATCGCTGAATCCCTTAAACTATGTCCACGATTAATTGTTTGCACAAGGTAATTGCGTTTATCTAGGATGCCTGCGACAATAGAAAAAGGTTGATTGACTAGTAACCTGTGGGGCGTTATGAGGCTCTTTTATTCCATGGAAACAACACAGACGATAGAGGACAAAACAGAAGAACCTGCAGCGCTGATTCAACACGTTATCGATCATGTCGGACAAGTTATTGTTGGCAAGTCTGACGTTGTGCGTCTATGCCTTGTGGCAATGATCAGCCGAGGACATGTTATTTTCGAGGATGTTCCTGGTGTCGGCAAGACGGTGCTTGTGCGAGCACTCGCGAGAAGTACAGCTTGCGAATTTAAGCGCATTCAGTTTACACCCGATCTTTTGCCGTCCGATGTGACGGGAACCGCGATTTTTAATCAACGTATCGGCGACTTCGAATACCGGGAAGGTCCCATCTTTAGCCAGATCGTCTTAGCTGACGAGATCAATCGCACATCACCGAAAACCCAAGCTGCGCTTCTTGAGGCTCTAGAGGAACATAGTGTCTCGTTTGATGGTGTTACGCATGCGTTGCCCACGCCTTTTTTTGTGCTTGCGACGCAAAATCCTATTGAATATGAGGGAACTTTTCCTCTGCCTGAGGCGCAGTTGGATCGTTTTCTCTTAAAATTATCTGTTGGATACCCGACACGTGATGAGGAGCTTGATGTGTTGTTGCGTGGGACAACAGGCGTCATGGTACAAGACTTATCAGCTGTTGTAACACCAGAACAAATTATCAAGTGGCAGCAAGATGCAGCAACTGTTTTTATCGACTCCTCTCTTTACGCATATATTGTGGATATTGTTCATAAAACGAGATATCACGATAAAGTTTATCTTGGCGTTTCACCGCGCGGCGCAATTGCTTTGGCGCGTGCGGCACAAGCCTTGGCGTATATAAATGGTCGCATGTTTGTCATTCCCGATGATATCAAGATGTTGGTCGAACCTGTCTTTGGGCACCGCATGATTTTGCACCCGGAAGCTCGTATTCAAGGCCAAACAGCTAAGGAACTACTCGATGACATGGTGAATTCTGTCACGGTGCCTGTCATATCGGATCAAAGGTAACTTCGATGCGAAATGCGATTGTTCTCACGCTGCTTTACCTGACGGGGTTCGCGTTATTTGTCATTTCTAAGATGTTCGGCGGGTTTGGACCATGGTTTTTGTTTGGGGCATTTATCTTTTTTATCCTTTATGAAACGATCGCTATGGTATCGCGACGCCGTACCTTTCAAGTTACGCGCAAAATTTCCGCTAAGCGTGTGCACGCAGGTACCGATATCGATGTGACTTTGATCATTGCCTTGCAAGAGTCACCATGGTTGCCTGTACAGTGGCTTCGCGTTGAAGATGACGTCGCACAGAAACTTGCTGTGCGAATGAATCGCACGTCTTGGATGGTGTTTCCTTGGCGTAGTCGCGAAGCCAAGGTGGAGTATACGGCAAAGCATGTCATACGCGGTGTGTATCGATTCGCTTCCGTACATATCACGGGGGGAGATATGTTTGGCCTTTTAACGTGGACGGTTTCGATTCCTGCTGTTTCGCAATTGATCGTTTATCCTGAGACTTACCCGTTAATCACATGGAACAAGTCGTTACAAGTGCAGCAAGGCAACCGTTCGGCACAAGGACGTGCGACAGATGATGCAACCAAAGTTGTTGGTGTTCGTGATTATGTTGCGGGAGATAGGTTAAGTCGTATCCACTGGCCTGCAAGTGCGCGAACAGGAGAACTGCGCTCCAAAGAATTCGAGCACTATGTCACGAATGATGTTGTCTTTGCGCTTGATGCGCGCTTTGGTGAGACACAGCAAGAGGACTTTGAACTGATGTTGTCGACATTAGCATCGCTTTTGCAATACATGTATCACGCGACGATGTCTTTTGGATTACTGTCTTTTGGCTCTACATGTACAGAGTTTCCTGTGAGCAAAGGTGATGTTGGCTTTTTGCAGGTAATGGAACACCTCGCTATGGTTGAAGGCACGCGGCGCAGCCAGTTTTCTGAAGAATTCTGGCGTTTTATGACGTTGCCTCGGCAAACAGCGGTGGTTCTTGTCACCGATATGATCAACGACGATCTTTTGCGTCTGGCTGTTATCGCGAAGCAAAGGCAGCAACATTTTGATGTGTTTTTTACGCGAACCGAATCGATAGAAGAGTCTTCGCAAGCGACGATCGCAAGATTGCGTACGTTTGGATGGCGGATTTATGAGGTATATGCATTGTCTGATTTGGATGCGGTAACAGCAGGAGGGATGATCTCAGGTGCGCATTTCATTAGATCGTGAACTCGCTCACCGTATCGGTGTGTCCACACTGCTGTTTCTTTGGATCAGCATCGTGCTTTTGGCGGCGCGCAATGTAGGATACATGGGGGAAACTATACCGATTATCTTTTACATTGGGCTCCTTTTAGTGAGTAGTTTTGTACGAAATAGGACGTTGCGTTATTCGCTGCTTGCCGTTGCGGTACTTGTTCTACTCAAATGGGAGTACTATCCACAGATTTCGTGGAGCCAACCTTTTGTCTTTTTTCTATCTCTCAAAAATGACCTTGTCAGTGCCATACAAAGTGTTCTTTCGCATGATTATCAGTACGTGACAAACGGTGTTCGTACATTGGCCTTTTTAGGCGTGATCACCTTTGGCACAAGGTTGTTAGAAGAAGGAACGACGCGCCCTTACTGGATGATGGTGGCTACTGCAGCAGGTGAATTTGCGTTAATCGATCTGTCCACGACGTATCAGGTGCACGATGCATGGGCGATCGTCGTTTTTTTTCTGATTGGTCTTACCTTGTTGATGTGGATGCATTTGCCGCGTTTGCATATAATCTCGCAATTGCATTCTTATCGCGCTTTGTTGCGCCATGCTGCAGCACCCATCGGACTTGTGGTCGCGATGATGATCGTGGGACTCATGTTGCCAAAGCAGTCGGCTACGTGGCCCAAACCTACAGCGTTGTGGCACGCCATTTTATTATCGGCGACAGGCTCGCAAGCATCCAATTATGGTGCCAATGACAATTCCTTAGGCGGCCCATTTAATGGCAGCCCTGCGGTGTTTTTTCGCGTCATTGCGAACGATCCATCCTATTATCAAGGGCAAACGTTAGATACTTACACGGGCACCGGGTGGACGCCTGATGCGCCATCCCCAACGACGCTGCCTGCCGGTCATGCTCTAACGGATGTCATGACGCAAGATATGGGACCGACTACTCAATTAGCGACACAAACCGTTACCCAACATATTGAAGATGTGACAGGTACGTATCCTGTGGCTTTTGCAGGTTATCAGGTTACAAAAGTCACGCCTCCTAAAGGTATCAAATCGTACACCGTCGATACGACGGCTGACTCGATTTCTTTTGGTACCTTAAAACCTGGTCAACACTATACGGTGACGTCAGAGGTACCTATCGTATCCAATGCAGAGCTTTCACAAGTGCATGATGGCAACTTGGCTTATGCTTTTCCGCAAGACTTGGAATTACCAAAGTCTTTGCCATCTCGTGTGGTACAGTTAGCCAAAAAAATTACCGCAGGCAAACATGGAACGTTAGCTAAGGTAGAAGCTATAATTGGCTATCTACAATCTCACGAAACCTATCAGACGCAGAACATTCCTTTCATTAAGCCTGGCCAAGATTTTGTGGATCAATTTTTGTTTGTTACGCATCGTGGCTATTGTGACTTTTTCTCGAGTTCGCTTGCGGTATTGGCACGCGCTGTAAACATCCCCACACGCTGGGTGAAAGGTTTTGTATCGGTTCCTGCCAATCCGAATTATCACGGACCAGGCAAACAATATGTCTTGCATGGTACGGATGCGCACTCATGGACGCAGGTGTGGTTTGCAGGCTATGGCTGGGTACCGTTTGAAGCTACACCGTCGTTTGTCTTGCCAAACACGCAAACGCATTCGCAAACGCATCCTGCTGTGGGTACGGCTCATGCAAAGGCGCAACATCCATCGATTGCAACTGCAAAAGGATCAAAAGGTGGAACTTTGACAAGTCACTTACCGACATGGGCCGCTTTAGGCTTGGCTGTGTTAGGGGCTATTGTACTTCTTGTTGCGTTCATCTGGTTGTTTATCGTAGGATGGCATACATGGTATCGTAAAAGACAAAGAAAGCTTTTTAGTTCAAGTAAAGATCGTGCGCTTGATGCCATCATGCATCGCTTTTATCGCTTAGTGGGACAAAAACCGCAAGGGATTACTTTGCGTGAATTTGTGGCGTCAGACTCTTTGCGCCAGGTGCGACATGGGTTATCGCAAGAAAGTGCACGTAGTGCGGCCTTGCGCTTTGTTCTGTGGTATGAAGAGATGCGCTACAGTGAGCACGTGGAGATGCCGATGCTTAGTCAAGGCAACATGATGTTGCGTGATGTGGCTCGCTATTTTCGGCGTAAGCCGACAGGTTTTGGGGTGCACAACGGGTCAAGTGTGCACAATGGGCAGAAGATGCGCGGTTAATTTTTGGAGAGGTGGCTGTTCGTATTGAGTCGTCATGAAGATTTTGTTGTTGTGTTGGATTTTGGTGGTCAATACAATCAGTTGATCGCAAGACGCATTCGAGATCTGCACGTCTATTCGGAACTTTTACCTCATGACGTGACGGCGCAGACATTGCGCGAAAAAAATGTGAAAGGGATCATTTTTTCCGGTGGGCCCAAAAGTGTCTATGAGCAGGGGGCTCCAACGATCGATCCTGCGGTCTATGAATTAGGGGTTCCGATTTTAGGCATCTGTTATGGCATGCAACTGATCGCCAAAGATTTTCATGCTACCGTCGAGCGCGCTCCCGCAAGAGAGTATGGATCAGCCGATGTCACCGTTGCGTCGCAAAGTCCATTATTTGCAGGGACACCAACAACGCAACGCGTTTGGATGAGCCATAGTGATGTCGTAATGGCTGCCCCAACAGGTTTTCAACTCGATGCTCATACACCAAGTGCGCCTGTCGCTGCCATGAGTGATGCTGGTCGTCAGTTGTACGGTGTACAGTTTCATCCTGAAGTGCAACACACTGATTATGGCGATCAATTGTTGCAAAATTTCTTGTTTTCGGTATGTGAATGTAAGCCGACGTCGCAGATGGATTCTTTCATCGATGTCATGATTGGTCAGATTCGTGAGCAGGTGGGCGATGAGCGTGTCCTTCTTGCTTTGTCCGGTGGCGTCGATTCATCGGTTACAGCGGCATTGCTCCATCGAGCGATCGGGGATCGGCTGACTTGCGTCTTTGTGGATCATGGTTTCTTGCGGCAAGATGAGGCCAATCAGGTGATGGATATGTTTTCAGGAGTGTTTCATATGGCCATTCACCGCATTGATGCACGTGATCGTTTTTTGGCTTTGCTTGACGGGGTGTCCGATCCTGAGCAAAAACGCAAACGTATCGGCGCCGAATTTATTCATGTATTTGACGAAACAGCATCGACTTTGGGTGATTTTAAGTTTCTTGGCCAAGGAACGCTATATACCGACGTCATCGAAAGTGGTACTAAGACGGCGGCTACCATCAAATCACATCATAATGTCGGCGGGTTACCCAAAGATTTGCATTTTGAGCTGATTGAGCCGCTTCGCACGCTGTTTAAAGATGAAGCACGAGAGTTAGGTGAAAAACTTGGACTGCCACATCACTTTGTGTGGCGTCAACCGTTTCCTGGCCCAGGACTTGCTATTCGTATTATAGGTGAAGTTACAGAAGAAAAGTTAACTATCTTGCAACGCGCTGACGCCATTGTTCGCGAGGAAGTCCAAAAAGCGGACCTTATGGGTGAGATTTGGCAGTACTTTGCCGTGCTAACCGGTGTTCGAAGCGTGGGTGTAATGGGGGACGAACGCACGTATGGTTATACAGTAGCTATTCGTGCCGTCACGTCGCGCGATGGCATGACTGCCCAATTTGCCCATGTGCCGTATGAGGTACTTGAACGCATGTCAAATCGTATGTGTAACGAAGTCGCTGGTGTCAATCGTGTGGTATATGATGTTACATCAAAGCCTCCTGCGACGATTGAGTGGGAGTAGGCGCGTAGCAGGGCAGTCCCTAGAAAATTAGGGATTGCCCTGTTTCCATTGACAATTTGATGAAGTAAGCTATATTCAAAATGGACACTTATGGCCTCGTGACCATATAAAAAATAGTATAGTAGCGTCGATTTCATTATTTGTAGGCTTTCATGAATGCGCTTTCTAGTTAACGAGGGGGATTATGATGATC
The DNA here is from genome assembly GCA_027343965.1 of Caryophanales bacterium. Classification (GTDB taxonomy): domain Bacteria; phylum Bacillota; class Bacilli; order Alicyclobacillales; family SLC66; genus JAKACU01. The sequence continues at coordinate 20,470 of DAHWJX010000029.1, read as the reverse complement.
ATTGAAAATCCTGAAATGTTAGAAGAAAACCGTCTGCAAGCTCGCTCCTATTTTATACCATTTGCGGATGAATTATCGGCAAATTTCAAGGAGTGGGGTAACTCTGCCTTTTTTTATCCCTTGCATGGAAGTTGGAAGTTTGCTTACTACGACACACCTAAAGCGGTTCCCGAATCATTTTCTATTCCTGAATTTGATGATACGTCTTGGGATAATCTCGTTGTGCCATCAAGTTGGCAAATGCATGGTTATGGTCGACCTCATTACACCAACGTCATCTATCCGTTTCCGGTTGATCCACCGCATGTGCCGACACAAAACCCAACGGGTTGTTATCGAAGAACCTTTTTATTAGGTGATGCGATCGCTGATAAGTACATTAGCTTGCGATTTGAAGGCGTGGATAGTGCCTTTCAGGTGTTTATCAATGGATTCTATGTAGGGTACAGTCAGGGGAGTCGTCTGCCTTCCGAATTTGCGATTGGGCAGTATGTCCATGACGGTGTCAATACGATCGCTGTACAAGTGTTTCAATTTTCGGATGGGAGCTATTTGGAGGATCAAGATCAGTGGTGGTTAAGTGGCATTTTTAGGGATGTCTATATCATGGTTCGGCCCACTTTGCATATCGCTGATTTTACGGTGACGACAACGTTAGATGCATCCTACACGAACGCTACCTTATCTTTAGGCGTGGATATTCAAAATACCGGATCGCAAGTGAGATCAGGAAAAGTTCGTGCGACACTTTATGATGATGATGGCGCACTTGTACCGGTTGTTTGGCAAGATAGCGATTGTACTGTGGCTACACAAAAGACGCAAAGTTTGCAACTTTGTGTTGACATCTCTGAAGTACATACGTGGTCTGCAGAGGATCCTTATTTGTACCATCTGTCAATCACGTTGCTTGATGACGAACAGAAAATTCTTGAGATTATCCCGTCTGATGTAGGGTTTCGTAGTGTCGAATTACGCGGTGGTCTGCTTCTTATCAATGGGACGGCGATCATGATCAAAGGGGTCAATCGCCATGATCACCATCCGGTTTATGGTAAATCTGTGCCTTTTTCTTGGATGCAAGAGGATGTACTTTTAATGAAACAACACAATATCAACACGGTGCGTACCAGTCATTACCCTAATGATCCGAGATTCTATGAACTATGCGATCGCTATGGGTTGTACGTAATTGGAGAAGCGGACCTGGAGTGTCATGGCTTCTCTCCTCTTGGTAACTGGAGTCAACTGAGTGATGATGATGTATGGTGTAAAGCGTATGTGGATCGCATGGAACGCACGATTGTGCGTGATAAAAATCATGCTTGTATCATCATGTGGTCATTAGGCAATGAATCGGGTTATGGGCAAAACCACCTCGCCATGGCCAAGCGCGCTCGGGAATTGGATGCCACGAGGTTGCTTCATTATGAAGGCGAGACGCGTGCGATTATGGATTCTGACGGGAATTTCTCGCGTGCTGTGATGGATGTTCATAGCACCATGTATACGTCGGTGGCTGATCTTATCGAACTTGGGCAGCGCACAGACATCGATAAACCGCACATCTTATGTGAATTTGCCCACGCGATGGGTAATGGGCCTGGTGGTCTAAAAGAGTATGTGGAGGCTTTTTATCGTTATCCTCGGTTGCAAGGTGGTTGCGTGTGGGAATGGCTTGATCATGGAATTTTGCGCCATACAAAAGATGGTGAAGCGTTTTACGCCTATGGTGGGGATTTTGCCGATGAACCTCATGATGGCAATTTCGTTATTGATGGGATGGTTTTTCCCGATCATACGCCATCGCCCGCACTTCTCGCGTATAAAAAGGCGATACAGCCGGTTTTCGTTTCAGTCGTTGATTTGCGCGCTGGAACGGTGTCTGTAACCAATCGTTTTGATTTTCTGCCACTAAATGTGCTTCGCTGCGAATGGCGAATCATGTCCGAAGGGCGCACGGTGCAAGAAGGGTTTATCAAGTTGCCACCGGTAAAAGCTCGTGATAGCACAGAAATCACGATCCCGTATACGTTAACCTTGTTACCCGATGTTAGCTACGATTGCGTCTTACAGCTTGATTTTTTGCTTGAAAAAAGTCAGCGTTTTGCCAATCGCGGATTTGAGATAGGTTTTGCCGAATTCCCGTTAGCTGAAGTACAAAAGACAGTTCGTATAGGCATCGCTGTACCCGTGACAGACAAGAAACTTTTTGTCAGAGAAACGAATAGTACCCTTACGATTGCTGGCTTTGACTTTTCGCTAGCCTTTAGCAAAATCGATGGTGTGATGACCTCGTGGTCGTATCACGGCATCGCTCTGTTGCAAAAGGGATTGCACCCGTATTTTTGGCGTGCCATGATAGACAATGATAACCCGCCGACGAGAGATCCTAACCCTACTTTAGCTTCGTATTGGAAGAATTTTGGCGTGCATCTGCTAATGGATCGCTTGGATAGTTTCTCCACGACATGGCTTGATCCTGGGTTTTCTTTTCAAGTCAAAGTGAAAAGTCGTATAGCGCCGCCTGCGTTAGCATGGGGATTGCAATGTATCATTACATATGTGATCGATGCGTTAGGGACGATTAAAGTAACGACATCGATTGTTCCGACGGGCGTTTATCCACGGGTATTACCGCGTATCGGGATGCAGTTGGATCTGCTCCCTGACTTTTCGCGTGTACTATGGCAAGGGCGCGGACCTGGCGAATCCTATAGTGACAGTCAAGAAGCAATGCGCCATGGCATCTACGAAAAAAGCGTGATGGATCTGCATACGCCTTATGTTTTACCGCAGGAAAACGGCAACCATGTGGATGTTCGTTTTTTATCCATCACCGATGATCAAGGTTATGGCATACACGTAACAGGGGCGCCTGTCTTTCAATTCAGTGCGCATCCTTACTCGACGGAAGTTTTGGACAAAGCGTTGCATACGTATGAACTTAAAGACCAACAAAGAACGACAGTTAACTTGGATTATGCACAACATGGTCTAGGCAGTGCAAGTTGTGGTCCAGGTGTATTGCCACCTTATGAATTGGTGACAGCACCTGTCACCTACACGTTACTGCTTAGGGCGTATGCACAGGATGCGGTGTCTGCGCTTGCGTTATATCATCATCAACAGTTGCATAATTATTAGATTGTATGTATAGTTAATTGCAACGAATGATGGAACGATGGGCGGCGACGGCATGGAAGATATGAGCATGACAAATGTAAAAGGGGTACGTTGTGCATCAGGCGTGATTGGGATCAAAGCCAATGGAGCTACTGATGCGGCACTTTTTGTGGTGAATCGAAAAGCTGCATATGCAGGTGTTTTTACGACGAATCAATTTAAAAGCGCCTGTGTAGAAAGTGCATCCGAGCGTCTGCACGCTGGCAAATCGGTGCAGGCTGTGCTGATTACAAGCGGCAATGCCAACGCAGGCACCGGCCTCGAAGGGCGCGCTGACACGGAACTTTTAGCCGCTGCCGTAGCGAAAGAGATTGGCTGCCATGCTGATGAAGTGATTGTGTTGCATACAGGGGTGATCGGCATTCCTTTGCATGCGGATCGCCTGATTGAACACATACCATCGCTTGTACGCACTTTGTCCGATCAACCAAAAGCAGGTATGGAAGCAGCGCGTGCGATGATGACGACCGATACGGTACCGAAAACGGCGCTTCGTACGATTATGCTTCATGGGAAAAAGTATACGGTGGGCGGAGTCGCCAAGGGTGCTGGCATGATTCACCCAAGGCTTGCGACGATGTTGTCTGTGCTGATCACGGATGCGCCAATCCATGCATCGGCATTACAAGTTGCGTTAGCAAAAGCTGTAAAGACGAGTTTCAATGCGATATCTGTTGATGGGGACACAAGTCCTAACGATAGTGTCATCCTGTTAGCGACAGGTGAAGGCGATCTGTTGACGACAGAGGATGATGAATTTTCAGTGTTTTGTGCTGCACTTGATGAGGTAGCGAATGATCTTGCGCAGATGATTGTACGCGATGCCGAAGGGGCAACGAAGTTTCTTGAAATTGAAGTGTCGCATGCTGTTACACAACGTGAGGCAGAGCAGATCGCAGCTACGGTCGCAACATCGCCTTTGGTGAAAACCGCGTTTTACGGAGAGGACTTCAATCCCGGTCGCATCATTTCTGCCATTGGCCGCTCTGGCGTGACGATTTCTTGGGAGCGCTTGACGATGCAGATCGGCGGACAGATCGTCTTTAGGGATGGGAAGTTTCAGGAGGTTTCACCTGATGATGCTAAGTCGGTAATGGCGCAAAAAGACATTGTGATTGCGATTGACCTTGCAAGAGGAGACGCGCAGTGCCGGTTCTTTACCTGTGATTTGACGCATGACTATGTATCCATCAATGCGGAATATACGACGTGATTGTCGTTATGAGGGGAGGGGATTTCTGTGATTCGTAAAGCCAAAATCGGTGACGTCGATGCCATCGTCAATTTACTTCAAACGTATGCGCAACAAGGGTTGTTGTTGCCGCGTACACGGCAATCGGTTTGTGAGACACTCGCGGCATTTTGGGTAATCGAACATCAAGGTCAGGTGGTAGGTACGGCTGCCCTGCATATCTTAGGGGACGATCTCGCAGAGATTCGCTCGCTCGCTGTGATGGAATTTGTACAAGGTATGGGCTATGGAAGACTGCTTGTCGATGCTTTGTATGACGCGGCGACAATGATGGAAATTCCACGGGTATTGGCGTTGACGTATCAACAACATTTTTTCGATCATTGTGGATTTCACGTCGTAGAAAAAGCATCGTTACACCGCAAGATCTGGAAAGACTGTATTCATTGTAAGAAATTTCCTGTTTGTGATGAAATTGCGATGATTCGTCCGACCGCTTTTTATCAAGAGCAAGAGGAAGAAGAAACCTTGGCGAAAGTGAGTCAAGGCTAACTAGTAGGTACGATGCTGTTTTAAAAAAGCGACGATAACATCTAGTGATTGCCCTGTGCATGTCACAGGTGTCGATACTGTATCTTGCGCTTTGTTGAAAGGAATAACTCGATTGAATCGGCACATCAACCTGAATTCCTGCAAGTAGCCTCCCAATTCAGTGGCGATAACGTGCCTCTACGCCTTTATCGATGAGCAATACTTTCGCTTATGGATCCACACCAGTTAAGCTAGATCATCTGGGTTATTCATCTGGGCCAGTATGCGAAACATGATCGTTATTGCGAGATGTGATAATCCAGGCCATGAGTCGCTCTAAAGGCCAAGTGTTGATTACGCGTTCTTTTGTTATCCAACCTTTTTTCGCCATATCGATACCATACTGTTCAATACGTGTGAGATTTGCGACAGAGTGGGCGTCACTATCGATACTTACCAGACACCCTGCTTCCATAGCACGTCGTAAAAGTAGCGGATCAAGATCGAGGCGTTCAGGATTTGCATTGCATTCGATAGCGACGTTGTGTTCGCGAGCGGCGTTAAATATCTGATCAAAATCAAGGGGGAACGAGTCGCGTCGACCAAGCATTCGTCCTGTCGGATGTGCGAGGATATGCACGTACGGTGATTGGATGGCATACAAGGCGCGCGCGGTCAATTCTGCTTTTGTTTGTCGCATTGCAGTGTGAATCGAAGCGATGACAAAATCAAGTTGACCTAAGATCGTGTCAGGGAAATCGAGCTTGGCACCAGCCGTAATGTCGACTTCAGAACCGTGAAGAATCATGATTTGCGGATATTTTTCGCGCATGCGCAAAATCTCCTCGTGTTGTTCAAGCAAGCGATCATAGGATAGACCATGCGCCACAGTCAACCCTTGCGAATGATCACTGATCGTCATATAACGGTAACCACGATCTACGCAAGCTTTGACCATAGTTTCCAAAGTATCATGGCCATCGCTGTAGGTGGTATGCATATGCAAATCGCCCTGTATATCCGAATGATCAACGAGGGTTTGAGGGTCTTTTGTCATCGATACACCATCTCGAAGAAGCGGGATGATGTACGGTAATCCTGCGTTGGCATAGACCTCATACTCGGAATTCGGTTCGGTTTTTGGCGAAGTTTTCGTGTCTAGCTGTGACTGTTGTTCTGTAAGTCGGTGCAGCACCTCATTATGAAGTGTGTCACCACTTAGGTAGACATTCGCTTTCGCCCATGAGGGTGGCGTAATCAAGAGAACATAAACGGGGATTTTGTGATCTTCAAGCTCGATGATTCGCGCGAAGGCGCGAATCGGTCCCGTCATCGAGCGAACGGGATCCTGCAACCAGTCATCCACAGAAGTTAGTACATAATTTTTTGTTAGTAATATATGCTCTACTTGTTCGGCGATTTCTTGGCTGACGATTTCCTGTTCAATGCCTTCTTGTCGCACGCAGGCAAGGAGCAGGACACGATCTGATAAGGGATCTCGTCGGCGCACACTGCCTGATGGGGCACAGTCGATCACGCCATGTAAGACGGCGAGTTCTTGGAAGACCGCTTGTGCCGCGGCTTCAGCAACTCGCAGGGGAAGGCGCCGTTCACGCTCTTGTAATGCGGTGATTTCTGCGGGCAATTGGGTAAGTATGGAATGAGATAGAGGTAGTTTTTGCTTTTTTCTAAGTGCATCTTGAAGTTGTTCTAAGGATGCAATGTGGTAGCTGTGGTACAACGTCGACGTGGTGCGAGGTCCAATGCCTGGCAATTTTAAAATTTCACACAATGTCATGGGAACAGTGATGGATGCCGCCGTATAGGCCGCATCCATGCCGTGTTCCATGAGTTGTTTGATAACAGACCACATTGTTTGTGAGATACCTTGTGGTTGTATGTCAGGCGTATCTGCGGCATCATCTCGTAAGGCACGAATCGTATCGGCAGCTTTTCGATAGGCAACGGCCTTAGGATGATGTTCTTTTTGTACTTCGAAAAGTGAGGCAAGTAAGCGCAAGTAGCGAGCGATAGTGCGATTATTCATGTATGATGGCATCGAGTTGCTCTGCTAGCATGCGAGACTGCTCCTTTCGATCGTACATGATTGCAAGCGGACTTTGTTGCCAGTTGGCCAAGTCGCCCGCTTGCCAGAGGGCGTAAAAATGCTCGATGGCCCGTTTGGCGTCTGCACTTCGGTCAGGTTCGCCCAATAGTCCAGCATGACATTCGTCAATAAGTCGACTTGCTTCTCCTTTTTGGACCAAGGCCAAAATTGGGCGACCCATACCTAAGTATTCGTACAACTTGGCGGGAACATACGCTCCTGCACCATGCGTTTGATCGCCCACAAGTAGTAAGACGTCGGCTTTTGCCATCCACTCGACGTGTGCACTGTGCGCCACATAGCCGACGATATGGACAACATCTGATAATCCTAGACTGTCCACGAGGTCATGATTATCGTGCTTGCCTGGATAATCGAATACGCCCGCAAAATATACACGTATCTTATCTTTCGGGATAGTCCCACTTGAAATGGCAGCGGCTAAACCTTCTAAAAAACTTTTTGGCGACCTTTTACCATATAAGATACCACCATAATAGATCGTCATCACCGCAGGGTCGCTTACCACGTCATGCGACAGTGTGAGATCGGCACGATCATAGCCGTTAGCAATGACGTGAAACTTTTCTTCCTGTGCTTTGTAGCGTTTGGCAAAGTCATGGCGAAAGGACTCCGTTACAGTGATGACGCGTGTTGCACGAACGATGGCATATGCTTCGAGAAACTCATCGATGCGGTGGCGAAAACCCTCTTGCTTGCGATGTAAATTAGCAACAAAAGGATCGCGAAAATCAAGGATCAGCGGAATTCCCGTGCGTTCACTGAGTGTAGCTGCTACGAGCAAAGAAGAGGCAGGCGGCGATGTCGCGTAGATCGCATGGATGGTCTGCTCTTGTGCGACCTGTAAACCAAGTGCTACGGCTTGATTGATCCACAACATCGTTTCGTCAGGGATCAGTAGCGCATCTTTGACACGTTTGCCTGTGCTGATGATTTTGCGTTTTAAGCTGGGTGATGACATGGTTGTAGATGATGACGTTGTGGTGGTTGATGTCGTTGCACTTTGATCCTTTTTTCGTAGTCTCGATTGCATATGCGTCATAGGGTCATTGGCGCGATAGATAGGAACATCGGATAACGCGTCAAGCAACGAAGCATCCCAAGTCGCACTGTAACGTGCAACTTGGGTAAGAACGATTGGGTTCCAGCCAAATTCTTTGAGATATTGGGCAAACTTAAATGGGCGCTGTACGCCGACGCCGCCGATCGGTGGAAATTCGTGTGCGATAAGTAAGACGTTTTTTTTAGCTAGCATAGAAGGCCTCCTCAGATACGCAATAACGGCGTATCGGACAGGCCATCATGGACGATCGCTTCACAAGCATCAAACACCAAACGGCAAGATGGAGCCATCTGTAAAAGCATCGACAATGCCATACTGTCCCAGTGTTCTTGCCGAATGGTGACAAGTATGACATCGGCGTCGCCAAGGCAAGCTTCGAGTGTGGGCACCGAAAAGTCGTGATGATCCACAGATACCAATGGATCATAAGCCGTTACCTTTGCGCCGCGATGCAATAGTTCTTCAATCAAGGTAACACTCGGGCTGATGCGGTCGTCATTGGAGAAGTTTTTCATTGCAAGCCCAAGGACTGCAAACCGCGTCTGTGTAAAATCAATGCCCCCAAGCTTATGGTCTATGCGGCTTAAGATCGCATTAGGTACATAATCATTGGTCTTTCTTGCCGTCGATAAGATCGGTAAATTGAGGTCCACGGCATCGGCTTTATGTTGCAGATAATAATAGGCATTAGGAATGCAGTAGCCACCTACGCCCGCCCCTGGTGTCAAAAGGTTGACGCGTGGGTGGGTGTTCGCTAACCGAATCAATTCGCTTGTACGAAGCCCTGTTGCTTGGGCTAACTGTGCAATTTCTTGCACCATCGCGATATTCACATCGCGTTGCACATTTTCCACCACTTTAACTGTTTCCGCCATCTCCATGGAAGATGTCTCATGGAATGTGGCGCGGTTAATTCGACGTAAAACTTCTTTGGCATGTTCTATGCTTGCTTGGTTCATACCACCAATAAGTACATCCACGGTCTGGAATTCTTCCATGGCCCGGCCTTCTGCGACGCGTTCTGGTGCGTAAGCGATGTGCACATCGACGCCGATCTGATAAGGGCTGATGCTTTGTAAAAGTGGGATCAAACGTTCGCGGACGGTTCCAGGCACGTGGGTACTACGGTAGAGGATCAAGTCGCCAGGTTTTACGACTTTGGCAAGCTCCTTGGTGGCCGACTCTAAAGCGTCATAATAAGGCACACCTTGAATGATCGGAATGCCCACCGTAACGATATAGGCGCTAACTTCTTGAGCTGCCTTTGCATAGTCTGTAGTTGGTATAAAGAGGTTATTTTGTAAGGCATCTTGCAGATAATATTGGAGTGTATGACCATCATAGCTTTCAATGCTGTCGGTGATTCCTTGCTGCAAACGTTGAATATGCGCCTCATTGACATCAAGGCCAATGACCTTATAGTGATTGCGCGTATAAGACATCGAAAGTGGGAGCCCGATAAAACCGAGTCCAACGATTGCTACAGCGGATACGTTATGTTGTTGTTGATCGATAGATGAATGGTTGGAATCTTGCACAGAGCGTGCCCTCCTAGTAGACCACTTCTTGCAACCCTTATCTTACGTAGTGTAGCGAAGTTTTCCTTAGAGTGTCAAGGCACTGAGTCTAGCGGGAATAGCGAACATTTCACTTGTAAAGATCGTAAATGTTCGTATTCTGTATTGACCGAAGCTAGGATGTATTGATAGACTGAATTTACAAAGAGTAATGGTCATGATGTAGCCAAGGAAAGAGGAACTTGTGTGATTGAACGGTATTCCCTACCGGAAATGGCAGCGATATGGACGTTGTCGAGTCGGTATGACGCCTGGTTAGAAGTTGAGATTGCAGCCACGGAAGCTTTCGCCACCCTAGGCGTGGTTCCGAAGGCCGATGCGCAATTGATTCGTGAAAACGCGCGTGTCGATGTCGACCGTGCGCTTCTTATTGAAAAAGAAACTAGACATGATGTTGTGGCCTTTACGAGGCAAGTGTCAGAGACGTTAGGTCCTGAACGCAAGTGGGTGCACTATGGATTGACGAGTACCGATGTTGTCGATACAGGGCTTGGTGTGCAACTCAAACGTGCAAACACATTACTGCGAGAAAAAATTCAAGGTTTTATCGCCGTGTTGGGACAACAGGCTTTGCGCTACAAAGATACGGTGATGATGGGGCGCACGCATGGTGTTCATGCCGAACCCACAACGTTTGGTCTAAAACTTGCGCTTTACTATGCGGAGATGGTGCGCAACTTGGAACGGTTTGAACATGCGGCAGACACCGTACAGTACGGCAAACTTTCTGGTGCTGTTGGCACTTACGCCAATATCGATCCACGAGTGGAGACGCTTGTGTGCGAACATCTCGGCTTAAAAGCTGCACCGATTTCAACACAAACCTTACAGCGTGATCGCCATGCGGAATACCTTTCGGTGCTGGCCTTGATTGCGACGACGCTCGATAAGATCGCGACAGAAGTTCGTGCGTTGCAAAAGACGGAGATTCGTGAAGTGGAAGAGCCGTTTTATGCTGGACAAAAAGGCTCTTCAGCGATGCCGCATAAACGTAACCCTGTGTCTTGCGAACAACTTTCTGGACTCGCTCGTGTGCTTCGCGGCAATATGCTTGCCGCCTACGAAGATGTCCCATTGTGGCACGAACGTGACATATCGCATTCGTCCGTTGAACGGATCATCCTACCAGACAGTACCATCCTCCTTCATTATATGTTGGCAAAAATCACGAACATTATCGGTAATCTGACTGTTTTTCCAGACAATATGATTCGCAACATGAATCGCACGTTTGGCTTGATTTTTTCGCAACGGGTGTTGCTTGCGCTTATTGAGCATGGTGTGACGCGTGAAACAGCCTATGATGCGGTACAAGCAAAGGCGATGCAGGCTTGGGAAGAGCAACGATCTTTTCGTGAGTTGGTTGAAGAGGTGCCGCTTGTTATTGAGCATTTGACAGCGCATGATCTTGATGCATGCTTTGATTATCGCTTTCATTTGAAACACGTTGATACGATATTGGCCCGTCTGGGCTTGCTTGACACGACTACTTTCTAGGAGGCGCTCTCATGCAACGAGGTAAAATGGTCTATGAAGGGAAAGCAAAACGTTTATTTGAAGTAGAACAACCAGACGTGTTCTTGGTGGAATTCAAGAATGATGCGACTGCACTTAATGGTGAGAAAAAGGGACAGATTGAACACAAAGGTGAACTGAACAACCATATCAGTACAGCGTTTTTTCATGTTCTAGAGAATGCGGGGATCGCGACGCATTTTGTTGAGTCTGTCTCTGACACGGAAATGCTCGTCAAAAAAGTGGAAATTATCGCCCTTGAGGTGGTAACAAGAAATCTTGCGGCAGGAAGTCTGGCTAAGCGCCTTGGGTTGGATGAAGGAACGATGTTATCACGTCCTGTCGTGGAGTTTTATTATAAAAACGACGCGCTTGGCGATCCCTTGATCAACCGCTCGCATGCGCTTGCCATGGGTTTTGCTACACGTGAAGAGATCGATTATTTGGAAGATCAAGCATTAAAAATCAACCAAATTTTACGGGAATTTTTACTTGCTCGCGACCTTACCCTTGTTGATTTCAAGCTCGAATTTGGCCGTTTAACGACGGGTGAACTCGTTTTGGCTGATGAGATCTCACCAGATACTTGTCGCTTATGGGATATCTATTCGCAAGAAAAACTCGATAAAGATCGCTTTCGTCGTGATCTTGGCGGCGTAACAGAAGCGTACCAAGAGATCTGGCGGCGCGTTGGGGGGACAAACGCATGACATGGCAGGCTTTGATTTACGTAACGTTAAAAGGTAGTGTGCTTGACCCGCAAGGCGCGGCTGTGACTAAAGCGTTGCACGCCATGCAATACACGAATGTGCATGATGTCCGCGTGGGCAAGTACCTTGAAGTGGTTTTTGATGCTGACAATGAGCAAGCAGCAAATGAACAAGTGCAAGCGATGTGCGCAAAGTTTTTGACGAACCCAGTCATTGAAACGTATACCTATCGCTTGGCGGAGGTAGTGTCGTGAAGACAGCCGTCATTCAATTTCCAGGCAGCAATTGCGATGTTGATGCGGTTAAAGCGGTGCAGAGCACGACAACAGGAACAGCTGAGCTTGTCTGGCATACGACAAAAGATCTTTCTGCTTACGATGTGATCGTGGTACCGGGTGGCTTTTCTTACGGGGATTACTTGCGTGCCGGTGCGATTGCGCGGTTTTCACCTGTCATGGATGCGGTGGCGACAGAGGCTGAGCAAGGCAAATTGGTCATTGGTATCTGCAATGGATTTCAGGTTTTGACCGAAGCAGGGCTTTTGCCTGGTGCTTTGCGACAAAACGAATCCTTGCAATTTCGCTGTGAAATGGCACAGCTTGTTGTAGAAAATACAGACACGCCTTATACGCGCTCATATCAGGAGGGTGAAGTGTTGCGTATTCCGATCGCGCATGGCGAGGGCAATTATTATGCCGATGATGCGACGGTACAAGAGCTTGAGAAAAATGGACAGATTGTTTTTCGGTATGTTAAAGAGCATAACCCCAACGGTTCGGTAGGTGACATCGCGGGCATTGTAAACATTCGGAGAAATGTCCTTGGTATGATGCCCCATCCTGAACGCGCTGTCCACGAACTTTTAGGTTCTGCCGATGGTGTGCGGCTTTTTACGTCGATTTTTACTACCTGGAGGGACGCACATGGCACACGGTGAACCAACGCCACAACAGGTGCAAGAAGAAAAAATTTATCGCACATTTGGTCTAACCGAGGAAGAATACGAAAAAATCATTGCTTCGTTAGGTCGGTTACCTAACTATACAGAGACAGGCATCTTTAGTGTCATGTGGTCTGAGCATTGTAGTTACAAAAGTTCACGGCCTGTCTTGCGCCGTTTTCCCACAACAGGTGAGCGTGTGTTGCAAGGACCTGGTGAAAATGCTGGCATTGTCGACATTGGCGATAACCTCGCGGTGGTTTTCAAGATGGAAAGTCACAATCATCCGACAGCGATCGAGCCTTATCAAGGTGCGGCGACGGGTGTTGGCGGTATTATTCGCGACATTTTTACGATGGGTGCAAGACCGATCGCGATGTTAAACAGTCTACGCTTTGGCGAATTAAACGACGCACACAATCGTTATTTATTTTCCCATTCTGTCGCTGGTATCGGCGGTTATGGTAATTGTATTGGCATTCCGACGGTCGGCGGCGAAGTTGTGTTTGATGATCGCTATTCACATAATCCGCTTGTCAATGCAATGTGCGTCGGTTTGATCGCGCATGACAAGATTGCGACAGGTACGGCGAGCGGCACCAACAATCCGGTTCTCGTGGTGGGTGCCAAAACCGGACGCGATGGTATCCATGGCGCCACGTTTGCTTCGGCGCAAGATCCACACGCTAAAGAGCGTTCTGCGGTGCAAGTCGGTGATCCCTTCATGGAGAAGCTGTTGCTTGAAGCGTGTCTTGAATTGATTGACACCGGAAAGGTGATTGGTATCCAGGATATGGGCGCAGCTGGCCTTACCTCTTCTTCTGCTGAAATGGCGAGCCGTGCTGGTAGTGGCCTCGTGCTTGACGTCACGAAAGTACCTGTGCGCGAAACAGCGATGACGCCTTATGAAATGATGCTGTCTGAGTCGCAAGAACGCATGCTTGTCGTGATGGAGAAAGGCGAAGAAGACATCGCCTATGCGATTTTTGAAAAATGGGGCTTGGAAGCGACGGCGATCGGTCATGTAACCGACGACGGTTTTTTACGCATCGTTGAAGGCGAAACGATTGCGGCGCAAATTCCTGTAACGGCATTGGTGGATGAAGCGCCGATTGCTTATCGGCCCTCTTTGCGACCACGTTATCTGGATGACTTGCGGGTGGATCGGCCTGTCTGTCACGTCGCATCAAGCATGACAGACGAACTCGTGGCATTGCTGTCGCGTCCAACGATCGCGAGTAAAGAATGGGTATATGACCAATATGATTCGATGGTGCGTACGGAGACGTTTGTGCGACCCGGATCTGATGCTGCTGTCGTTGGAGTTCCTGGCACCAAAAAAGCGTTGGCTTTCGTGACGGATGGCAATGGCAAATACGTTTACTTGGATCCCTTCCAAGGTGGAGCCATGGCTGTGGCTGAGGCGGCCCGCAATTTGGTCTGCTCAGGCGCGCAACCGCTAGCTGTCACTGATTGCCTGAACTATGGCAACCCTGAAAAACCAGAAGTTTTTTATCAATTGGAACAATCGGCAGATGGTATCAGTCGGGCTTGTGAAGTGTTTGCCACGCCTGTTATCGGCGGCAATGTCTCTTTATACAATGAGTCACATGGTGTTGATATCTATCCGACGCCTGTGATTGGTATGGTAGGTTTGATTGAACACGTCAAAGATATCATGACAAGTGATCTGAAAGCGCCAGGCCATGCTCTTTACCTGCTTGGTGATCTTTTTGCGGGGCTTGATGATGGCTTGGGAGGTTCAGAGTATCTCCATATGCGGGATCCTATGCATCATCTGGATTATGCTTTGCCAGCTTTTGTCTTTGATCATGAAAAAGCGGTGCAAGATGTTTGTTTACAAGCGATCCAAGAGGGATTGCTTGATGCAGCTCATGATGTGTCCGATGGTGGATTGCTCGTTGCTGTGGCCGAAATGGCCATGACAGAAAACAAACTTGGCGTACAGGTTCATTTGTCTCCAGATCATGCTCTTAGTGCCAATGATCTTTTAGCTGTGTTTTTTGGTGAAAGTCCATCTCGTATCATCGTTGAAGTAAGAGAGCAAAACGAACAGGCATTGGCGTCTTTAGCAAAAATGCATGGTGTTCCTTGTGTGCGCCTGGGTGAAGTTACAACAGATAGCACGTTTACCGTTTACATTGATCAAGACGTGGTTGTTCAAGCAAACATACAGGAGCTTGAAACCGCGTGGCGAGGAGCCATTGGGTCATGGATGAATGGATGATGCATTGTAGTGACAAGATGCATGAAGAATGTGGTGTATTCGGCATTTTCGGGCACCCGCAAGCAGCTCAGCTCACGTATTATGGTCTTTATGCACTGCAGCATCGCGGACAAGAAAGTGCAGGTATTGCGACAGTTGATGGTTTGACGATGCATAGTCATCGTGCGATGGGGCTTGTGACGGAAGTGTTTGCGGGAAATCGGTTGCAAAGTCTTAAGGGTACGGCCTCTGTTGGTCATGTGCGTTATTCGACGGCTGGGGCAAGCAATGTCGCTAATGCCCAACCACTTGTGTTTAGCTTTCGGCAGGGCAATCTGGCGATGGCGCATAACGGCAATCTGGTCAATGCAAGGCAACTGCAAAACCATCTCGAAGGCCAGGGAAGCATTTTTCAGACGACGAGTGACACCGAGGTCGTGGCTCACTTGATCGCGCGCGGCGCCTTTCCAACGATTGCGGAAAATGTGCGCGTCAGTCTTTCGATGCTAAAAGGTGGCTTCGCCCTTGTGATTTTGACAGATGATCAGTTGATTGCACTTCGTGATCCACAAGGACTGCGTCCGCTTGCTCTTGCACGCATGGGCGATGCGTATGTGGTGGCCTCGGAAACGTGCGCTTTTGATACGATCGGCGCGGAATTTGTTCGCGATGTAGAACCGGGCGAAATGATCATCATAGACAAAGCTGGCCTGCATAGTGAGCGCTATGCATCATCGGCGAAAAAGGCTTTGTGTACCTTTGAGTATATCTACTTTGCGCGACCTGACAGTGATATTGACGGTTTCAATGTGCACATGGTGCGTAAACAACTTGGTCGTGTACTCGCTCGGCAAACGCCCGTTGAAGCCGATGTGGTCATTGGTGTGCCTGATTCGAGCATATCCGCTGCCATTGGATTTGCGGAAGAATTAGCGATACCGTATGAAATTGGGCTTATTAAAAATAAATACAGTGGGCGTACGTTTATCCAACCTTCGCAAGATTTGCGCAGCCTAGGCGTACGGTTGAAGTTGAATGCTGTGCGAAAGATCGTGGCAGGAAAGCGCGTGGTTATGGTGGATGATTCGCTTGTGCGCGGCACGACAAGCGCGCGCCTTGTCAGTCTCTTACGCGAGGCGGGCGCCACAGAGGTTCATGTGCGTATTACGTCGCCACCGGTCAAGCATTCATGCTATTACGGGATTGACACATCGGCTCGTGAAGAATTGATCGCAGCAAGAAAGACGGTAGAAGAGATTCAGGAGTTTATTGGAGCTGACAGTTTAGCCTATCTTGATGAAGCTGGCATGCTTTCGGTATTTGGTGTCGATGATGTGATGCATCATGGATTTTGCAATGCCTGTTTCACAGGAAAGTATCCTACCGATGTGTATCCCTCTCGTTCGTTAGAAAGGTAGTGGTGATGTGGGGCAATACGATGATGATTTGTACCGCGCTTCTGGTGTCGATATCGATGCTGGAAACGAAGCTGTGAACCGTATTAAACCGCATGTTTTGCGCACCATGCGAAAAGAAGTGTTGGGTTCTTTGGGCGGCTTTGGAGGCGGTTTTCTCTTTGATAAAAATCGCTATGATGAACCTGTTCTTGTGTCGGGCACGGATGGCGTCGGGACAAAGCTCAAGCTTGCCTTTGCGCTTGATTGTCATGATACGATCGGTATCGATGCCGTTGCGATGTGCGTCAATGATATTTTAGCGATGGGTGCTGAACCGCTGTTTTTCCTTGACTACTTTGCGACAGGGAAATTGTCACCTGCTGTCATGGAGCAAGTCGTCAAAGGTGTCGCCGAGGGTTGTGTGGATGCTCATGCTGCGCTGATTGGCGGTGAAACAGCTGAGATGCCTGGGATGTATCCTGATGGCGAGTATGATCTGGCGGGTTTTGCTGTAGGCGTAGCCGAAAAATCCCGTATGATGGATAAAAACGCCGTGAAAAAAGGGGACATCTTGCTCGGATTACCTTCGTCTGGGGTTCATTCTAACGGGTTTTCTATGGTGCGAAAGCTCATCGATGATCATCACATTAATCTCATGGACACGTCGCCTGAACTTACTGGAACGATAGGCGAAGCATTGCTTGCACCGACGCGAATTTATGTGTCGTCTGTCTTACCGTTGTTAGAGACGATCTCGTTATCCGGTATGGCGCATATCACAGGCGGCGGCTTAACGGAAAATGTGCCGCGCGCTTTGCCTGACGGACTTGGTTGCGAGATTACGTTGGGTTCATGGCCTATGCCGGCTATTTTTTCGTATTTGACTGGGCTACAAGAGATATCGCACGAAACTTTGTATCGGACTTGGAACATGGGAATCGGGTATGTCTTAGTGGTGCACGAAGAGGACGTTACTACGACATGCGATAAACTTCGGGAGTTTGGCGAGACACCTTATGTCATCGGTCGTGTCATTGCTGGTGACGGCGTTGTTTATGTAGGGGAGAATCAACTTGATGGATAAGGTGTCTATCGCGGTTTTCGCGTCAGGTGCAGGATCGAATGCGCGCCATTTGATTGAGCTTGAACGAGCAAATGCATTGTATCCAGCGCATGTTGCTGTCCTTGTGAGCGATCAACCGGATTGTCAGGCGGTAGCTTTTGCACGTTTGGCGAACATTCCTGTGTGGGCCAAAAGGCACAAAGAAGCCGGGGGCAAGGAAGCATTTGAACGAGCAGTCGTCTCCTTTTTGCACGAAAACGACGTTCGTTTGGTGGTCTTAGCTGGGTATATGCGTCTTGTCGGAAGTGTACTGCTGGATGCTTACGAAGGGCGAATCATTAACTTACATCCGTCCTTATTACCGGCTTTTAAAGGTCTTGATGCGATCGGACAAGCTCTTGATGCTCGCGTGCAGCAAACAGGGGTTACCGTTCATTATGTGACGGCAGGACTTGATGATGGCCCTGTGATTGCCCAGACACCAGTGGCTATAGAACCAACAGATACGAAAGAAACGCTTAGTGCACGTATACATGAAGCTGAGCATGAACTGCTTCCCGAAGTTGTTCGCACATTATGTCTTTTGCTAAGGGAGAACGACGACAAATGACTAGAGCTTTGATCAGCGTATCGGATAAGACGGGTATTGTAGAATTCGCGCGCGCGCTACAAGAAGCCGGCGTGGAGATTATCTCGACAGGCGGGACGTATCGCACGTTACAAGAAGCTGGGATTGCTGTTCAAGAAGTATCCGCAGTAACAGGGTTTCCTGAGATGATGGATGGTCGAGTTAAAACGTTGCATCCGATGATTCACGGCGGGTTGCTTGCGCTGCGTGACAACGAAGCGCATGTTAAAGCAGCGCAAGAGCACGGAATTACGATGATTGATTATGTGATTGTGAATCTTTACCCTTTTGCAAAAACGATCGAAAAACCCAATGTCGAGTTACATGATGCGATTGAAAATATCGATATCGGTGGACCGAGCATGTTGCGTGCTGCGGCAAAAAATTACCGGTTTGTGGTGACGGTCGTGGATCCTGAGGATTACACGGTAATTGCGCAAAAGATTCGGGCAGGGCAAGCATTTACCGAAGAAGAGCGATTTGCCTTGTGCGCCAAAGTGTTTCGGCATACCGCAGCATACGATGCGATTATCGCAAACTACCTCACACAGCAAACAGCAGAAGAGTTTGCTGAAAATTTGACGCTTGCCTTCAAGAAAGTGCAAGGCTTGCGTTACGGGGAAAATCCGCATCAAAAGGCGGCATTCTATAAAAGTAGCAGCAAAGAATCACCATCCTTAGTTGATGCCATCCAATTGCAAGGCAAAGAATTGTCGTATAACAATATCCAAGATGCCGGTGCCGCGATCGATTTGCTCGCCGAGTTTCACGAGCCAACGGTTGTCGCTGTCAAGCATATGAATCCGTGTGGTGTCGGTACAGGATCGTCTATTTTTGCAGCATGGCAAAAAGCATTTGCTGCGGATCCTGTATCGATTTTCGGTGGTATTGTGGCGGCCAATCGCGAAGTGACCGAAGACATGGCGCAAGAGCTTGTCGGGCTATTTCTGGAAATTGTAATCGCGCCTTCTTTTTCACAAGGTGCACTAGAAAATTTAGCGAAGAAGAAAAATGTGCGTGTGTTACAATTGCCTGCCCTTGGCGAAGCGGTGGTGCGACATGTGACGTTAAAAAGCGTCACAGGCGGACTGCTTGTACAAGACGCAGATACAGCAACTGTCACCAAAGAAAATCTGCAAGTTGTCACAAAGCGGCAACCCACGCAAGAAGAGCTTGATGAATTGCTCTTTGCTTGGAAGATTGTCAAGCACGTGAAGTCTAATGCGATCGTATTGACGAAAGATGGGCAAACAGTGGGTGTCGGTGCGGGACAAATGAATCGCGTGGGTTCGGCAAAAATCGCCGCTGAGCAGGCTGGCTTGTTAAGCCAAGGAAGTGTGCTTGCCTCAGATGCCTTTTTCCCGATGCCTGACACGGTAGAAGAAGCTGCCAAAGCGGGCGTTACGGCGATCATTCAGCCCGGTGGATCGATTAAAGATCAAGCGTCGATCGATATGGCTGATGCGTTGGGTATCGCCATGGTCTTTACGGGTATCAGACATTTTAAGCACTAAATGATCGTAGAGAGGAAGAACCTTGTGAAGATTCTGGTGATTGGCTCAGGTGGCCGAGAGGATGCGATTGTCCAAAAGTTGCATCGTGATGCCATCACTTCGGGCACGCTTGATCAGCTTACCTTGTTCGCTGCACCTGGCAACCCTGGCATGGCCAAAGTGGCCACACTTTTACAGTGCGCAGTGGACGACCTCGACGGGTTACTTGCTTTTGCGAAAAGTGAGTCGATCGAACTTACGATAGTAGGCCCGGAAGTGCCTTTGGCTCTCGGCATTGTGGATCGCTTTGAAGAATCAGGCTTGGCGATTTTTGGACCGAATTCACATGCGGCACAGCTCGAAAGTAGCAAGGCATATGCCAAGGCGTTTATGGTAAAGGCAGGTATCCCGACGCCTGCCTATCGGGAGTTTGACGATCTCGTCGAGGCCTTAAACTATGTCGATTCGATGATGCCACCGATCGTTGTAAAGGCAGATGGACTGGCCGCGGGCAAAGGCGTCACCGTTGCCAAGACGGTTGCCGAAGCGCGCCAGGCGATTATCGTAGCAATGCAAGAGCGAGCCTTTGGCGATGCCGGTGCACGCGTGGTAATCGAGCAGTTTGTCGAGGGCAGTGAATTGTCCGTGATGGCGTTTGTCGATCAACATGGGTTTTTGATGATGCCAGCCATTCAAGATCATAAACAAGTGTTTGATCACGATGAAGGTCCCAATACAGGTGGCATGGGTACTTTTTATCCCGTGCCTGCAGCCACGAAACAAGTGCTGCAAAAGGTTCGTGATGAGGTGTTTTCGCGAG
>DAHWJX010000005.1:0-24612 GCA_027343965.1 Caryophanales bacterium | reverse complement strand
ATTTTTAACCAAGACGATGGTAGCGGGAGTGCGGGAGTTTAGCACTCCCGCTTTGTTGTATAGGGTTATATACAACTGGAGGTGTTGTTCGATTAGCAAGGAAGATGTCCAGATAAACGAAGCCATTCGCGCACGCGAAGTGCGGTTGATTGATGAAGTGGGCGCTCAACTTGGTATCGTCGGTTTGCGTGATGCACTTCGCATCGCTACAGAAAAGGATCTTGATCTGGTAAACGTCGCTCCAACTGCAAAGCCTCCTGTTTGCCGGATCATGGATTATGGCAAGTTCAAATATGAACAAAGCAAAAAGGAGAAAGAAGCGCGTAAGAACCAGAAGGTTGTGGAGATCAAAGAAATTCGCATGACACCGAATATCGAAGATCATGATTTCCAAACCAAGGTGAAAGCTGCTGCCAAATTTCTCCAAGACGGTGATAAGGTAAAAGCCGCAGTTCGGTTTCGCGGTCGAGAAATTACGCACCCTGGCATTGGTCAGGCTGTGCTCGAGAAACTTGCGCAAGAACTTGAACCGTATGGCATTCCTGAACGAGCACCACGTTTAGAAGGGCGCAATATGATTATCATCCTGAATCCGCGTCATGGAGTAGAAAAGTCTTCATAATGACTGATTCATAGTGGAGGTTGCATGTAATGCCGAAGATGAAAACCCACCGCGGCGCCGCAAAGCGCTTTAAGAAAACGGGATCTGGAAAAATCAAACGCAGTCATGCGTTTACAAGTCACCTGTTTGTTTCTAAGTCCCCCAAGCGTAAACGCCAATTGCGTCACGCTTCAATGGTGTCACCGTCGGATGCAAAGCGCATCAAACAACTGATCGCCTATTTGTAGGATGATTTGCATCAAGGTTAGGTATAGGAGGATTTGTCATGGCTAGAGTGAAAGGCGGCATCGTGACTCGCCGTCGTCATAAAAAAGTGTTAAAACTTGCACGTGGTTATTTCGGTTCTAAGCATCGCTTGTTCCGTACAGCCAACCAGCAAGTTATGAAGTCTTTAATGTATGCGTACCGGGATCGTCGCGTCCGCAAACGGGATTTCCGCCGACTTTGGATTCAACGTATCAATGCAGCGGCACGTTTAAATGGCTTGTCATACAGCCGCTTCATGTACGGGTTGAAACAAGCTGGCGTAGAAGTGAATCGCAAGATGCTCGCAGACTTGGCGGTGTCGGATGCCAAAGCATTCACGGCGTTAGTTGGCGTCGCTAGAGGAAAACTCGAAGCATAATAACAACTACCCTAAGAAAAACGACCATGCCTCACGTGTGGTCGTTTCTTTCTTGTGATCAAGTACGTGGCTTAGAGGAGGATCTTGTGCATTAGTATTGAACAAGATACAATGAGCCAAATAGAGACGAGGGAGTGGGAGACTAGATGCGCAGTGATATGGTGAAAAAGGGTATTGACCGAGCGCCGCATCGCAGTTTGCTTCGCGCTGCAGGCCTTTCTCAGGAAGATTTCAAGAAACCTTTTGTTGGGATTTTCAATTCGTTCATTGAAATTATCCCAGGACATGTACATTTGCAGGAGTTCGGCAAGATTGTCAAAGATGCTGTGCGTGAAGCCGATATGGTGCCATTTGAATTTAATGCCATTGGTGTTGATGATGGCATTGCCATGGGACACATTGGTATGCGATATTCGTTGCCAAGCCGTGAATTGATTGCGGATTCGTTAGAAACGATGGCACAGGCCCATTGGTTTGATGGGCTGATTTGTATCGGAAATTGTGACAAAATCACTCCTGGTATGTTGATGGGTATGATGCGTGTTAACGTTCCGTCTATCTATGTCTCTGGCGGACCGATGAAAGCTGGGCATACATCAGATGGCAAAGCGGTCGATTTGACGTCTGTATTTGAGGGCGTAGGAGCCTATCAAGTTGGGAAAATCAACGAACAACAACTCGAAGATCTCGAGGTAAACGGCTGTCCCACCTGTGGCTCATGCTCGGGACTTTTTACCGCGAATTCGATGAACTGCTTAGCTGAAGCTTTAGGCGTGGCTTTGCCTGGCAACGGAACGGTGCTCGCCATCACAGAACAGCGTAAAGAATTAGTTCGTCAAACGGCGATGTATCTGAAAAATTTGATTGAAAAAGATATTAAACCGCGTGACATCGTTACAAAAGAAGCGATTGATAATGCCTTTATCCTTGACATGGCTATGGGTGGCTCTACCAACACGGTATTGCATACCTTGGCAATTGCTCATGAAGCAGGCGTCGATTACCCACTTTCTCGCGTCGATGAGATTTCGCGAAAGGTACCGCAGATCGCGAAGTTTAGTCCAGCGACAGAGTGGCACATGGAAGATTTGTATCGCGCAGGCGGCGTCTCGGCGGTCTTACATGAATTATCTCGTAAAGACGATCTTGTCGCGACGGACTGCATAACAGTTACAGGAAAAACACTGCTAGAAAATATCGAGAACGCAGAGATTTTGGATCCCCGTATTATTCATACGCTAGAAGATGCTTACACACAAGAGGGCGGTCTACGTGTTCTACGTGGCAATCTTGCACCTGACGGCGGTGTTATCAAAAGCGGAGCAACACCTGTTACGCATTTTGAAGGGCCATGTGTTATCTTCAATTCACAAGATGAGGCATCGTCGGGAATTCGCGAAGGCCGTGTAAAAAAAGGTGATGTCGTTGTCATCCGGTACGAAGGGCCAAAAGGTGGTCCGGGTATGCCCGAGATGCTCTCACCAACGTCCGCCATCGCAGGGATGGGACTTGGCGCTGATGTTGCCCTTATCACGGATGGTCGTTTCTCAGGTGCCACGCGTGGCATCAGCATCGGACACATCTCCCCAGAAGCGGCAGCCGGCGGTCCTATCGCAGCTTTGCGCGATGGGGATGTTATCGTGATCGATACAGATCTGCGTTTGCTAGAAGTGCGTCTGACGGACCAAGAAATCGCACAACGCATGGAAAGTTGGCAACGTCCAGAACCTCTCGTGAAACATGGCTGGTTAGCGCGTTATGCCAAACTTGTTACCTCTGCCAATACTGGTGCGGTGTTGTCGGATTGATCTGATTAATTCATCGTCTATGATTGTAAGGAGAGTCACGTCCTGTGGAAGTTTTGACGTCTTGCAATAACCCGAAAGTAAAAGCGTACTCGGCATTAAAGGATAAAAAGTACCGTGAAAAGACGGGACTGTATCTTGTCGAAGGTATTCGCTTTATCACAGAGTATATCGAAGCAGGTGTTGAGCTTGAAGCTGTCTTATTTGACAGCTTCGGGACTCACCCCGATCAGATTTTAGCGATCGTGGATGCCTGTAGTGAAAAAGGGATTCATACCTATGAACTGACAGGGCAGGTGTTGGCCCATGTGGTTGATACCGAACATTCGCAAGGCATTGTTGCAGCTGTGCGAAAGAAGGAATTTGTTGCACAAACTGTACTGCAAATTCAGCAAGACGTGCATTTGAACTCCTCCTGTCAGGATGTGGTGGTGATTGCTGACGGTATACGTGATCCGGGCAACCTTGGCACGATGATTCGTTCTATCGACGCCGTAGGATCGCGAGCGCTTATCATCACACCAGGCACGACGGATCCATACCAACCCAAAGTGGTTCGTGCTGCAGCGGGTTCACTGGCTCGTGTTCCCGTTTTGACGATGGATCATGAGAGTATACTTAATGAACTTCACTCATTTGGATACCGTGTTATGTCGATGGAGGCTCATCATGGGGCGTCTGTCTTTGAGACGGATCTGCGTGGACCGCTTGCAATCGTGATCGGTGGTGAAGCGGCGGGGATCTCTCTTGTCTTGCAGCAATCATCAGATATGGCTGTGTCACTTCCTATGCCAGGGTCATCAGAATCCTTAAATGCTGGTGTTGCTTCTGCTGTGATAATGTATGAGGCGCTCAGGCAACGACTTGCGAAGTAAGAGTTGCATGCTGTATCCTTATACCAAACTGATGAACGAGAGAGTACCTGAATAGCGTAGGACAGGGACGCGATACCATGACTGAGAGTGTTGCGCACAACGTGATCAGGGAAGTTCACTCGGGAAGTGATTCGCTGAACCTGGCACCCAGTGGTAGGCGAATACGGAGGCCACCGTTAACAGGCTAAAGGAATGACGTCTTTAGCTTAGGCGTTGTTTGAACCAGGGTGGTACCACGGAGTTTTCGTCCCTTGACGAAAGCTTTTTTTATTCATGTGATGGAGGTGTCCCGCGTGCTAGAACGGTTACAAGCGATGAAAGATCAGGCGTTGGCTGATTTGGCGAACAAGGAAGATACAGTAGCTTTGGAAGCTTGGCGTGTGATGTATTTGGGCAAAAAAGGAGAATTATCGACGGCACTGCGTTCAATGGGTTCGCTCAGCCAAGAAGAGCGTCCTGTTGTAGGTCAGGTTGTCAATGACATTCGTGCCTCACTTGAACAGGCTTTTGAGACACAACGCAGCCAAGTACTGCAAAAGGCGGCAAAAGAGGAAGAGAGACGCAACCAATTAGATATTACGCTACCTGGACGGACACCGTTTCTTGGTGCAGAGCATCCGTTACAAAAAGTGATTCGGCGCATTGAGGACATTTTTTTAGGGTTCGGGTTCACCATTGAAGAAGGTCCTCATGTGGAAACGGATTATTTTAATTTCGAAGCATTGAATTTGCCTAAAGGTCACCCTGCCCGCGATATGCAAGATACCTTTTATATTCATTCAGAGTTGTTAATGCGCACGCACACTTCTCCCATGCAGGCACGAACGCTGCTTGCTCGCCAACCTGAACTCCCCGTGCGGATTATTGTACCAGGGCGTGTATACCGTCGTGATGATGATGATGCTACCCATTCTCATGAGTTTACGCAAATGGAGGGTCTTGTCGTTGATCATGGAATTTCAATGAGTGATCTAAAAGGTGTCCTGTTGACGTTTGCCAAGGAACTTTTTGGTGAGCATCAGCAAATTCGTCTGCGTCCAAGTTTTTTTCCATTTACGGAGCCTAGCGCAGAAATGGATGTGCGCTGTATTTATTGTGGTGGAGAAGGCTGCTCTACGTGTAAACACACGGGATGGATTGAAATTTTAGGATGTGGTATGGTGCACCCTCATGTGCTGGAGATGGGCGGATATCATGAGGAAGGCGTGACAGGATTTGCTTTTGGAATGGGTATGGAGCGCATCGCGATGTTGTTGTATGGCATAACCGATGTTCGTCAATTTTACATGAATGACTTGCGTTTACTGGATCAATTTACACAGATAGCACGCTAAAAAGGACGTGAAACGATGAAAATCACGTGGAATTGGCTTGGTGAATATGTCGATTTGGCAGGCCTGACAGCAGAAAAAGTAGCAACCGACTTAACGAATGCAGGCATACCGGTAGAATGGATGCAACCGCTCAGTGGGCAGGTATCTGATGTTGTGGTTGGCCATGTGCTAGCTGTAGAGGCTCATCCTAATGCAGATCGCTTGCGTGTGTGTACGGTTGACGTGGCAAAAGGTGATCTACTGACGATCGTATGCGGTGCCAAAAATGTTGCCCCCGAACAAAAAGTGCCTGTGGCAGTCGATGGCGCCATGTTGCCGGACGGAAAAATCAAGCGTTCCAAATTGCGCGGGGTTGAGTCACAGGGGATGATTTGTTCAGCGAGTGAATTGGGCCTTGATGCTAAATTGTTGCCTAAGGAACAGACACAAGGTATTTTTGTTCTTCCGCAGGATGCGCCTGTAGGCGTTTCGATCGTATCCTATCTCGGGCTTGATGACATGGTGATGGAGCTTGAACTGACGCCAAATCGTTCCGATTGTTTATCGCTTCGCGGGGTGGCGTATGAGGTTGCGGCGCTTTATGATCGTAGCGTTCACATGCCTGATGCTATCGTAAAAGAGCCTTCCGGGATAGGGAAACTACCTTTGTCAGTCGAGGTGGCAACAGAACGTTGCAGTTTATACACGGCGCAAGTCGTAAGCGACTTGAAGCTGGCTGCCTCTCCTTTGTGGATGCAGATGCGTCTTTTAGCTGTGGGTACGCGCCCCATCAATAATCTCGTGGATATTACAAACTATGTGATGTATGAATGGGGACAGCCTTTACACGCATTTGATTATGATGCTATTGTTGATCACACCATTGTGGTCAGACAGGCGCATGCGACAGAAAAGGTGACGACACTCGATGGAGAATTGCGCGAGGTACCCTCTTCGAGCATACTCATTGCCGATTTGCACAAGGCACTGGGTTTGGCTGGTGTCATGGGCGGACTTAATAGTGAAGTCACTGAGCATACGCGTGCGGTTGTAATCGAGTCTGCTGTATTTGACCCTGTAACCACCAGACAAACAGCAAGGCAACTGGCGCTTCGCTCTGAAGCTAGCTTGCGTTTTGAAAAAGGCATAGATGAGGATGTCACCTTTCAGGCACTCGCTCGAGCGGCCGGATTGATGGAGACCTTTGCAAAAGGTAAAGTCGCTTCAGGCTGCATCGCCAAAGGTACCACAATTTCAGAGCAAAGACAGGTTAAACAAGTTGTGGTTTTTGTGAAACACATCCAAAATTTATTGGGTTATGCTATTACGCAGTCAGAAATGCTGGCAGTTTGTAAGCGACTAGGATTTACGGTGCGCATAGTATCTGACGAGGAATTTCATGTTTTTGTTCCCTCACGTCGTCAAGATATCACGATAGAAGCTGATATGGCTGAAGAGTTTGCCCGTTTAGTAGGGTATGAGCGTATTCCTGTATCGGTTATGCGCGGTCAATTAACTGCAGGTGTCTTGAAACCCGCACAACATTTGAAACGCACGTTGCGCAATTTTCTGTTGGATCGCGGATTACATGAGGTATGGACTTATTCGCTGACAGCACCCAAAGTGTTAGATAATGTACTTATTGGCGAAGGTCACCCCGCTCAGAAGATGGGGATGCTTTTGAACCCGTTATCGGAAGATCGCGTCGGCCTGCGTACCTTAGTACTGCCGTCATTGCTCGAAGTGGCAGAGTACAACAGTAATCGCGGACAAAAAAATATACGCATTTTTGAATTTGCCACCGTGTTTTTGCCAAAACAGGTGCCGATGCTTGATCAACCTGTGGAAGTACCACATATCACAGGCTTGCTATGTGGTAATGCTGAGCCTGATGGTCCTCATGGTGACAATCGTATGATAGATTTTTATGATGTGTCGGGGTTAGTGCATGCTGTACTCAGAGAAGCTGGGGTTGCACATGGCCAAATCTCCTTTGCCCGATCGAAGGAACCCTATTATCAAGTAGGACAATGTGCTGAGATTTATAGTAAAAATATACTTGTGGGGAGTTTTGGTAAGATAAACGCACGGGTAACAGAACGCTATGATTTGCAAGAGAGTTTCTACTTTGATCTCGACTTCTCGGTGGTGCAAAAGCTGATCACAAGCGATCTCAGGGTCAAAGAATTGCCTAAAACACCTGGAGCCGAAAGAGATCTTGCGCTTGTTGTGGATCGCGACTTGCCGGTACAGCAGCTACTTGATGCAGTGAACAGTAGTGCAGGCCGTGAGTTGGAAAATGTGTCGGTGTTTGATGTGTATACTGGGGACAAAGTGGGGGCTGACCGGAAAAGCGTTGCTTTACACTTGGTATTTCGAGCAGACGATCGTACACTGACAGATCTGGAGATTGCGGCAAGGGTGGACACGGTGCTATTGCTTGTCAAGGAGAAATTCGGAGCGCACTTACGTTTTTAGCAGGTTTTTTGCCCTGTTCGCCGAAAGTAATCATGTTACACATTCAAGGGATTAGGCGGTGCAACGAGTGTCGCAAGAGACGGAACGCGTGAAAATCGATATTTTTGGCCATTTGTACACGGTACGTGCACAAACTTCTCCGGAACAAGTGGAGCGTTTGGCCAGGATCGTTGATGAGAAGATGAGTGAACTATTTGAACAAAATCCGCGTCTAGACTTGTCCACACTTGCTGTGCTGACAGCTTTGAATTTGGCTGAAGCCTATGACGCCGTGTTGACAGAATATAAGGCGTTGCTTGACGCATTAGAAATTGAAGCACGACATGAACTTTCGCAGGACTCCGAACCTTGAGGTGTCGAACTGATGGATATTGCTGATTGGATTATTATTGCTGTCTTGCTGTTTAGTGCGTGGGAAGGATATAGGACAGGTTTTGTCCGTCAATTGGTCCGCCTATCGGGGACTCTGGTAGCGTACGTTGCCGCTTGGCAGCTGAGTCCGTTTGTCTCACCCTATCTGTATACGTGGGTTATGCAAGTATTGTTAAAAAATGTGCATTCTGCATCGGCGATTCCTATCGTGAGTATGATCTCCACTGGATCTAACGTTGCGGCAGTCGGCAAAGCGATTGCTGGAGCGTTGGCATTTGGGCTTGTCTTTTTTGTGGCGTTATTGTTGGTGCGTTACGTAGGACACTTGCTAAGTGCAGTATTTTCACTGCCCCTGCTTAGTTGGATCAACCGTATGTTAGGGCTTGCGGCAGGTATTGTCGTTGCGTTTTTGGTGTTAGCCGTCCTCATCGATGTGGGCACCTATCTGCCAGCTTCTGCTGTAAAGACACAGATTCGTCAATCTGCGCTTGCACCCATGTTTACGCAACCTGTTCAGGAGCTCGCTCGCATGGAAGGCATCACGCTTCCTGTGACGCATTCATAAAGGACGGCACGATGCGCTCGTGCCGTCATAATCCACTTCGTACTATTTACGACGCATGATGATCGCGATGATCTGTGCCACGCATCGCAGTCGGTACAAATAGATCGACGATACCGATGATTAACGATGCGAGAAGCGCACCTAAAATAGAAACCCGCATGCCTGGAACGACCGCTTGGGCTAAGAAAATCACGACGGCACCGACGATAAACCCAACTAGGCCACGCCCATATGGTGATATTCTGGGTCCGAATAGGCGTTCAAAAACCCATCCGATAAATGCAATGACGATGGCCGCCAAAACCGCCGTCCAAAATCCAGAGATGTGGAAACCCGGAACGATAAATCCAATGAACATGAGCACAAGCGCTGAGACCACAAATCGCACAATAGTACCGAGCATGGTTGTTATCACCTCCATGGGTTGATAGCATGTAGTCTTTCCCGCTTTGTCGGGAATCATGAAAAGGACGGATTTTGCGCTAGGATGTGAAATGCATGAATGAACGCATTTTAGAAAAACTCGAGTTTTATCATGTACTCGCAGATGTTCAGAAATTTTGTATAACACCGTATGCCAAGGATTTGGCACAGGCGTTGCGTCCTTACGGAACAAAGGCAGAGGCTACAGATGCATTGGCTAAGACAGCGCAGGGTCATGCGGTATATCGATTAAAGGGTGAGCCACCTTTTCCCACGTTGCCTGATCGGCGAGATGCAGTTCGCAAAGCGCAAAACGGAGGTATCTTATCAGCTCTTGAGCTCAGTCAAATTGCACAGACAGTCAACCGTGCACGTGCTGTCTTTGCGTTCATTTCATCGTTAACGGAGCGAACTGACCTCACGTTGCTACTGCAAATGGCAGCGCCGCTTATGGCGCCAAAAGTTTTGGAAGATGAGGTTCGCGCATGCATTGATGAAGATGGGTTGATCCTTGATCAAGCAAGTGAGGCGTTGTCTGACTTACGTCGTGCGATGAAGGTCACTTCGGATCGAATGAAGCGTACACTCGATGAGATGATTCGTTCGGTCACCGTTCAAAAGTATCTGCAAGATACGATTATAACCGTCCGTCATGATCGTTACTGCTTGGCTGTCCGTTCAGACAGCCAACATCAGATTCGTGGAATTGTGCATGATGCGTCAGCTTCCGGATCGACAGTCTTTATCGAGCCAGAACGCGTCTTACAATTAGGTAATGAATTACGGCGTATGCGAGTTTTGGAAGAACAAGAAATTGAACGTATTTTGGCGATGTTATCTGGATTTATTCAACAATATGCTGATGAATTGTTGCTTTGTTTCGAAGCTTTAGGACAAGTGGATTTTGCTGTAGCAAAAGGTCAATATGGAACTTATTTGCGTGCCAACGAACCAACGCTTGTCGAGGAACCCATTGTGCATCTTACGACGGCAAGGCATCCCTTGCTTGACGTACAAAAGGCTGTTCCACTCGATGTGTCTTTAGGCGAAAGCTATCACCTGCTGATCATCACGGGTCCCAATACTGGTGGCAAAACGGTTACGCTAAAAACAGTCGGTTTGCTCACGATCATGGCTTTGTCAGGATTGTTTATCCCTGCTTCATCAGCATCTCGCATTGGGTTTTTTGCGGAAGTGTTCGCCGATATTGGTGATGAACAGAGTATCGAACAAAATCTGTCGACCTTTTCGAGCCACATGCGTACGATCGTGCAGGTACTTCACGATGCTCATCCAAAAACGTTGGTTTTATTTGATGAGTTGGGCGCCGGCACCGATCCGACGGAAGGCGCGGCACTCGCGATGGCAATTCTTGATACGTTGCGGGAAAGAAATATTCGCACAATCGCCACCACGCACTATAGCGAGCTGAAAGCATATGGTTACACGACAGTTGGGGCTATGAATGCGAGTATGGAATTTGACGTTGATACGTTATCGCCGACGTACCGCCTGCTGATAGGTATTCCAGGACGATCCAACGCGTTTGCTATCGCATCACGTCTTGGACTGAAACGCCAGATTATCGATGTGGCCAAAGAAAAACTCTCTACGCAAGATGTGCGTGTCGAGGACCTTATCACGCAGCTCGAAGCAAGTGTTGTCAGCGCGAGAAAGCAAGAACAAGAGATGTCTGAGAAAAGTGATCGTGTCAAGCAATTAGAAATGGATTGGGAACAAAAACATCAAAATTTGGATAGTGAAATTACCTCATTACGGCAAAGGGCACATGATGAGATTCGTCAAGAAGTTAAGCAAGCGCAACGAGAGATGGAAAATTTGCTCATCGAATTACGGCAGAAAAAATCATCCGGACACACCTTAAAGGACCATGAATTGACAGCGATGCGGCACCACCTTGAACAGTTGGCGCCAAAGCGGACGCTAAAGGCAATCGCTAAGTCGAAAGCACGGCAGGATCCCGATATCGGTGACGAAGTGCGCGTGTTGACATTAGCTGGGCAAAAAGCGATTGTCATGGATAAACGATCCAGTGTACGGGAATTGACTGTTGTCGCAGGTACGATCAAAATGAAAGTTGCGATGGATGATGTTGAGTTATTGAAGAAGTCCGAGAAACGACCAGAACCGGTAGCTATGATTAGTCGCTCTACCGATTTTTTGTCGCCAGAACTTGATCTTCGCGGAACGACCGTCGAAGAGGCAACCATGACCGTCGACCATTATCTGGATAAGGCGGTTCTCTCGGGGTACCATCAGGTGTCGCTTATTCACGGTAAAGGCACAGGTGCTTTGCGTCAGGGTTTAATGGTCTTCCTTAAGACACATCCCCACGTTAAAACGTTTCGTCTCGGTGTCGAAGGTGAAGGCGGTAGCGGCGTCACCATCGTTAGTCTGAAATAATCGTTAAAGGGTAACCACCTCGTGGATCTATCTCTTCTGGGATCGCCATTTGTATATCTTTTGGTATAAAAGGGCGATCTTTTTTGTCCCATTGTTTAGATTGTCGTTTGATCATAATTTGCTCACGAATTTCATTTGGCGGTGTCAATTCCGTTGCCAAATACGTCTTATGGTTGTGCGTTGTTGTTAATACAAGTCGATGGACTTGGCACATGGTCTGAGGCTCCGTGCCATCAATAAACATATCAGTTTCCGTATCGTGTTGTGCCTGGCATAGAGGCCCCGCAAGCTGACCGGACTTAGTGCAAATGAGTACTTTGTGGATATTTGCTGGCCTTGTGAATTGAAGCTTTTGTTGTTCGATGTTTGTCCCTAAGACACGTGCAAAAAGTAAGATAGGGCGAGCGCTCTCATGGTATTTTCGATCGACCAAAAGGGGATGGGGTATATCGTAACCAACCCAGGAACTCATGGTGTATTTTGGCGTGTAGCCCACGAACCACGCATCCTTGTTGTCGTCGGTTGTTCCCGTTTTTCCTGCGATATCACTATGATGAATAAAGTGAGAAAGAGCATGTGCTGTACCATAAGGACTTTGTATAACAGATTGCAACATGCTTGTTATTAGGTAGGCTGTTGATTTTGAAAAAATGCGAATACCTTTTTCATGATGTCTGTATACGATATTGCCGTACTGATCTTCGATTCGATCGATAAGCACCGCCTCTTGGTAAATACCTTCCCTAGGAAATGTCGCATAGGCTGCCGCAAGTTCTAAAGGACTGACTCCCCCATGAATGCCACCGATTGCAAGCCCTAAACTTTGCGTATCATCTTTTGCAATTCCTGAGAGCCCAAGTCGCCAAGCGGTCTGTGCACCGGTATAAGTGCCAAGTTGATGCAAGATATCGATTGCCGGACCATTGAGGGATGCCATCAGGGCATCGCGTACTGTAAGAAGACCATGGAAATGTTGGTCCCAATTCATGGGAAACCAGTCGCCATCTTTGGCATTTGGATCAGGGTAATGACGCGGGATGTCATCCACAACACTGCCCGGTGTAATCATCGAAGACTCAATGGCAGGGCCATAAACAAGCAAAGGTTTTAGGGATGAACCGGGTTGTCGTTGTACAAGTGCATGATTGACCTGATTGTGTGAAAAATCCCTGCCGCCTCCCAAGGCCAGGATGCCGCCAGTAGCATTATCAAGGATGACGGCGCCAGCTTCTTCTGTTGCATGGGATATTTTGTGTGTTCCAGAAGCGTCATGATAGACGTACGTAATCTGCGGTGGAAAGTCATTGGTTTGAAATGCGCGCTCCATTTTATTTTGTAATGTCGGGTCAATGGTTGTATAAATTTTATAACCGCCGCGTTGTAATTCACGCTGTGCCTCAAAAAATGGAATTTGTTTGTATTTTGCAATCAATTGGGCGGCATCTGAGCTCACTTTTGCGACGATGAAGGGTGATACACTTTCATAAGGAGCCCATTGGGCTTGGTTGTGAGTCACTTCGGATAAGATAGGCTCACTGTATGCACGATTGTATTGTTGTTGTGTAATAAAATGAAGTTCGCGCATCTTGCTCAAAATCCATTTTTGGCGCATCAGTATATTTTCTGCGTGATTGGGTAGCGAATAATGAGCAGGATTGTTCGGCATGGTAGCTAAAAAAGCAGCTTGTGCCACAGTCAAACGATTTGCGTGATGACCAAACAAATGCAAGGCAGCACTTTCCACTCCGTATACAGGAGTGCCTGTTAACATGCCAAAATATACCTTATTGAGGTACTCCAACAAAATTTGTTGCTTATTTTGTTTACGTTCGAGTTCAAGAGCAAGAATGATTTCCTGTGCTTTTCGCCGTAATGTTCGTTGCTGTTGAGGAAACAGAACCAGTTTGACAGTTTGCTGTGTGATCGTTGAAGCTCCACTAATAATTGCGTGATGACGTATATTGTTCCATAAAGATCGTAGCATGGCTGAGGGATCCACACCGCAATGCCGATAAAAGTCTTTGTCTTCTGCTGCAAGAAACGCTTTTTGAACAAATGTTCCCGTTTTGCTTAAGTCATGAAGGGTGCGGCGGTCGCCTTGTGCAGCATAACGTCCAAGAAATGATCCATCTTTGGCATAGACGATTGACGACGATGAGGACTCCGTGAAATCCGCTATTTGCAACGCGGGCATGCCGGATAAAAGAGATGTCGTTGCGCCAATGGTTGCACCAACCATTATACAGCCGAGGCAAAGTAAAACGGTCGTTTTGGAAATGGTGGTTTTACGCTGTTTCTTACCCCGACGCTGCATACACGATGCCCCCTTTGTCGTAGTATGCTCGGGTGCAATTTCTTGCATGTATTTGACACAAAAGAGTCAATCGGAATAGAATAAAGCAAATTCTGAGGCGGAAAGGATTGACTGGAAGAGTTCATGATAAGTGAGAGAGAAGAACAGTTAATAGAACGCCAAGTAAAGCTTTTATCTCGTGGGGTTGAACAAATTATACCGAAAGACGAATTCGTCGCTAAGATTCGCAAAAGCATAAAGACGGGGACTCCGTTGCGTATTAAGTTGGGTTTAGATCCATCAGCACCGGATATACACATCGGTCATACTGTGGTCCTTGAGAAGTTGCGCCAATTTCAGGAATTGGGGCATCTTGTGCAAATTGTGATTGGCGATTTTACTGGTCAGATCGGCGATCCAACTGGCAAATCTGAGACGAGAAAACAGTTGACCGAAGAACAAGTGAAACAAAATGCGAAGACGTATCAAGAGCAGATTTTTAAGATCCTTGATCCAAAAAAAACAGAAGTGCATTTTAATTCAACTTGGTTATCACCACTGCAATTTGCTGATGTTGTTCGTTTAGCTTCTACGATGACCGTCGCGCGCATGTTGGAACGCGATGATTTCAAGAAGCGTTATGCACAAGAGGCGCCGATTAGCATTCATGAATTCTTTTATCCGTTAATGCAAGGCTATGATTCAGTAGCGTTGCAAACGGATGTCGAACTAGGCGGAACGGACCAGACGTTCAATTTATTGACCGGGAGAACCTTACAAAAAGAGTATGGCATCGAGCAGCAAGTAGCTCTAACCATGCCGCTTTTGGAAGGACTTGATGGTCAGCATAAAATGTCAAAAAGTCTTGGTAATTACATCGGCGTGGACGAGCCAGCTAGCGAAATTTATGGAAAAGCGATGTCTGTGCCTGATGAGCTTATGATGAAGTACTTTGTACTTGTAAGTGGTGTGTCAGAAGAAGAAATCGACAGCATTAAAGAGGGCTTGCAAGCAGGGACACTCCATCCGCGTGATGCCAAAATGAGACTTGCGTTTTGTCTAACAGAACGTTTCCAAGGCACACAAGCGGCGCAAGCGGCACAAGAAGGTTTCGTAAAGGTGTTTCAAAAACATGCGATGCCTGATGACATGTCCGTTTATACGATAGCTCATGATCCGCTTGGACTTGTCGCTTTGCTTGTGCTGACAGGTCTTGCTCCAAGCAATTCAGAAGCAAGGCGCCTAATCGCAGGTGGTGGGGTTCGCATTGATGGTGTGGCGATCAAAGATGATCAAGCTGTGGTTAAGCCACAACAAGATATGGTGTTACAAGTTGGAAAACGCAGATTCATAAAACTTTGCTTGGCATGATTGTCCGATAAGTCGCATACAAATCTTCTATCCGTAGCCCGGGGAGTCGAAGTGTATGCGATTTAAGGCACGTAAAAAACGGTCGCGCTGGCGTCGCTACACGATGACGAGTCTGCTTTTTTTGTTTTTATCGCTCGTCGCGTTGTACCTTAGCATACAGGCTTTGGAACGCAGTTTGCGACCGCCATTTATGGCTATGGCAACAAGTGTCGCGCAGCAGTTGGCTACGCAAGCGGTCAACGATGCTCTCACGAAACGCATCGCAGAAGACGCGCAGTATGCGAAATTAGTCATTCTTGATAAAGATCAATCTGGAAAAGTAACAAGTGCACATTTTAATTTTGCTGAGGTAGCACGTATCGAAAGTTTAACGACACTTCGTGTGCAGCATGTATTGATGCGCCTTGAAGGACGCACCGTATATGTGCCTGCCATGCAAGCAACAGGCAGTGCAATTTTGGCTACGCTGGGTCCTTCGATTCCTATACGCATCGTGCCCATCGGGTATGCGCAAAGTGAAGTCGAGCCTGAGGTAAAGACGGCTGGTATCAATCAGACAGTACACGTTTTATATTTGCACATTTCCGCGCAAGTGAAAGTCGTTGTACCATTTATGTCACAACCTGCTAAAGTGGATACACGCATTCCAATTGCTTATGTTGTTTTCATTGGAACGGTGCCGCAGACGACGTGGTCGGGAACCAATCCACCTGTTTACCTAGCTCCAACCAAGCCTAGTCCCTAATGTCTATTATGCTATAAATTTGACAGATTTAGTCGAAAACTCTATAATAACGGCACGTATAATTCTAAACTAAGATGAACTGTATGCGCTTTGCTCTGTGTCAACCCCCCCACACACAGAGCATAGAATAGCAGACAGTTCTTTTTAGTATAAGGAGTCTCGCCCGCCCAAATTTCCAATGCCCCTGACATTTTGCCTATCCCAGCATATATTGCTACGGACATCTATTTGGGAGGGCGAGATGATTGAATAAATATGTTGTACAGCAAGGGGATAGCCTGTGGAAAATTGCGCAGCGTTTTGGCTTGTCACTTGATGCGCTGATCGCAGCAAATCCCCAGATAGCGAACCCTTCAATGATTCAAGTTGGTCAGCAAATCAACGTTCCAGTAACTGGAGCCATGATGCCCACTGTACCTATGCCGAGTGCTCCGATGCATCCTGCTTCTGGAACCTATACAGGAGCATCATGGCAGTACGCAGTTAAAGCGGGCGATTCAATGTGGCGCATTGCCAAACGCACTGGGGTATCCCTTGCGGATCTTGTGGCGGCCAATCCGCAAATTGCAGATCCCAATAAGATCACGCCCGGGCAAATGGTCAATATTCCTGGTGTGTCTGCTTTGCCGTCTGTTCCGGTAACACCGTCGTTGACGCAGATTCAAAAAGAGGCTTATACAGCGCCGATGTATAAAGAGAAGATGACGGCACCGAAACCACCTGCTTATCAGCCACCTGTTGTTCCACCAGCACCGCCGGTTGTGCCACCGATTCATGTGGATGCCAATCTGGATTTTAATTACACGAAAATAAATCAAGAATCTCATGTCACACCGACTGTTCCACCAGCACCTATCGTACCAAAAATGAAACCTATGGCACCATCAGTTGCTAAAATTTACGTGAAAGAGACTGTGGTGAAAGAGTCTAAACCTGTTATCCGTGAACCCATCGGGGAGCAAATTATTTGTTGGGATCCTTTATGCCCTCCCCCAGAAGGTCCAGTATATGAAGGGCCAGTTGTTTATCATGGACATTCCGTACCGTTTGTGGCAGACCATCAACCGACACCTACAGGCCCAATACAAGAAAGTTCGTCTGTCTGGTCAATGGATGCTTACTGGTTGCAAGAGTCATCATCATCGTAAGTCAATTCGCTTTCTAACGTATGACGAACTGTTGCCGCTTCTGATCAAGGATACCCTGATATCAGAAGCGGCAAAAGATGGCGGCAGGTGGTGCTAGACGTGGAATCGAACTGGATGACCAATGAGCTATATGAGTGGATTGAACGAATGTATGGCGTAAAGATTAAGGCGGTACTGCCTATGCGCAGTGTGGTTGGCCTTGTGACAGATTGCGGAAAGTGGATGTTCAAGCGGTATGATGGTCATCAGGGAGTTACTACTGAACGACTTAGCGCTTTAGCCATGGTAAAGAGTGATCTAGCGGATGCGGGGTTTGGCGTTGGTTATCTCGAAAATAAAGAAGGCAATCTATTTTCTGTATACGACAATATGATGATTACCATGGAACCATGGGTTTCAGGCCATCATGCAGATTTTTCATCAGCCGCCGATCGCGTTCAGGCTGTCAAAGCGGTGGCACGACTTCATCAAATGCGCGTGCGAATTCCATATGCATTACAATTTACACCAACCATTTTTCAGAAATTATCGTATCGGCTACAGCGAGCGAGTGACGTAGTGCAGCGGGGTTATTTGGTGGGTATCAGTGATCGCGAATGGGATACTTGGCGGCGCACAGCGCAACAGGTGCTTCGTCACGTAACTGCGTCCGAACTGCAGGCGCGTGTTGCTGCAGACCGCAAAAAGGGTATTCTATGTCATCGGGATCTGGCGCCGCATAACATTTTGGTACAGGCGGGTCGTCCCGCACAATTGATTGATTATGATCTGGCGGGTCTTGATTCGCCCGTATATGATTTGTATCAAATATTTGGTCACATGTCTTTTTTTATTCGTTCAGAACACGCCTGGCAAGAACCGCTTCTTGATGCGTATGCTTCCATTGCTCACTTATCACAAGAACATAGGGCACTGTTATCCGCTTTACAGGCTTTCCCGGCTCAACTTTTGCGGGAGATCGGAGACATCCCGGAGAATCGTTCGCAAGTGATGCGACACAAAGCAAGCATTCGTGTTCGACATGCTTCAAGGATCGAACAGAGGCGAGTATGGATTGGCTCATGATATACTACTGTCGATTGGATGGTGAATCACGTAGGGGGCTTGGATAGTGCAAATGATGAAAGTCGCGCTGAGTCAAGTGAGTCCTAGGTTAAGTGATGTAAAGGCAAATCTTGCTATGCATCTTTCGAATATCGAGCAGGCCAGGCACGCAGGTGCCAATCTGATCGTCTTTCCGGAATTAGGACTAACAGGATATTGGTTAAAAGATAGTACACTGGATGTGGCTAGAACGATCGAGCATCCAGACATTTGTGAACTGATCGATGCGAGTGGCGATGTGGATGTCGTATTTAGTTTCGTCGAAGAGACAAAAGATCAC
Source organism: Caryophanales bacterium (assembly GCA_027343965.1). Taxonomy (GTDB): domain Bacteria; phylum Bacillota; class Bacilli; order Alicyclobacillales; family SLC66; genus JAKACU01. The sequence goes on along the minus strand of DAHWJX010000005.1, from coordinate 6,169 downwards.
CGCTTTTATACCTCGTCCGTCTATGCATCAGCCGGACGAGTGGTTCACGTTCATCGCAAGGTGTATCTTCCTACGTACGGTTTATTTGAGGAAGGGCGCCACTATGCCCGTGGTAACGATGTACAGGCATTTCAAACGAACGACGTGAGCATGGGAATGATGATTTGTGAAGACGCATGGCATCCTTCTGTGCCCTATCTACTGTCACTATCTGGCGTAGACTTGATGATTATTCCTTCAGCTGGCCCTGGACGAGCATTGTCCGGTGATCCAAACTCCGGTTCTCAACAGTTCTGGGAGCGAGTCGTGCGAACATACGCGCAACTATTCACATGCTATGTCGTTTTCGTCAATCGTACAGGGTTTGAAGATGGTGTGTTTTTCTTTGGTCACTCGCTTGTAGCTGGACCGCAAGGCGACATCATCGGAGGTATTCCAACGCATGAACCAGGTATGGTTGTCGTCGACCTTGATTTGTCTCGGTTGCGTAAAGAACGTTTTCGTACACCTTTGTTGCGCGATGAAAATCCTTATCTGATACAGCGGATATTGGCTCGTGGGCTAGGAGATGTGAACTAATGCAAGCACAAGAGATCTGCGAGAATCTAGCAGCGGTGGCCCGAGGCGTTATTCCAGTACTGACGGCCTTTTTAAAGGACGAAGTACATAAAGCTGGGTTTAGCGACGTGGTATTCGGTTTGTCAGGGGGCATTGACTCAGCTGTTGTTGCATACCTTGCGGTAGAAGCATTAGGTAAAGAGCATGTCCATCCGATCATTATGCCTTATAAGCTAAGTAGCCAAAACAGCATCGATGATGCATTGCGTGTCGTTGAGGATCTTGATTTGACTTCGAAAACGATTGATATCACCCCGCAAATTGATGCCTATTTTGCGGACAAGCCGGACTCATCTGCACTTCGGCGCGGTAACAAAATGGCGCGCGAGCGTATGTCAATCATCTATGATCACTCTGTTGTCTACCGTGCGCTTGCCTTAGGCACGAGTAATAAAACTGAGCTATTGCTCGGTTATGGAACTCAATTTGGCGATTTGGCATCGGCGCTAAATCCGATTGGCGATCTGTATAAGGCCCAGATTCGGGCGGTTGCCAAAAGTTTGTCTGTACCCTTGTCGATTCAACAAAAGCCACCTTCTGCTGATTTGTGGGAAGATCAGACTGATGAAGGCGAGCTAGGATTTACGTATGAATTGGCGGATGCGGTTTTACATTTGCTCGTGGATGAACGTATGAGTGTGGATGAGGTGGTTGAACAAGGGTTTGATCGTGAGCTTGTTCAATTGATCAAACGACGTATCACGATCAATCAATACAAGCGGCGTATGCCTGTGATTGCTAAGTTATCAAGTCGTACGATGGGTATTGATTTTCGTTATCCCCGTGACTGGGGAATGTAAGGGGGATTTTTCATGTCTGGACACTCAAAATGGAAAAATATCGCTCATCGAAAAGGTAAGCAGGACGCCTCTCGCGGCCAACTTTTTACGCGCCTTTGTCGCGATGTGTATGCGGCGGCAAAACGTGGCGGCAGCAATCCTGATACCAACTACCATTTGAAAATGGCGCTTGAGAAGGCACGCGTGGCTAGCGTTCCAAGCGATACTTTAGCGCGAACCTTGGCTAAAGCATCAGGAACACTCGCTGGTGTGCAATTCGAGGATTTTATGTACGAAGGCTACGCTGCAGGTGGCGTTGCTGTGCTGTTAGAATTATCTTCCGATAACCGTAACCGCACAGCTGCAGAAGTGAGACATCTTTTTTCCAAATACGGCGGTAGTTTGGGTGAGTCCGGTTGTGTGCTTTGGATGTTTCGCCGTGTTGGGGTCATCACGGTACCGAGAACGGACAGTGATCTATCAGAAGATGACTTGACGCTTATCGCTTTGGAAGCGGGTGCTGACGACTTGCAAACGGATGATGAGGAGTACATGATCTATACCTCCCCCGAAGATTTGAGTGCGGTGGATCAGGCACTAAAAGAACAAGGTGTGATTTCTTCAGGTATTGATATTGAGTACTTGCCTACAACCACGACAGGTGTGGCTGATGAAGATGAGGCCAACGTGGGGATGTTGCTGTCAAAACTTGAAGAACACGATGATGTGCAAAGCGTTTATACGAATGCCTCGTTCACGGATGGCGCACCAGACGTCGAATAAAGGATTTCTCGTAGGATATGTCGAATTTTGTGTTGTGGAGGCGCAAACGTTGCGAATTCTCGGTATTGATCCGGGTTTTGGAAGAACAGGCTATGGCGTTCTTGAGACAGCGGGCAACCGACATCAGGCCATGGAATATGGATGCATTGAAACGTTGCCGCACACAATGACAGGGGAAAGATTGCGTGATATTTATCTCAAGGTGACCGATATCATTGAACGATTTCACCCGGATGTCGTGGCTATTGAGCAGTTGTTTTTCAATCGTAATGTCACCACGGCATTTACTGCTTCAGAAGCTAGAGGCGTCGTGGTTTTGGCGGCTGAACTGGCCAATGTCGCTCAAGCCGAGTATACGCCAATGCAAGTGAAGCAAGCGGTTGTAGGCTACGGGCGGGCAGACAAAAAACAGGTTCAAGAGATGGTTCGCATTTTGTTGAATCTACGAGAAATTCCTAAACCTGATGATGCAGCAGATGCGTTAGCCATTGCACTTGCTCATGCTCAATCTTCCACCTACCTTCGTCGCTTGCAAAAAGCTGAATTAAATACTTCAGGCGCCGTGCAAAGGAAGCGTGACAAATGATTGCGTTTCTTGACGGAACCATCGAACAGCTGGAAGAAGACGCTGTGGTAGTTTTAGTTGCTGGCATCGGTTATCGCGTATTTGTTCCATCGACACTTTTAACCATGGTACAACGTGGTCAGACGTACAGATTATATACTTATCAACATGTACGTGAAGATGCGATATCGCTATTTGGCTTTTTGGCTGATCATGATCGCAAGTTATTTCATCGCTTAATGAACGCTAGTGGAGTCGGACCAAAGCTTGCATTGCAAATGATCAGTCATTTGTCTTTTCCTGATCTTCTCAAGGCCCTTCGTTATGAGGATCTTACGTTATTAAAAAAAGTTCCAGGTGTAGGCGCCAAGACTGCGCAAAGACTTGTGCTTGAATTAAAAGATCGTTTAGATGATCTATGGTCGATTGCCTTATCATCGGACGATACCATGGACCAGCCTGCAAGCAAGCTACAAAGTTCATCGCAGCTACCACCTGAACTTGGTGATGTGCAGGAGGCCTTAGTCAGTCTCGGCTACGCGGAGCGTGAAGTAACACCTATTTTACAACGCATAGCACAGGAATTACTTGCGCTTTCGCTCTCTGAGCAGGTCAAGACGGCTTTGCGAGCTATGAAATCGTAAAGGCATGGTGATCTTGTGAGCGATCGATTAATGGATCTTTCAATGACAGGCGAGGACGCAAAAGAGGAATCTCTGCGTCCTCGCTATCTTTCTGAGTATATAGGTCAAGACGATGTGAAAGAGAACTTGCATGTTTTTATTCATGCGGCAAAACTTCGCAATGAAACGTTGGATCATGTCCTTTTCTATGGTCCGCCAGGCCTTGGCAAGACGTCCTTGGCGCATATTATTGCGAATGAACTTGGTGTCAATATCCGGGTGACATCAGGTCCTGCCATTGAGCGAGCGGGAGATCTTGCGGCCATTGTCACGGGACTTGATGAGGGTGACGTATTGTTTATCGATGAGATTCATCGCATACCTCGCACGGTTGAAGAGGTACTGTATCCAGCGATGGAAGATGGCGCGATTGACATTATGCTTGGCAAAGGGCCGTCGGCACGTTCTTTGCGTTTAGATTTGCCACCTTTCACCTTGGTTGGCGCGACGACGCGTGCAGGGCTCTTGTCCGCGCCATTGCGCGATCGATTTGGCGTAATGCTGCATTTAAACTATTTTCCGGTAGAAGATTTGGTGCGTATAGTTTTTCGTACGGCGGCTATTTTATCGGTGCCAATCTCAGAAGAAGGTGCGCTTGAGATTGCGAGAAGGGCCCGTGGGACACCGCGTGTGGCCAATCGCTTGCTGCGCCGTGTACGCGACTTTGCGCAAGTGACGGGCGATGGTTCGATTGATGACGAATGTGCAAGAAACTCCCTTTTACAATTGCAAGTGGATGCGTACGGGCTTGATGAGCTAGACAGGCGCTTGTTGCTAGGCATTATTGATCAATTTGGCGGTGGCCCAGTTGGGCTTGAAACGTTATCGGCAACTGTCGGGGAAGATGCGGGGACGGTAGAAGATGTCTATGAACCGTATCTCTTACAAATAGGACTTTTACGGCGAACACCGCGCGGTAGAGAAGCCACGGAACGAGCTTATGCACATTTTGGTCGCATGTTACCGAAAGAACGCTGATTTTGCGTCACAAAGCAGGTAGCTTCAACGAATTATAGGTAGAAAGGGTGGCTAAGTACGTGGTGCGATTGCCCTTTGTTCGCAAGCGTCCTCTCGACAAGGCACCAAGCGATGCGCTTGATGTACTTCTTGCTGATGCGAAAAAAGGCAATAAGGAAGCCCGCGAGACTCTTCTTCGCAGTTATCAGCCTTTCGTGGATCGCGTCGTAGCACAAGTGTGCGGTCGCGCCATTAGCCACACTGAAGATGAATTTCAAATTGCTTTTGTGGCGATGAATGACGCCATCGATCGCTATGAAGATGAGCGTGGAAGTTTTATCGGTTTTGCCGAAACGGTTATGCGTCGTAGGTTGATCGATCATTTCCGGGTTAATGAACGTCAAAAGGAACGCCCGTTTAGCGCCTTTGAGGTAGAAGATGAAGAAGGCAATCTTCAAAATACAGTCGATGTGGATGCGTCGATGGCGATCTACGAAGCTGATGAGTTAGTTAAAGCGCGCGCGGAAGAAATCGAACGATATAAAGAGGAATTATCGTTATATGGGGTGTCGTTTGACAGCCTTATGACCCTGAGTCCTAAACATCAAGATGCGCGCATGTCTGCCATTGCAGTAGCCAGAACACTTGCAAAAGACCCCTTACTGTCGCAAACATTTGTTTCGTCGCATGTTCTTCCTATGAAGCAGTTACAAAATAGAGTTATGGTTAGCCGAAAAACATTAGAACGCCAACGCCATTATATTGTCGCAGTCACTGTGTTGCTTTTAGGTGATTATGAATTGTTGCAAGGCTTTGTTCGAGAGGGGGACCAACGATGAATCGCGGAGTTATCATGGAATTCATCGATGAACACACGGCCGTTGCCCTCTCTCGAGATATGAACTTTGTGCACGTAACGCGTGTTAAAGGCATGTGTATCGGTGCTGAAGTGGATTTGCCCATGGAAAGCAACGCAATGGTGCGAACAGGAAAGCGCGCGTGGTCCACGATGCGTGTGGGTATATCAAGCTTGGCGGCGGTTATTGTCTTTTTCTTGGTGTGGATGTCTGTATGGCATGTGATACCTGCTGATGCCATGCCGTTTGCCTATGTCACCATGGATATTAATCCGAGTGTGCAATTTACGGTGAATCAGCATGATCGTGTCTTGTCCCTTGAGGCCCTTGATTCGGCTGCATCGCAAGTATCACGTTCTGTTCATGTTCAAGGTATGGAGCTGTCAAAAGCGATTGCTACGTACCTGCGCGCTGTACAACAGGCCGGGTTTATGGAGCGATCTTCAACGGTGATCGTGACTGCAGCAGGAGCTACTGCATCGTCGCAAACTACGGTACCTGCCTTGCTTAAAACCGTACAAGCTGATGTTTTACACTCGTTACCTAAAAAGGCGATGCGTGTGATTGCGATTGTCGTGCACAAGGATGTCATACAGGCGGCGCAACACTATCATATATCAGCTGGACGTTTAGCACTTTACGTGGAAGCAAAGCGTCAAGGTGTTCATGTTAAATTCTCAGATCTGGTACTTGGCCATATGGACAAGGCGGTAGGTGGGGCGAAGCAATTCACTTCCTTGGTTCAAGCGTTGACGAAGGATCCCTCCCTGCAAAAAGATCTCGACTTTGTGGTGTCGCATACGCCGCGTACAGCACATGTGCATACAAAAGTGGGTGATACTCACGTCGTGTCGCCAAGTGTGCCGAGCGCGCACCACACGATCAAGCACCACACGATCAAGCACCACACGATCAAGCACCACACGA
>DAHWJX010000003.1:0-11674 GCA_027343965.1 Caryophanales bacterium | reverse complement strand
GATGTAGGGGGTGACATCTTCTCGGTTGCTAAGTGTGTCAAGCCATGATGAAGGAGCCGTGGGACGTGGGCAAAACGCGACGTCCACACGGCTTCCATCGGATCCAAGGTCAAAGTCAATGAGCCCTTTTTGCGGCTGATCAAGCTCCTTTGCACGTGGTGTTGACTGCAAGATGGCAGCTCCTGCACCGTCTCCAAACAAGATACAGGAATTTCGATCGGTGTAATCGATATAGCGGGTAATGCCTTCCGCCGCAACGATCAGCGCTGTTTTGTAAGCGCCGGTTTGCAAAAATTGGGCACCTTGTATCATGGCATACAAAAACCCGGCGCAAACGGCATTGGTATCGAAGGCCACCGCATTTTTTGCGCCAATGCCACGTTGGATCATGCAACCAAGCGGAGGGAACATCAAGTCTGTCGTAAAAGTAGCAGCAATGATCAGATCGATCTCAGTCGGATCAATACCAGCGGCATCAATAGCATTTTTGGCAGCTGCAATCGCAATGTCGGTTACCGGTTCATCTTTACCCAATTGGCGTCTTTCGCGAATACCCGTACGTGTACGAATCCATTCATCATTGGTGTCGACCATGGCTTCCAGATCAGCATTTGTCAAAATGGCATCCGGTACTTTTGAACCGGTGGCAATGATGGATACATCGTAAAGCCCCATTTGGTACCAACTCCTAATAGGTGATCATATGTCTGCCAGTCATTATACCTTGAAATTGCGCAGTGTGGAATTACGTATTTTGCGGATGCCATTACTAGATCCATTTATAACCAGTTATGGTCAGGAAACCGAGAAAGAGTTTGTGTTCATTACGGTGACGACACTAGACGGTACTACTGGGTATGGGGAATGCACCGCTTTTTCAGAACCACTATATCTCGAGGAAACGACGATGACAGCCGTGCATGTTTTGCGTGATTTTTTTATCCCCCTTGTCTTACACCATGAGTTTGCTCATCCAGATGAAGTGTCCCATTTGCTCCGTCCTTTTCGCGGGCACTATATGGCCAAAGCGGCGCTTGAAGGCGCGCTTTGGGATGCCTATTGTAAAGAGCAAAATATGGGCCTTGCAAAAGTGTTGGGAGCCACAAAAACGCATGTGCGAGCGGGTATTAGTATCGGTATTGAACCTACGATAAGAGATTTACTGCACCGCATTGAAAGCTATCTGACACAGGGATTTGCCCGCATTAAAATCAAGATCAAACCCGGTTATGATGTTGATGTTATACGTCAGGTTCGAAAAGAGTTTGGGAATATTTTGCTCATGGCCGATGCCAATAGTGCCTATACATTACAAGATCTGTCCAGGCTCAAAGCACTTGATGAGTTTGCTTTGATGATGATCGAGCAACCGCTCGCTTATGATGACATCGTTGATCATGCGACATTACAACAACAAATGTCGACACCGATTTGTCTGGATGAAAGCATTCGTACGATTGATGATGCAAGAAAAGCGATGCAAATTGGTGCATGCCGAGTGATTAATGTGAAGATCGGACGTGTTGGTGGACTGTCCAATGCGCGCGACATCGTTGCTTTGGCTGAAAATGAAGGTGTTGCCACATGGTGTGGCGGTATGCTCGAGGCAGGCGTTGGAAGGCTTTGCAATATCGCGATAAGCGCCTTGGACGGGATGGGTTTGCCAGGGGATATTGCACCTAGTGCGCGCTACTTTGAGGAAGACATTATTGAACCTCAAGTTGTGTTCTCATCACCTGGCCTTTTTGCTGTTAGCACTGAACCTGGAATAGGTGCTAATGTGATTCCTTCACGTGTGGAACGACGAACCGTGTACAAACAAGTGTATACGAATTCGTCGCTCGGGTGGTAAGAAGGCTATCTTTTTTGACGACCAGGATTAATGACAAAGTCTTGAGACTGTTGGGAACGAATGGCCTCAGCATTGACGTTGTTGGTCTTATCCACGCGTAGCGCTGACGGTAAGGTGTTGGCGCGGTGAATATTGTGCGGGTCAATGCCGAGTTTTTGTTCGTCTTTTTCCATGCGACACATCCTTTCACTCAGGTGGCATCTTGCTCTTGTAGCGTGAGCAGTTTGGAGCGGTTCCATGCGCGAAGATGAGAGGCTCGCCGATACATTTCGTGATCAATATCATCCAGGATAAGCAGACTGGGTTTCGTGTTGACTTCGATAATCCAAATGTGACCTGATGAATCAAGGCCAAAATCGATTCCATAAATGGTATTCGTGCTTGATCGTTGCAAGGTGGTCCCAATGCGCAGAGATAGGGACGTTAATGATTTTTCAAGAGATGTTTTACGCTTTTTATCGCCTCCTGCAAGTTGCAAGAGATAGGGGCCGATGGAACCAATGGTGCCACCTTGCTTAACATTCGTTACAAATGTGCCTTCAGGGGCGGCCTTGCAAAAAGTACCGGTCACTTCAAAGTGCCCATGCTCTGCTCGTTGCACGATCACGCGTATGTCCACAGGACGATTGTGCACAGTTACCAAGGGAATATATTGTTGGATAACGCACGCTTGATCACGTGTAAATCGTGGTAATTGACGGTATGCAGACGGGGACGCCTGAACTGACCAAATGGTTCTGCCATCATGGACAAACAAGCGGTTTCCGAACGTACATACTTTAACGACATGGACTCCGCCTTCTCCTGTATCAGGTTTAATCACGATACAAGGGAAGCGATGCAACCAGACAGAAAGTTGTGCAGGATGGTACCTTGCGGTTTCAGGTAGATGATATTTTAGGACGGAATCTTGATATAACAGACGATATTTCTTCCATTTGCCAATTGGCAGACGGCCTTTTGTTACACGAGGCATTCTTTATCACCTCGGTAACGCAACCATTCATCAAGCATGTGAGCAAGGTGCTTTTGGCGGTACAACAACATGGCGATCGTATCTTTTTGCATGGCTTTGGTATAGAGTGGATCAGGTACGTCATGTACAATATGCCGTATTGCATATTCATCGAGTGAATGGATCGCCTCTATCGCCTGTTGTAAAACACGTTTGCTCGCGAATATTTGCCAACCTTTTGGAATGTGATAAAAATTCCAAATGTGATGCCAATAAGCATCCATCGGCGAATGTATTGCCCATTTTCGCTCACATCCATATAATGCGTACCCATGATCGATGAGATAGAACGCGAAGCGATGTTGGTCGTCGGGGCGATAAAAGAGAATGTTTTTTCCTGAACCACGATCAAGGTTGGTGATAAAAGCATCAAAAGCGATCACGCCAAAGAGCTTATCGGCATCTTGCAGGTGTTCATAAGGATGTTGCGCCACGGATGCATCTAAGTTGCGCCATGATACGATAGGAGAAAACTCTTTTTGAATAGATACAATGCCCGAAAGAAGTGTATTGCCATACGGGATACTGACGACATCTAAGTCGGCCGTATCAAATCCAGTACGTTTCGCTAATGTAGCGGTTATCCATTCGTTGCCTACGATGGGGCCTGCGTCATACCATTGTTCCTTGAAGGCAAATTTAAAAAAACCTACTTTTCCGCCAGGTTCTTTTACTCGCCAAACCTGACCTTGAGGTTTATTTTTCCAAGTATCGATAAGATACCATGCACAGTTTGACGCCATTACACTCACCTTATTTCTTCCATCAACTTTTCGTAACGTTTTGCGATTAGGTTCCAAGCATATTGTTTTGCCCGTTCATGGGCAGCCATTCGTCTTTGTGCTGTTTTTTCTTTATCATGAAACAGTTCGTCAAGACTCTCGCGAATCGTTTTTGGAGAAATGGGGTCGATCACGGCCGCAACACTGCGATCGACGAATTCCGCAAGCCCACCTTGCCGAGAAGCGCACACAGGAATGCCAGAGCCCATCGCTTCGAGAGCAGACAGGCCAAAAGACTCATTTTTGCTTGGCATGATGAGCGCCCCATACGAACGCATCCGTTGTGTCATCCGCTCGTGGTCAAGGAAGCCTCTAAAATGCACCCGATGTGGGCGTATATTATTGGCCATCCGCAGCAATTTGGCTTCGTAATGATTTTCCCCACGTCCGTAGACATCAAGTGAAACAGGATGTTTTTGCGGGTAGGTCGCAAGGGCGGCTAAGAGATCCTCGATCCCTTTCAGACGAACTAGTCGCCCAACAAAGACGAGATCACGTTTATTTGCATCAAGCGGTGCGATAGGCGATAAAGTTACGCCGTTTGGAATGACAACGCTTTTAGAAGTGAGATGCATCGTATCAATTTGGTCTTTTTGCCATAAACTTGGTGAAACCACGACATCACAGTGCCGTAAGAGCTGTTGCTGTCGCTCTTGCATCGTCTTCGCAAACTTAGATTGGAATTTTTCTAATGTGATCAGCGAATGACAGGTATATAGGGTTCTGACTTTGCATAATTCCTTAAGGGCAATAGCTACCTCATCCCACTGAATGCTGTGGACGTGGATCATGTCGATGGGAAGTACACGTTTTTTTAGATAAGGTACAACATCGTGTTTAACGCACTTGGGAACCCTAATCACCCGCATGCGCCCTATTCTACGGTCGTCGATGGACTGTTTTATCCCTTTGGTTACGATGACCACTTCATGTTCAAACGTAGATAATTGAGCGGCAAGTTGTGAAGCGACGACCCCGAGACCACCAATGATTGTAGGCTCATATTCAGTCGTTAACACCAAAATACGCAACGCTTGCACCTCCTTTTCTGTATGGCGGCAAGATGGGGGAACGCGGATGAATCAGACTGTAGCGCTTATCACACCAGGGACAAAGGACATAAATGCATCACAGATGACATCAGTAGAGATCTATCTCTATGATTTATGGCGAGCGTTACGACGACGTGTAGGTGTTTATCTCTATTATCATGATTCAGTGCTTTATGGTGATCCCTTGCATCATACGCGACAAGCTTTAGACAAAGCACAGACATCACGCTTTACATCGAAGGTGCTGGGCGATATCGTAAAAAAGCACCCTTTGCCAGCGATCATACAAGTTGACAATCGCCCTCTTTATTTGCGCTCCTTGGTGAATTTACATAGGCCATTAGTTCTTGGACTGCATTCGATGACTTTTCTTCACGAAACCCGTCTTATGCCCGACGATGCGCTGCGAGCGTTACAATCTGCGCAAGACATTGTGGTTAATAGCGGGTTTGTATATGATCGTCTGCACCATAAGTTTCCTGCCATTCATGCTAACGTAATTTATCCAGGTGTTGATGTTAGCTTATTTCATCCGGCGCAATCCGATGAGGATTTTAAACGCGTAGCAGCGTGGCGTGAACGCATCCATGCTATGCATTATCCGATTATTTTATTTACGGGCCGAATCATTGAACGCAAAGGCTTGCACGTCGTTTTGGAAGCATTGCGAGAATTGCGGCAACGCTATGCGATGGAGGTCATTGTTATCGTTGCAGGGCTACATCCCCGGACGGGCGACTATGCCAAAAAATTGGATCGTTTGGCTCGTCATGTGAAAGTGCATTGGCTTGGGTTTGTGGCGCGTGACACGTTAGCTGATTTGTATCGCGTAGCCGATGTTTGTGTGTGTCCTTCGCAGGTCGATGAAGCGTTTGGACTTGTTGCATTAGAGGCGCAGGCGTCTGGAACACCCATGGTGGCAAGTGGTGCATGGGGGCTTCGTGAAAGTTTACATGTGGATACTGGCATTTTTGTAACACACTATAGAGATCCGTTGCAATGGGCTAAGTCGTTGCATACGTTGTTAGCTGACAAAAGCTTGTACAAGACATTAGCAAAACAAGGCATACAACGTATGCAAACGCAATTTACTTGGCAACGTGCGGCAGATGACTATGAAGATCTCTACGCGAGGATTTTGCACATTGACAGTTTCGATTCCGATTAGCTATAGTTTCGTTAAGATTATAGTTATTCACATCATAAGTCACAATATACTATGAGGAGATATCACTTTGTCTAATGCTGGAGATATAGCATGGGTTCTCGTCGCATCAGCTTTAGTACTCTTTATGACGCCTGGTTTGGCTTTGTTTTATGGAGGCCTTGTTCGTAACAAAAATGTGATCACCACCATGTACCAAGTGATCTCTGTGGCATTGGTTATTTCGATTCAATGGATTTTATTTGGCTATAGTTTGGCTTTTGGACCTGATGTTGCGCACATCATAGGCAATTTGCACTTTGCGCTCTTTTATCATGTGGGTATGCAACCGGATCCATCTTATTCTTCGACGATTCCTTCGGAACTGTTCGCCATATTTCAGATGATGTTTGCAATCATTACACCAGCCGTCATTGTTGGCGGTCTGGCTGAACGTGTGAAATTTTCTTCCTTCATCGTATTTGCCTTAGCCTGGTCTACCTTGATCTATGATCCGCTTGTGCACTGGGTATGGGGTACCGGAGGCTTCCTTCGTCAACTTCATATCCTTGATTTCGCAGGCGGCACGGTGGTTGAAATGGCATCAGGTATTGCTGGCTTGGTGTGTGCCATGTATCTTGGCAAACGGCATGGACATGGCTCAGGAGCTATCAAGGCGCACAACGTACCATTAGTCATAATTGGTACCGGTATCTTATGGTTTGGGTGGTTTGGTTTTAACGCGGGCAGTGCCTTGGCAGCAAATGGCGTGGCAATCAATGCATTTTTGACGACGAATACGGCTGCTGCTGCTTCAGGGATTGCATGGGTTATCATTGAACGGTACAAGACAGGACATGCGAGTATCGTAGGCGCGGCAGCTGGCGTGGTGAGTGGCTTGGTTGCAGTCACACCGGCAAGTGGTTTTATCAACCCAGGAGCGTCGATTATCTTAGGCATCATAGCAGGGATTGTGAGTTATTTCTTTTCGACGATGTTTAAAGGGCATTTTGGGTATGATGATGCTCTTGATGCGTTTGGCGCACATGGCATCGGCGGTACATGGGGCATGATTGCCACAGGGTTATTTGCGACTGTGGCCGTTAATGTCCAAGGTGGTAATGGGGCATTTGCCGGTGATTTCCATCAATTACTTGTTGAATTGTTAGGCATTGTGGTGACTTGGTTGTACTGCGGCGTGGGAACGTGGGTATTGCTAAAAGTGATTGACCTTGCTATGGGGATTCGCGTAACACCGGAGGAAGAAAAAATTGGTCTTGATATGGTATTACACAACGAAAATGCATATCCTGAAAATTTGACATGGGATGTCGCGACGAACCTTTTTGAAAGTTTGAAACAGGGATCGGTACAGCAACCTGTACAAAAACTAGAGGATAACGTTAAGCATATCCCGATAGAATGATCGTTATGTTCGTGGCATAATAGCATGAGAAGAGATAAAGATGATGGGTAATTGATGGAGGTTTTTGTATGGCAATTTATGAAATCGTGAAGTTTCCTAATCCGGTTTTAACAACTCCTGCATCTGAGGTAGCCAAAATTACGGCTAACTTATTGCGTGTTTTAGATAATATGTATGAAACCATGAAATTTGCGAATGGAATCGGTCTTGCAGGACCACAAGTCAATATCTTAAAACGCATTGCTGTTGTGGATGTTGAAGATGGTAAGGGTCGCCTTGATCTGATCAATCCTGTCATTCTTGATGGTCGTGATGAAGAGGTTGGTCCGGATGGATGTCTGTCCATACCAGGCATTTATGGTGATACAAAGCGCTACAAGTGGATTCGTGTGCGCATGCAAAACCGCGAAGGTCAATTCATTGAGTTCGAGGAAACGGATTTTCGCGCTCGTTGTATCCAACATGAGATTGATCATCTAGATGGCATTTTATTTACGTCTAAAGCCATTCGTTTGTATCGCGATGACGAAGTAGCCGTTTCCGGTAAAAAGAAAAAAGCATAACATGCTAAGACAAGTTGGCATCTGTACGACCCTGTGATAGAGTTATAGGCGATCTAAGTGCACGATGCGGAGGTGCGCCGCAATTAATGAACGTCTAACTAGAGACAACGATCGACCTGTTCAATGGCGGATTATACCGGTTGTCGCCGGCGCGCTTTTAGTCGCCGTATCGGTGTGGGTATTTGTGATTTATCGAGACTCGTTTTCAATGCTAATCCAGTCTTTCGGTGTCTTTGGTGTCGTTATTGCTATTTTCCTGATGATGTTGCTATGTATCATTCCTGTGCCAGCCGAGTTTTTGATCGTTGTCAATATGGAGATTTATGGAATAGGATGGGGTCTGTTTTATTCTTGGTCTGGATCTGTGCTAGGCGCAATTGTCGCCATGTATGTGACACGTTGGCTAGGACAGGCGAGAGTTAGAAGGTTGTTCTCTCGTGAACGGCAACAGCAAGTCGATAACTGGATTAAGCGTCGAGGTACTATGGGATTGTTAGTTTTACGCTTTGCACCCTTTGTACCGTATCATGTATTGAATTATGTGGCAGGTTTGATGAACGTTCGATTTTGGCCGTTTTTTTGGACGACATGCCTTGGCCTCGTGCCGTTTTATTTGTGGATGGGGGGCGTGTTTCTGGGGTTTAGCCATGGGATGTGGCCGGCTATCATCAGCGCGCTGATCGCCTTGGCGATTCTCGGACTCGCGAGTTATCTTCTTCGCAAACGGTGGATGTCAGCTTTTTTAGGGACGACGGGAACAGGCGCTGAGGATAAGCAATCTACGAGGGACTGACAATTTGTCAGTCCCTGTCAAGGAAACTGCGAATAATCCCGTGCCATTCTTGGGCTTTTTTAAGGTTTTCGGGCGTCACATACTTTGCGATGTGACGTACTGGCAAAGGTGCAAAAGGATCAGGTGGCTGCACGCTAGGATGTCCCTGCTGCGACGGTCGAGCACGGGTTGTTGCCTGTACCCTTGATGGTTGAACCGCAACATTTTCCCTGCGGCGTTTTATCCCTTTTGTAACAAGGCCGCTTAATTGCTGTGTCGACTTATGATTGAAAATATCTAAGGCGAGCGTACTTGCCTTCAGGATCGTCGACAGTTTCATTATCACGTCACTTCCCGTGTGCGACTTTATAGTATAGTATGCAAGAAGTAACGGACGGGCATTGGACAATGGTCCAGACAGGAGTGGTTCAGTGGATCGCATCGCCTTTTTTATTGACGGAGGTTATCTTGGAAAGGCGTTGAAAAACAGATTTGGCAGTCCGCGTTTAGATTATGCAAAACTTGCCCATTGGATGGCGCAAAAAGTAGACCCGACTGGAACGGTTTTGCGCGTTTATTACTATGATTGTCTGCCGTATCGTTCGGAATCTGTAACCGATGAGGAATCACGACGGCATATTGATAAAAGAAGTTTCTTGAACAAACTGAATCGTCTGGATAATTTCGAAGTGCGGGAAGGCAAATTGGCTTTTCGTGGTCATGATGAAAGTGGAGAACCCATTTTTGAACAAAAACGCGTTGATGTGCAGTTGGCAGTTGATTTGGTGAGCCTGGCTTTGCGACATGCGACTGGGAAGATTGGCCTTTTGACGGCTGACTCAGACTTTGTCCCTGCGATTCAGGTATCGAAAGATGTCGGCGTTGAAGTTGTCTTATTTTATGTGGCTGGCATCGGTAACCTTGAAGAATTGCTCAATGCGGCAGATCGTCGCGTTGAGATTACGAGACAAGATATTGATTCTTTTCGGCGGTATTGATACCCGCCATAAAGTGAGGTAGATTTGAGCGTGTCTTTACGCGTGATGTATATGCCTGAACAGTCTACGTATACGCTTGCAGAGCTGAAGAAGATTCACGACGATTTACCTAGCATGGTCGCCCAGGATCTAAAATTTCGCTCAGCTTTTGTCATTATGGACAATTTGGCACAGTATCACAGGCAAATGCATCGCTTGGCATTGCAATTGGCTTTGCAGCATATACATGGTAAAATGCCCCCCTCATGGCAGACGGGTTTTGCTTTTGCCTTACTGGGCAGCGGGGCGCGCGGTGAACAATCAATTCGCAGTGATCAAGATCATGCGTTCATTTATCCTATAGAACATGAGTCATCGCCCGGAGATGGCGATGCCTATTATCAACGTCTTGGCGAAGTCACGGCGGCGATGTTGCACCAAATTGGCTACCCGTTTTGTTCTGGTAACATTATGGCGAGCAATACACGTTGGCGTGGCACCTTAAGTATATGGCAGGAACGAATTATAAATTATGCTGATTATCCTGACTGGGATAATATCCGGTTTCTCTTGATTGCATCAGATGCAAGAACGATTATCGGAGAGTCAGGCCTTGTGGCGAATGTTCGTCGAAGTGTCGCACATGCGATATCGCGATCACCTTTTATTCGCTGGAAAGTAGCGGATCAGGCGCTTTCTCACCCTATCGCATTAACGCTACTCGGTGGAATTCGGTCCGATCCTGATCCTTCCCGTAAAGGGTACTTTCAAGTTAAAGAGGGATTTTATACACCCCTTGTTAACAGTGTTCGTATTTGGGCGCTGAGCCTTGATATTGGTGAGCCATCTACAAAAATTCGCATAGAAAAATTGCTTCTTCAAAAAGCATGGTCTGCTGAACTTGCCAAGCAGGTGACAGACGCACTTGAGACTGCGCTTTTTGTACGCTTGCGCCATCATGTCATGCAGGCATTACAGGGTCAACCTATCGATGATTATATTCTTATCGAACAATTGACAGATGAAGAGCGAGACAGGATAAAACGAGCGCTTCGCACCACGAAACAGTTGCAGCAAATCACTCTTCGCCAATTTAACAGACCGGGGTGAGATGACGCATGGGCTTTGAACGCATCCGAGTATTGCGCCATCTCTTAGGCGGTCTTGCAGGCAATCCTTATGGCACGATGGATTCATCTACGCCATCTTTGCAAAGTCAAGCGGAGTTGCGTGCCATGATAAGCGCCTTGCATGAACATGAAATGGCTGATCAACCGTTGGATGAACTCTCTTTGGCCGTGATTGATACTGAAACAACAGGTTTTGTGCCAACGGAAGATTGCTTGCTATCGATAGGCGCTGTGTGTCTTGATCCAGACACGATAGAATCGATTCCTGATTTTCACACTTATGTGAAAC
This sequence comes from Caryophanales bacterium, assembly GCA_027343965.1. Taxonomy (GTDB): domain Bacteria; phylum Bacillota; class Bacilli; order Alicyclobacillales; family SLC66; genus JAKACU01. Next base: position 672 of record DAHWJX010000003.1, on the reverse strand, counting down.
TTCCGAAAGATCGAATTATACCTGATGTTGTCGTGCAACTGACGGGAATTACGGCGCAAACCGTGGCGGATGCACCCGATCTTAGCTATGCGCTGCAAATATTTTTGCAGTTTATAGGTGATCGTATTATTGTAGCGCATCATGCTGCACATGATATCCGGTTTATTAACGTGAATTTGCGAAAGAGTTGGGGCGTTGAGTTGCACCATCAAGTTCTCGATACGGGAAAGATCGCTATGGCATTGCATCGTTTTAAGAAATACCCGACGCTTGATATCTTGCTTGCCCTCTATGAAATTGAAACAGTCCATCGCCATACAGCTCTTGGCGATGCTTTGATGACAGCGATGGTTATCAAACGCCAGGTAGCCATTCTAAAAGAGGAAGGCGTTCACACGCTAGGGCAACTCTGGGAACGGTTGTTGGTCCTTGAACATGACCTGCGTCCATAGTGGGTCTGTGTATTTGGGTTGACATTATTTGTTCAAGTGGCATATAATCGGCGTTGATACCGCTAAGCGGCATGTCTTTTCTTGTTGCAGATGATTCAATTTTAGGCAGAGTTCGGTGGAGGGAGGGAAAGCTATATGTCCGAGATCAAGGTCCGTAAAAACGAATCTTTGGATAGCGCGCTGCGTCGGTTTAAGCGAGCTACGGCAAAGGACGGAATCC